>JADFQV010000035.1 GCA_022561635.1 Chloroflexota bacterium | reverse complement strand
CCAGCTGCACGGGGCACGAGATCGCGTCGCCAAGGATGAATGCGCGCTTGCCCTGCGACGACAGGATGATGGAGGCGTGCCCCGGTGTGTGCCCCGGAGTGGCGATGACGTTGACCCCGGGCGCGATCACCTCCCCGTCGTCCGCAATCTCCAACCGGCCCGACACCGCGGCCATCATCTTCTTCCAGTCGAAGCCGGGCGTCGCTGCCCGTGGATCAGGATCCTGCCAGAACTCGTCCTCGCCCGCCGTCCAGCGATAGGTCGCGTTCGGGAACACAGCCTTCATCTCGTCGCCGTCGTCGTGCGCCACGTTTCCGCAATGATCGACGTGCAGGTGCGTCAGAAACACGACGTCGACGTCCTCAGGCTTCACGCCACCGGCCGCCAGCTCATCCAGCAGTGCGCCGCCGGTGATGCCGGACATGTTCGCCGGTCCCAGGCCGGTGTCGATGAGCACCTTCTGCCCGCCGGAGTCGACCAGGAAGCAGCTGAAGGGAAACTCCACCTGGCCGGCGTGGTTCAGCCAGCGCTTGTGTTTCTCCCACTGCTCGTCCGTCGTCCCACGGAAGTACCAGGTGGCGGGCGCGACCCCAAGACCGTCGCTCACCGCCAGCACTTCGAGGTCACCTACTTTGAACCTGTTCCCCACTATCGTTTCCTTCCTATCCTATTGACGTTGCCAGTATATTGCTGCGCTGCCGCCCGCGCCTCCGCTAGAATCGAGATGTGGAAGCCTTCCCCCGCGCTATCCTCATCGACCTCGACGATACGCTCGTCGACGACAGCAGCAACGTTGATGCCTGCTGGGACGATGCCTGCGCAGCGGTCGCGCCGCGACTGCGAGGCGTCGGCGTTGACCGCCTCCGTGCCGCGATCGACCGGCGGGCGTCGTGGTATTGGTCTGATCCTAAGCGTCACCGCACGGGCCGGCTTGACCTGCGCGCAGTCCGGCGCCACATCCTCGAACTGGCGTTCGCTGAACTCGGGATCGACGATAGCGGCCTCGCCCGCGACCTCGCCGAGATGTACCGCCAACTGCGCGAAGAACGCGCTCAGATGTTTCCGGGTGTGATCGATACGCTCGACCGCCTCCGCGCGCAGGGTGTGCGGCTCGGCATGATGACGAACGGCGCCGCCGACGCGCAGCGCGCCAAGATCGAGCGCTTCGGCCTCGCCGCCTACTTTGACCACATCATCATCGAAGGCGAGTTCGGCGCAGGCAAGCCCGACCGGCGCGTCTTCGAGGCGCTCCTCTCGGCGTTCGATGTGGCTCCGGGCGACGCGTGGGCGATCGGCGATCACCTTGAGTTCGATGTCCTCGCTCCCATGCGGCTCGGCCTCCACGGCATCTGGGTCGACGTGCGCAACGCCGGCCTCGACGGCCGCCCCGGCCGGCCGCACCGCGTCGTCTCCGCCTTCACGGAGATCGTCGAGACGCCCGTCTAGCTAGCCGAGCACGTCGCCGATCGTTATCGCGTACAGCTCCATGTCGTACACGCGGCCGTTGTTGATCCAGGCGCTCCGCTGCGTACCCTCGTGGGCGTAACCGGCCTTCTCTGCCACACCGCGCGAGGCTGCGTTGTCCGTGGCGATGCAGAGGCGGATGCGGCGCACGTCCATCGACTCGAACAGGTAGCGGGTCAAGATACGGACCGACTCCGACGTGATGCCCTTGCGGCGCGACGACGGGTCATACGTACGATAGGCGATCTCAAGCTCGCTCAGGTAGTGCACCGTCTTGAAGTAGTGGATCTCGCCCAGAACGTCGCCGCTCTCCGGGTCCGTCATGAACAGCATGCCGTGAGCGTCGCTCCAGAAGCCGTCCTTCTCGAACTCCTTGCGCACGGTCGGCTCGGAGAAGTAGTGGTGCGGATACCATTCGCCCCGGTGCTCGAACTCCGCGTTCCTCTCCACCAGGAACGGCAGGTCCGACTCGCGGACGGGGCGGAGTACGACGTTCTTACCTTTGAGCATGCCTGAGTTCCTCTCGTGGCCGGGCCTAGCGCCGTCTCGGCATCAGCACTGTGTAGTCGAGGTCGAGCACGACGTTCGGATGATACGCCTCGCCCCCGTCGTCCTTTTTCACCCGTAAGGGCACGTCCTCTTCGCGCGGATCGCTGTTCTTGACGCCGACGAGCCGCAGCCGCAGAGCGCCGGCGTCGTCGCGGCCCAGGTCGATGCGCTCCAGCACCTCGGTCCAGGCGAAGAGCGTGTCGCCGGCCACCGTCGGGTTGGCGTGGGCGCCGGCGTTGAAGGCCAGCACCCGCAGGGCGTTCTCCAGCCCATCGAAGGCGATGCCGTGCGCCGTCGAGATGATATGCCCGCCATAGATGATGCGCGTTCCTAACCGCGACTTCTTCTGCAGCACCTCGTTGAAGTGCACGCGCGCGTTGTTCTGATAGAGCCGCGTCGCCATCTGGTGCTCGGCCTCCTCCAGCGTCATCCCCTGCGGGTGCATGATGCGCTCGCCGGGCTCGTAGTCCTCCCACATCGCCTCAGAGCCGGTCACGACTGGGTCGAACTTCGTCAGGTCCAGCTCGGGCGGTACGTACAAGTCCTCCGTGCGCACCTGCGCGGGCAGCTCAGGCGGCTCCTCGGCCTCGATCTTGGAAGCCGGGTCGCGCTTGTTGACCATCGCCCAGCGGTAGAACTGCAGCACCGTCTCGCCGTGCTGGTTGAAGCCGCGCGTGTGCACCCAGACGATGCCCAGCCCCGGGCGCGACGTCTCCCGCCGGCCGATGACCTCCGTCTCGGCGTGCAGCGTATCGCCGGTGTACACAGGCTTCAGGAAGCGGACCTCCGCGTAACCCAGGTTGGCCGGCGAATTGAGCGAGACGTCCGGCACGGCGCGGCCGAACACGATATGGAAGACGAGAAGGTCGTGCACGATCTCCCGCTCGAAGCCGAGCGACTGCGCGAAGTCCCGCGCGCAGTGCAGTGGCCGTCTGTCGCCATAGAGGGCAACGTAGAGAGCCATGTCACCGTCCCAAATCGTGCGTGGCACGGCGTGTTTGATCACGAGGCCCACCTCGAAGTCCTCGAGGAAGTTGCCGCCGCTCGTCTTCTCTGTCGCCATCGCTCAGTCGACGGGGTCCAGCAGGATCACCGCCTCACCCTTGACGACCGCCTCTCCGTCCTGGTTGTAGCACTCGGTCTGCAACGTCAGCGTGCTCTTCTCGGGGTCTAGCTCCTTGACCTCCACCACCGCCTTGATCGCGTCGCCGATCTTAACGGGACGGAGGAAGCGGATGCTCTGGCTCAGATACACGGCGCAGGCGTGCGGCGCCAGCTTCGTGCCGATCACGGCCGAGATGTACCCCGCGCTCAGCATGCCGTGCGCTATGCACTCGCCAAAGCGAGTCTTCTTCGCGTATTCCGGGTCACGGTGCAGCGGATTCGTGTCGCCTGACACCTCCGCGAACTTCTGGATGTCCTCGGCCGTAACGGTGCGTTCGTAAGTCGCCACGTCGCCCACCTTCACGCCCAGCACTTCGCTCATCGGGGCCTCCTCTGACGCGCGTCGGCGTCCGCTGAGGACTTTAGACGATGGCGGAACATGGGACAAGGATGGAAGAAGACCGCCCGGCTCTGTCCCACTATGTGATGCCGCTCACATGGCCGCCGCGCCGACGATGCGCTAGCATACTTCGCGTGACTGCCTTCGGACCGCTTCTTTACAATTCGGTGTCGCACAAGGTCGAACCGCTCCCCGGCGGCGACGTCGGCCTCTACGTCTGCGGCGTCACTCCGTACGACACGTCACACCTCGGCCACGCCTTCACTTACGTCGTCTTCGACGTCCTCGTCCGCTACCTGCGCTTTCTCGGCCGCCGCGTCACCTACGTCCAGAACGTCACGGACATCGACGACGATGTGCTGCTGCGCGCCAACAAGACCGGCCGCGACTGGAAAGAGCTCGGCGATGAAGAGTACGCGGGCTTTCGCCAGCAGATGTCCCGCCTCGGCAACCTCGACCCCGACGTCGCACCGCGCGCGACCGACCACATGCCGGAGATCCAGCAGATCGTCGAGCGACTGATCGACAAAGACGTGGCCTACGAGAACAAACACAGCGTCTACTTCGACGTCAAGAAGGACCCGAAGTTCGGCCGTCTCTTCAACCACTCCTACGACTCGATGTTGCAGATCGCCAACGAGCGGGGCAACTTCCCGGCCGATCCCCTCAAGCGCGACCCGCTGGACTTCGTGCTCTGGCAGGGGCAGAAGGATGGGGAACCGGCCTGGGACTCCCCCTGGGGCCCCGGACGTCCTGGCTGGCACATCGAATGCTCGGCGATGGCCATGAAGTACCTCGGCGAGACGATCACCATCCACGGCGGCGGCGAAGACCTCGTCTTCCCTCACCACGACGCCGAAATCGCCCAGAGCGAGAACTACACCGGCGTCCTCTTCGTCCACCACTGGCTGCACGCGGCGATGGTCTACTGCGGCGAACACAAGATGAGCAAGTCGCTCGGCAACATGGTCTTCGTGCGCGAACTCATCGACGACTCGTCTCCGGACGCCGTTCGCCTGCACCTGCTATCGCACCACTACCGCGAACCCTGGGATCAGCCGTTGGACGCCGGCGTACCCACAGTCGAACTGGCGGCGAAGCTTTCGCGATCGCTGGCGGACGCCGGCGACCCGAGCGACGCCGAGCTAGAGCGATACCGCGGCGCCTTCCTCGACGCCATGGCCAACGACCTCGACACGCCCGCAGCGATCGCCGAGATCGAGCGCCTGTCCGGCAGCGAAGAGCCCGCCGCGCGGCGGGCGGCGAAGGCGCTCGGTCAGCGCGTGCTCGGCCTCACCTTCGCAGCGTAGGGGCGGACTAGCCTGGCAACAGGAAAGTGCCGTCCGAGGCACGCCCAATCGGTTTCACATCGACGATGGCATCGCGGTTAAGTGGGCCGTAAACGTGAGGAAAGATGCCGGCCGGGTCCTCGTATTTCACCGGCGCGGCGATGCGGCTCTTGTCGATCGACAGGACTAGCCATTCGCCGGCGTCCTCCTTGTGATACTGCGTCAGAATGATCGAGATCGCCTCGCGGCCGTCCGTGCAGTGGATAAAGCCTTCGCGCTCGAAGTCGGGCGGCACGTACGGCTCTGCCGGGGCTAGAGCGTTCCAGTAGGGCTGGGGAACGCCGTGATACGTGATGTCCGCCATCACGCGTCCCGGTCGACGACGCGCTTTGCGGCCGCCCGGAAGCGGGCGGCGTGATCCTCCGACTGCCGCAGCGCCACGTTGTGCTCGAACTCTCTCCGTCCAGCGTCCTTCGTCGACGTGGCGATGTCGATCACCTCCTTCGAGGCCGCGATCGCCGCCGGCGAGTTGCCGGCTATCTGCTCGGCCATCTCGAGAACGACGCTCTCAAGCTCCGCGTCCGCAACGACGTGGTTCGCCAGGCCGATGCGAAGCGCTTCCTCGGCGTCGACGACGCGGGCGGTAAAGATCAGCTCCTTGGCCATCGGCCCGCCAACGGCGCGCGGCAGCATGCTCGCCCCGACCGCCAGTCCGTACGTCGCGCCGACGAAGCGGAAGCGAGCGCTCTGCGCACAGATCCGGATGTCGCAGCAGACCGCGAAGATCGCCCCGCCACCATAGGCATAGCCGTTGACCGCGGCGATCACGGGCTTATCCACCCGCACCAGCCGCACTGCCGCCTGCGCCGCCCAATCGCGCCCGCCCTCGATCGGTGGCGCGTCTGCGTCGGCGTCTTCGTAGCGGCCCAGCGCCGCCTCCGCCATGTCCGCGCCGGCGCAGAACGCCTTGTCGCCCGCGCCCGTCAGCACGATGACGCGCACGTCCGGATCGGCGTCGAGCGCGTCCAGGCAACGCACCAGTTCGTCCGCCATCTGGCGCGAGATCGCGTTGTGCTTCTCGACGCGATTGAGGCGCACAACGGCTGTCGCACCGTGGTGTTCGAGGAGGATCGCCTTAAAGTCAGCCAGTTCGCCTCCTTGAGATCGACCGTCGGCTAGCATCTCACTAGTCCTCCAGCGTGCTCGTGTCGCCTTCCGGCAGGCCCAGCTCCCGCGCCTTCAGCAGGCGGCGCATGATCTTGCCGGAGCGCGTCTTCGGCATCCCCGGCAGGAACTCGATCTCCCGCGGCGCGACGGCCTTGCCCAGCTTGCCGATCGCAAACTGCCTCAGCTCCCGTCGCAGCTCCTCCGACTCCTCGTAGCCGTCCTTCAGCGCGACGAACGCCTTCACCACCTCCATCGCCACCGGGTCGGGCTTGCCGATCACCCCGGCCTCCGCCACCGCCTCGTGCTCGAGCAGCGCGCTCTCCACTTCGAACGGGCCCACCAGGTGGCCGGCGGTGTTAATCACGTCGTCCGCGCGGCCGATGAACCAGAAGTAGCCGTCCTCGTCCATCCGCGCCCGGTCGCCCGTGATATACCAGCCGTTGCGGAAGCACGAGTCATACAGCTCCTCGCGGTTCCAGTACGTCCGGAACATCGAGGGCCAGCCCGGCCTCACGGCGAGGTCACCTTCTTCGCCCGGCGCTACCTCGTTACCCTCGTCGTCGACGATCGCCGGCTCGATGCCGGGGAAGGGGCGCCCCATGCTGCCGGGCCGGATCTCCATCGAGGCGTAGTTCGCGATCATGATCGCGCCCGTCTCCGTCTGCCACCAGTTGTCGTGAAAGGGCAGGCCGATCGCTCTTTCGCCCCACACGACGGCCTCTGGGTTGAGCGGCTCGCCCACGGACATCGTGTACCGCAGTGACGATAGGTCGTGCTTCTTAGCGGCCGCCTCGCCCGCCTTCATCAGCATGCGGATCGCCGTTGGCGCCGTGTACCACACGGTGACCTTGTACTTGGCGATGAGACCATACCAGGCGTTCGCGCTGAAGCCACCCTCGTGGATCAGGCTCGTCACGCCGTTGCTCCACGGGGCGAACATCCCGTAAGACGTGCCCGTCACCCAGCCCGGATCAGCGGTGCACCAGTAGATGTCCTCCTCGTGCAGATCAAGAACGTACTTGCCGGTGGCGTAGTGGCCGATGATCGCGTTGTGAACGTGCGCCGCGCCTTTCGGCTTCCCCGTCGTGCCGGAAGTGTAGTGCATCACGGAGTAGTCTTCCGGGTCCGTGTTCACCGTCTCAAACTCGTCGGACTGGCCAGCAATGACGTCGTCCCAGAGCACTTCGCCGGCGGCGGGCTTGGCCTCCTCGCGCCTCGTCACCAGAACCACCGTCTTCAGCGCAGGCAGGTCGCCGCGGATCTCCTTGATCTTCTCCCAGAGCGCCGGGCTGGTGACCAACACCTTAGCGGCACTGTCCTCCAGCCGGTCCTTGACGGCATCCGGCCCGAAGGCGCAGAAGAGCGGGCCGATCACGGCGCCCAGCTTCAGCGTGCCGAAGGCTGTGAAGTAGCACTCCGGTACGCGGTCGATGAACATGAAGACTCGATCGCCCTTCTCCACACCCAGAGCCCTCAGGCCGTTGGCGACGCGGTTCGCTTCCTTCGTGAACTGCTCGAACGTATACGTCTCCTGCTCGCCGTCCTTGCCCTCCCAGATCATCGCCACCTTGTCGCGGCGATTCGTCTTCAGGTGACGATCAAGGCACTCGTAAGCGATGTTGAGACCGCCGCCGGGGTGACCGTCGAGCTCGGACCGTATCTGCTCCCAGGTGATCGACTGGCGCGCGCCGTCGTACTCGCCCAGGTTGGGCTCTACGGCGAACTGCTCGATCGCCGGCTTGGTGATCGGCTTGTACTCCACGGCGAGGCCTCCTTCTACGCGCGCCCAATGATAGGACACCCGGCTACACCGGCAAAGTCCGTTCAGCTCCCAATGTAGGCCCCATCACACAGTTTGTGCAGCGACCGGTGCGAATCTATCATAGATACAGGATCCGTATCTGAGGACACATGGACATATTCGAAGTCGGCGGCGTCAGTCTGCTCATCGCGTTCGTTGCGGGGATGCTCTCCGTCGCCTCGCCCTGCGTCCTGCCGCTCGTCCCGGCCTATCTCGGCTACCTGACGGGGACGGCCCTCGAGGGTTCGAGCGGCGGCCAGACAGTGGCCACGGTCGGCGCCGGCGGGGCTGGTGGCTCGGTCGCAGTTGCCTCCGCACCGCCGCGTGACAGCGCGCCGTCGCCGTTTCTACACTCCGTCGCCTTCGTCAGCGGCTTCTCGGTCATCTTCATCCTCTTCGGCATCTCGCTCGGCCTCGTCGGCTTCTTCCTGCGCGACAACCTCGACCTCATCCTCCGCGTTGCCGGAGTGATGCTGATCGTCATGGGCCTCCACCTCGCGGGCGTGATCACCATACCGTGGCTGGAGCAGGAACGACGGCTTGACGTCGGCCGCGGCGCCAAGGTCGGTTACGCCCGCTCGTTCGCCGTCGGCTCGGCCTTCTCCGCCGGCTGGTCGCCGTGCATCGGCCCCACGCTCGGTGCGGTCTTTGCTCTGTCAGTGTCGGGCGGCTCGGTGCTGGAGGCCGGGGTGCTCTTCGGCGTCTACTCGCTGGGCCTTTCCATCCCCTTCCTGGCGCTGGGCCTGGCATACAGCAGCGTCAAGCCGCTCTATATGCGTGCCAAGCGCTACATGGGCATCGTCAACTACATCAGCGGCGCGATGCTCATCGTCATCGGTATCCTCATCTTCACGGACTCCCTGATCAACCTCAACAGCGCCTTCAACTTCTGGCCGTTCACCGAAATAGCCCAGCTCGAGGAAGGACTGTAGAAGAATGTCAGACAGTAACGTAGGCCGAAGCCCACAGCAGCGCCTGATCGCCCTCGGTGGTCTCGCTGCCATCGTCGGCGTCGCCGTGCTGCTGCTCTGGGCCGGCGGCATCCTCGGCAACCAGGGCGGCGGCGAGGGCATCGAGGACGTCCTCGTCCTCGACACGCAGCCTGCCGAGGGAGGCGGCGAACTGCAAGTCGGCACGCAGAAAGGGCAGCTCGCGCCCGACTTCGAGATCTCGGACTTCGACGGCAGCCGCCACACGCTGAGCGACTTCCGCGGGCAGGTAGTCTACGTCAACTTCTGGGCGACCTGGTGCGGCCCCTGCCTGATCGAAATGCCGGACATCGCTGCGCTCCAGGAAGAGTTCGGCGACGATCTCGCGATCATCACCGTCAACCGCCGCGAAACGCTCGACGCCGCGCAGGCGTACTTCGAGAACTTGCCCCTGCTCGACGGCGGCACCGGCGTCAGCTTCACGGTCGACGGCATGGACCCCGACGACACGCTCTTTGACCTCTACAGCGCCCTGGCGATGCCTTCGAGCTTCTTTGTCGATCCCGACGGCGTCATCTCCATCGTGGGGCACGGCCTGATCAGCCTCGATCAGATGCGCACGGCCATCAACGGCGCGCTCGACGGCGCTTGACCGGGCCGCTGTCCACTCGTCGCGACGAGGCGGCTAGCTTAGCGTATACTTAGCCGCGCGGACGGACGCCCATCCCGCCCGAGATCGCCCAAGGAGGCACGCAAGATGAGAGACGTCGCGATAATCGGCGCTGGAATGACCGACTTCGGCAAGTTCCTGGACCGCGGCATGAAGGACCTCGCCCGCGAGGCTGTCCAGGGCGCGCTCGATTCGGCCGGGATAGACAAGTCAAAGCTGGAGACCGCCGTCGTCGGCAACGCCACAGCCGGTCTCATCACCGGCCAGGAGATGATCCGCGGCCAGGTTGCCCTGCGCGACATGGGCATCGGCGGCATCCCCATCATCAACACCGAGAACGCCTGCGCCAGCTCGTCCACGGCCTTCCACGTGGCCTGGACATACGTCGCCTCCGGCATGTACGACGTCGCTCTCGCCGTCGGCATGGAGAAGCTCTACCACGAGGACAAGACCCGCTCCTTCAAGGCCATCGGCTCCGCCGTCGACATCGAGTGGCTGCAGCAGATGCAGGAAGCAGCCGCGGCCGCCAAAGAGGCCAAGGCGAAGGACCAGGACAACCCCGGCGTCGCCGAGGGCGCGGGCGAGAAGCGCTCGATGTTCATGGACTTCTACGCCGCCTTCGCCCGCTCGCACATGGAACGCTACGGCACGACGAAAGAGCAGTTCGCCCGCATCGCGGTCAAGAACCACTACCACGGCTCCCTCAACCCGCACGCGCAGTATCGCGAAGTCTACACGCTCGAGGACATCCTTACCGCGCCGCCGGTGGCCGAGCCACTGACGCGCCTGATGTGCTCGCCGATCGGTGACGGCGCAGCGGCAACGGTGCTCGTCTCGCCGGAGATCGCCCGCCAGATGACGACCAAGCCCGTCTGGGTGAAGGCCTCCGTCCTCAACTCCGGCTTCGATCGCAAGCCTGGCGAAGACGACGTCACGACCGTCACCGCCAAGAAGGCCTACGAGCAGGCCGGCGTCGGCCCGGAAGACCTCAACGTTCTCGAGGTTCACGATGCGTCCGCGCCAGCCGAGCTCGTACTCTACGAAGAGTTGGGGCTCTGCGCAGAGGGCGAGGGCGGTGCACTTATCGACTCCAAGGCGACCTACTTCGACGGGCCGAAAGCCGTCAACCCCAGCGGCGGCCTCATCTCCAAAGGCCACCCCATCGGTGCGACCGGTATGGCCCAGATCTACGAGATCTTCTCCCAGCTTCGCGGCGAGGCCGGCGACCGCCAGGTCAAGAACGCCAAGCTAGGACTGACAGAGAACGGCGGCGGCATGGTCAAGGGCGACCCGGCGGCCGTCTCCGTCCACATCTTCGCCGTCTAGACAGATCGAATCGACTGATCGGGGGCGGCGCGTTGTCCGTCCCCGATTCTTTATACGGAGGGTTACATGCCGCGCGCGCAGTTAGTCTCGAACCTGGTTGTGGCGGCGTTCGGCATCCTCACCCTCGCGCTGGGCATCTGGGCGCTCATCGAGCCCTCGTCCTTCTTCGACAACGTCGCCGACTGGCCGCCCTACAACCGTCACTTCATACACGACATCGGCGCTTTCCAGGTCGCCATCGGCACAGCGCTCCTCTTCGCCCTCGTCTGGCGGAGCGACGCCGTGCTGGCTGCGCTCGGCGGAGCCGCTATCGGGGCGGCGCTGCACTGGATCGCGCACATCACCGACGAGGACCTGCTCGGCGGCAGCGATTCTGACCCCTACCTGCTGGGGATCATCGCCCTCATTCTCGTGCTCACCTTCGTCTGGCGTCTCTTCGCCGGCAAGGGTGAAGTCCCCCGCTACTGACGCCACACCCACTCAGGGCTTCAGGACAGGCCAGTCCTTCATCGCCTCACGCGCCTTCTCCGCGTTGTCGGTGGGGCTGCTCTGGCCGCCGGCGCCACCCACCTGCGTTCCGGCCGGGCGCTCGCTTCGCACGAACGCGCCGCCTCTGATTTCCCCGCGGAACGCCTTCGACGTCAGCTCCGACATGTCCTCCGATTCCTCGTGAAGGAAGACGACCGCCGGACCCGGCGCACCCGCAATCTCCGGCGGGATCGAAACGTCTCCGCCCTCTGGGTCGGCCTCCGCGATCGGCCGGATCGACGGATAGCCGTCCTCGCCCTCCGTCACCAGCGTCCAGGCGTCGTCGCCCGCGTCCGCCTCCGCGGCTGCCGGCTCGAGCTTGATGATCGCGCGGCCGAAGAACCAATCGAACAGCCGCCGGTGATTCGGAATCTGCTGGAACGTGCGCGCCGGAGGGTACTTGCGCATCTCTTGTTCGAGAATGTGCTCAACGAAGAAGTCACCCTTCACGTCCGCGTAGACGTGAGCGTCGGCCAGCAAGTACACGCCGCCAGCCAGCAGAGCAATCTTCGGCGACTGGCGGATGAGCCCCGCCTTGCGCGAATAGGCCAGCGTCGCCGTGATGTACACATCCTCGCCGAGGACGTACGGCGTTACGGCAACGGGCACAAGCTGGCCCCGCGAGCCGTGATAGGCGAGCACGCCTGCAGGGGCGTCGTACATCGCACGGAGCATCTCCTGGTCGAGCATTGCGACTACCGGCTCAGCGTCTCGCCGCTGTAGAGCTTCGTCACGCGCACCTGGCCCGGCGGCGCAGCCTCGATGCACAGCTCACAGAGCACGCACTCGTCCAGGTTCTCCTCAACGATCACGGCCTTCCCCTCGCCGTCCGCCTCGAAGATGTTCACCGGGCAGACCTCGGCCAGCTTCTTCGCCAGCGCGGTGTCGCCCGCCGCTGCCGGATCCACCTCCACTTGGATGAACATCGCCTTCGTCTCAGCCACCTGTCTCTTGTCTCCCGTCCCTTGTTGCCTAACCGAGTCTCTCGCGTACCAGGTCCGGGATCTGCGATATCTCTTCCGCCACCGCAATTCCCGCCTCCGCCAGCCGCTCCAGCTTCTCCGCCGCCGTGTCCGCCTTGCCCTCGACGATCGTCCCGGCGTGGCCGAAGCGCATCCCCGGCATCTTGTCCATAAACTTGCCCGCCATGAAGGCCACGATCGGCAGCCGCGACTTGTTCTCCTTCACCCACAGCGATAGCTGCGCGTCCATCGGGCCGCCCGGCTCCGTGTAGATGACCAGGGCGTCCGTCCCCTCGTCTGCTTCAAACAGCGGCATCAGCTCCGCGTAGGTCGAGCCGATCAGCGGGTCACCGCCGATGCTCACCGCCGTGCTCTGCCCCAGGCCGGCGGCGGTCAGCGAGTTCGCGATCTCCGTCGTCATACCGCCACTACGCGACATAATACCGATGCGTCCCGGTTTGTACGCCTGTTTCGTGTTCGCCGCCGGGCCGCCGATGCCACCCATCTTGGCCTTCCCCGGCGTGATGATGCCGAGACAGTTCGGACCGATCACACGGGTGCCGTGCAGCCGGGCGAACTCCAGCACCTGGGCCACCTCGTAGCGAGGCGTGCGCTCGGTGACGATGACGAGCAGCTTGATGCCGTTCTCGATCGCCTCGAACGCCGCGTCCCGCACGAACGGGGCGGGCACGGTGATCACCGAGCCGTCGATCCTCTCCTTGGCAACGATCTCCTTGATCGTGTCGTAGACGGGCACACCGTAGACGTCGCGGCCGCCGCGCCCGGGCGTCACGCCCCCGACGACCTTCGAATCGTAGTCCAGGCACTCGCGGGTCATGTTCACCGCCTCGCGCCCGGTAATCCCCTGGATGATGAAGGTAGTGTTCTCGTCGATCAGGATGCCCATGATCTAGTCCTGTTTGCTCTCCGGCGTAGGAGGCATCGCGATGCCCTCGACGAAGAACAGCGTTCCGGTCGTCGCTTCCAGCCGCAGCGGCAGTATCGCCTGGTACTCCTCGGACTCATACCACTCGTGACCGGCTTCCAGCGTCGGGAACTCGCCGATCACGGTGCGGGTGAAGGGTGGGCTGCCTTCTCTCACCTCGGCTTCGCTTGCGGTGAGAATCTTGCCGCCGTGGTTGGCGATGGTCCCTCCCACCTGCGACGCGTACACGAGATACTTCTCGAGGTCGTGGACCAGCATCTGCGCGACAACATAGGCGGCCATTACTTGCCGATCTTCTCCACCGCTCGCCGCGCTGCCTCAGCCATCGACACCGTGCGGTCGCAGTAGTCGACGCCATACTTCTCCAGCAGCTTGAACCCCTCGGCCTCCCAGGCGCCAGGGATGCGGAACACAGCGATCTTCTCCGCCGGGTCGAACCCCGACTCAACGACACCCTTAATCACGCCCCGCGCGACGATGTCGACGCGGGTGTTGGAGACGACGTTCATGATCACGGCGATCTTCTCGACGCCGGGTTTGCTGAGGATCACCTTCGTCAGTTCACAGGCCTTGAGGACGCTGGGGTTGCCGCCGATCTCGCAGTAGTTCGCCGGCTTGCCGCCGTACTTCTGCACCGCGTCGAAGATCGTCAGCGAGCCGCCGCCAGCGCCGATCACCAGCCCCAGGTTGCCGTCGAACTCGACCACGCGTCCGGCGACGCCGCGGTGGTCGACGCTGTCGACGCGGGCGCCGCGCCTCTCGAACTCCGTCGCCGGCCGGCCCTGGCGCGTCTCGTCCGCACCGATGCCCAGCCCGTCAAGCACAGCCGCCTGATGCCGTTCGCGGGCCTCTTCCTCCATGTCCAGGTGGCAGTCGAGGACGACGAACGAGCCGTCTTCTAGCTTACCGAGAGGATTGATCTCGGCCAGCGTCAGGTTGTACGTCAGGAACGTGCGCACGAGCTGTGCCAGCACGCGTGTCAGCTGGTTCAGCTCGCCGCCCGTGATGCCCAGCGAGGCGACAGCCTCCTTCGCCCGGAAGTCCGAAAACGGGTGCAACGTCGAGAGGTGAACCTTCGCGATGTGCTCCGGATGGGTCTCGGCGACTTCTTCGATGTCGATGCCGCCCATGTCGCTGACGATCATCACCGGCAGCTTGGCCACGGCGTCGAACGTTACGCCCAGGTAGTACTCTTTCGCCACCGCCGCCTTCGCCTCGACCAGCACGTTGACCGGCATCTGGTCCTTGATCGGCAGCTTCAGGATCTCGGCGCAGGCCGTCTCGGCCTCCGCTGGCGTGTCAGCGAACTTTATGCCGCCGGCCTTCATCCGGCCGCCCGACAGCACCTGCGACTTGAGCACCACCGCCCCGCCGATCTCGCCGGCGATCCTGGCGGCGTCCGCCGCCGTCTCGGCCGTCCCGCCGTCAGGCAGCCGCACGCCCTGCTTCCGCAACAGCGCCTTTGCCTCGTATTCGTAGAACCGCATCAGAAACCGTACAGCTCTGCGTAGTCCGCATCGCGCTCGGCGATCATCTTCGCCGTCTGCACCATCACCTGTGCCTGCTTGAACGTAGCGTCGTCCTGCATTCTGCCGTCGATCATCACCGTGCCCGTTCCGTCGCCCATCGCCTCGATGATGCCCCTGGCGGTCTTCACTTCCTCGGCCGTGGGGCTGAACTCGCGCCTGGCGATCTCTATCTGGCTCGGGTGCAGCGTCCAGGCTCCGACGCAACCCATCAGGAAGGCGGCCCGGAACTGATACTGGCAGGCCACCGGGTCTTCGATCGCGCCGAACGGACCGTAGAAGGGCAGGATGCCGGCTGAATTGCAGGCGTCGACCATCCGCGCCAGGGTGTAGTGCCAGGGGTCCTGCTGGGCCGAAAGCCGCGGCGCCTCAGGGTCTTCCGAGTCGGGGTCAGCGATCACCTGATACGACGGATGCCCGCCGCCGACCCGCGTCGTCTTCATCCTCCGGGAAGCCGCCAGGTCCGCCGGCCCCAGGCTGATGCCTTGCATCCGCGGGCTGGCAGCCGCGATCTCCTCGACGTTGGTGACACCGAGCGCGGTCTCCAGGATGGCGTGGACTTGCAGCGACTTCTTGATGCCGTGCTTCGCTTCCAGCTGGGCCAGCAAGCGGTCGATGTAATGGATGTCCCATGGCCCCTCCACCTTGGGCACCATCACGACGTCCAACTTGTCGCCGATCTGAGGAACGACCGTGAAAAGGTCGTCCAGGACCCAGGGGCTATCCAGGCTGTTGATGCGCGTCCAGAGGGACGTATCGCCAAAGTCGTTGTTCAGCGCGACCTCGATGAAGCCGCTCCTCGCCGCCTCTTTGTCCGTAGCGGGAATCGCGTCTTCGAGGTTGCCAAGCAGGACATCCACCTGGGGTATGATCTCGGGCACCTTCGCCCGTACCTTCTCTATCTGTGGCGGAAAGAAGTGGATCATGCGGTATGGCCGAGCCGGCAGCTCACGCGGTGGCGGGGGTGCGCCGGACGCCAGCGGCGAGAAGAACGCTCTGGGATTTCGCACTATCGAACGGCTTTCCTTCGGCTGCTTCGCATGATCCGGGCTCCTTCGGAGGCTCGCCGCTGTGGGCGTACGTAAATGGGGCGAACCGAGGCGGATTATATGAACGCGCCCATACGGGGGTCAAGGCGAATCCGTGATATAACCGTAGCCATGAGCGACCTAGCTCCCGAAGCGACGCCGGGCCCCGAGTACACCGTTATGCGCAGCATGATGACTGTACCCGTGATCGTCCAGCGCTTCGTCGACAAGGCGCCCGCGGCCGGCGCAGACGCCATCTGCCTCGATCTCGAAGACTCGATCCCGCCTGCCGAAAAGGCTGCGGCACGCCCCCTCGCCCGCCAGGCGATCGAAGCGATGCCACGCTCCGGCTTCGCTCTGTACGTCCGCGTCAACGGCTACGCCACGGGTCTCACCGAGGCCGACCTGGCCGCGGTCGTCCGACCCGGCCTCGACGGCATCGTCCTCTCCAAGGCCGATTCGGCGGAGATGATCGCCGGCCTGGACGCGCACCTCGGCCGCCTGGAGGCCGAGCACGGCATCGAGGCTGGCCACGTCGCTATCGTGCCGCTGATCGAGACAGCGAAGGGCATGATGGAGGCCTACGACGTTTGCCGCGCCTCGCCGCGGGTCTCGGGCGCGATCTTCGGCGCCGAGGACTTCGCCACCGACATGGCGATCAAACGCACCGACACGGCCGAAGAGGTCCTCTGGGCCCGCAACATGGTCGCGGTCGCCTGTCACGCTGCCAGAATCGCGGCGATAGACACGCCAGACCCTAACTATAGCGATGAGACACACCTCCGCCGCGAGATGACCAAGGCTAAGAGCCTCGGCTATACCGGCAAGCTCTGCATCCACCCAACGCAGGTACAGATCGCCAACGAGATCTTCAGTCCGGCCGAGGATGAAGTCGCCGAAGCGCGCGCCATCGTCGCCGCTTTTGAGCGAGATGGCCTGGCCAAAGGCATCGCAGCCATCGCCGTAGACGGTAAGATGATTGACACGCCCATCTACTGGCGCGCCCGGCGCCTCGTCGAGTGGGCGGAGGCAACGAAACCATGAGCGATAAAAGCAACGGCGACCTCAAGGGCCAGCAACAGCGCTGGCTCGAAGAGCGCTACCAGAAGGCTGTCGAAAAGCGCGGTGAGCGCTCCGATACGGACTTCCGCACCAGCTCCACGCCCGTCGCCCCGCTCTACACGCCTGCCGACATCGAGGGCGACGACTACAACGCCGACGTCGGCTTCCCGGGCGAGTATCCCTACACCCGCGGCGTCCAGCCCTCGATGTACCGGGGCCGCCTCTGGTCCATCCGCCAGTACGCCGGATACGGCACGCCGGCGGAGACCAACGAGCGCTTCAAGTTCCTCCTCAAGGAAGGCCAGTCCGGCCTCTCCGTCGCCTTCGACCTGCCGACCCAGCTCGGCTACGACTCCGGCAGTGAGTTTGCCCTCGGCGAAGTCGGTAAGGTCGGCGTCGCCATCGACACTCTCGCCGACATGGAGACGATGTTCGAGGGCATCCCGCTCGACCAGGTCAGCACCTCGATGACGATCAACGCCCCGGCGCCCATCCTCGTCGCCATGTACGCCGTCGTGGGACAGAAACAGGGCGTCGCCCAAGACCGCATCGCCGGCACGGCCCAGAACGACGTCCTCAAGGAGTACGTCGCCCGCGGCACCTACATCTACCCGCCTAAGCCGTCCCTGCGCCTCGCCGCCGACCTCATGGCCCACTGCTCGCGCCAGCTTCCCCGCTTCAACGCCATCAGCATCAGCGGCTACCACATGCGCGACGCCGGCTGCACCGCTGCGCAGGAGATCGCCTTCACCTTCGCCAACGCCATCGCCTACGTCGACGCAGCCGTCGCCCGCGGCGTCAGCGCCGACGATATCGGCCCGCGTATCTCCTGGATATTTAACACACAAAACAACTTCCTGGAGGAAGTCGCCAAGTACCGCACCCTGCGCCGCATGTGGGCCCGCATCATGAAGGACCGCTTCGGTGCCACGAACCCCCGCTCAATGATGCTCCGTACGCACGTCCAGACGGGCGGCGCCACGCTCACGGCCCAACAGCCCGAGGTCAACATCATCCGCGCCGCCCTCCAGGGCCTGGCCAGTACACTCGGCGGTGTCCAGTCTCTCGCCCTCTCTTGCTACGACGAGGCGCTAGCCCTGCCCACCGAAAAGGCACAGCGCATCGCCGTTCGCACGCAACAGGTCATCGCCTACGAAAGCGGTATCACCGATTCCGTCGACCCTTTCGGCGGTTCCTACTACATCGAGAACCTCACCAACGAACTGGAGAAGGGCGCCCAGGCGTACCTCGGCCGCATCGAGGACATGGGCGGTGCGATCGCCGCGATCGAGTCGGGCTATATCCAGCGCGAAATCCAGGAGGCGTCCTACGCGTACCAGAAGGCGATCGACGACGGCAACAAGGTGATCGTCGGCGTCAACCGCTTCGTCGAAGAGGGCGAACAACCGACGATGATCTTCCGCCCAAACCCCGCCTCGGAGAAAGCCCAGATCGAGCGCCTGAACAAGGTCCGCGCCGAGCGCGATGACGCCGCCGTCAAGGCCTCCCTCGCTGCGCTTGCCGAGGCCTGCCGGACCGACGAGGACCTGATCACCCCCATCGTCGAGGCCGTCAAGGCCTACGCCTCCGTTGGCGAGATCTCCGACGCTATGCGTGACGTTTTCGGCGAGTACACGCCGGCGACCGCTGTCTAGTCGGCCGCTGGTTCTCGACCGCGGACGTCATCCGTCGCTGTCTCCACCGCCGCGCCACCTGCTTCCGGCCGCTCCGCCCGCAGCGCCTTGATCTCCGACTCCAACTCCTCCAGCTTCGTCATCAGGTCGTGCGTCGTCACGCCCCGCGCTCCGCCGCCACCGAACTCCACCAGGAACGCGGCGATGTTCGCCGTCACCCAGCTGAAGAAGGCAATCCCTATCAGCATCAGAAACACCGCCACGCCACGTCCCTCTGGCGTCACCGGCACGTTGTCCCCATAGCCAACCGTCGTCACCGTCTCCATCGCCCACCAGAGCGTCGTCCCATAGTCGTTGAGCCCGCCGCCCTGCCCGTCCTCGAACGCCCACACGCCGGCGGCCCCGGCAAACACCACGGCGATACCCGCCAGGACGATCCACTGCAGCCCGCGGTGCTTCATCATCGACCGCGTGGACGCCCATATTAGAGCCACGAACGGCAGCAGGCGGAGAAGCCTCAAAAGCCGTGCGATCCGGGCCGAACGCGCGATTCCCCCCGCGACCAAGGGGAAGCCCACCACGACGATCGCCACGTCGTACCAGTACTTCAACAGGTAGCGAAGCCGGTGCTCGGCCAGAACCGTCCGGATCGACAGCTCCACGGCGAAGATCGCCCAGATCACGTAGGACACGCCCTCGAGCGCCAGGTTGGTCGCGCTGTCGACGTCGATCGCCAGCGGCACGCCCAGCAGCGGGATCATCATCAGCGCCAGGAACAGCATCGGCCATTCCATCGCCTCCTCGAACCGCCTCAGCAGCTCGGCCCGTTCTTCCCGTCGCTTCACATCACTAGCGCTCATGCGTAGGGAGATTCTAGCACCGCCTCGAGCCGCTCACGTGGGGACACGCTGTTCCGACGGAGCCAGGCCAAGCTTGCCCGCATAGGGTGGGGCGCGCCCCTAGTCTCGCTCGGGCCGGGCACGACCGCCTAGCGGCCGGGCATCACCAGCGAATGCGCCTGCCCTGCGGCCACCGTCTCGCCGCGCTCGTTCTCCGCCCACACCTCGTACACCTTGCGGATCACCGCGCCCTCCGCCACTTCCTCCGCCACGCGTCCGTTCGCCGTCACCGTGTCGCCGCAGAGGATCGGCCGCAGGAACGTCACCGAGAGGCCGGCGAACTCGAACCACTCCTTACCGAACTCCGCCGTCACCAGCTCGGACATGTAGTCCATGGCCATCAGCCCCTGTGCCACCGTCCTCTCGAAGCCCGCCTCTTTCGCTACTTCTGGCTGCACGTGGATCGACTTCCCGCGCTCCGCGTTCGCCGAATCCTCCGAGTACGCCGTCATCTTCTCCTGCGTCAGCGTGCGCGTGATCGGCTTCAGCTCGCCCTTCCGCTCCGGCTCCTCGCGCGCTTCGTCCTTGTTGCCGTCGCCGCCCTTATCCGGCGGAAACGCCATCGTCACCCGCGAATGACCGAGGATGATCCCCGTCTCATCGCGGAACCGGGCCTCGAACGTGAAGTACTTGCGGCCGCGCTTCTCGAACTTGTCGATGAACTCACCGTAGGCGAATGGCC
>JADFQV010000034.1 GCA_022561635.1 Chloroflexota bacterium | reverse complement strand
GGCGGCATCCTTGTGCCCGGCGGCGTCGCCTTTCTGACGCTGGGCATCGCCACGAAATGGCTTGCCTGGCGACGGGACGTCGCCCGCTCGGGGCGCGTCGTAAATGCGCTGCGAGACGAGTCGATCCCGGTTGGTGATTACTTCCTGCTCGCCGGGGTAGTGTCGCTGGTCGCCGGGATCGGGCTGGACGCCTACCTCCTCTGGCAATGGGCGGTCGATTCTCCGGTCAGTCTGGCGCTGGGGTGGGGCGCCGTGGCGCAGACGCTCGTGGTGTCCGGCCTGAACTTGATCGTGGCAGCAGTGCTGATCGGTGTGCTTCGCGCGGGTCAGCGCAGCGACGAAAACTAGAAGCGGACCCAGGTCCAGCGGGACGGGTCGTCGCCCAGCGCGTCCAGTATGCCCCGGAGGAAGCCCCCGAGAGCGGCGTTCGAATCACCAAGCTGATAGATCCAGAGCAGGCCCATCAGGTTGACGAGAACACCGATCGAGATGAGCAGTTTGTGGTACCACTTGATCTCATCTCCGATCACTCTGGCGACGAGAAGCCAGAGGAATGGCGTGAAGTCGAGTCCGTATCGATAGCCGAACTGTGACCAGCCGGTGGCCGCAAAGTTGAAGATGAAGAAGGCCGTCGGAATGATCGCTGCCCAGCAGGCTGCGACCAGGCGGTCGCGGTGAATGAGCGAGTAGACGGCGGAGACGCCGATCATCGCCCAGAACGGCAGCAGATGGACGCCCAGCGGTATCTCCGTCGTGGCCCAGCCCCAGTCCCCGGCCTCGGCCACGCCTCGCGAGAGGATGACGAACACGGCCAGGCCGACCGCCAGGCCGCCGAGGATGAGGACGGCGCGCTCCTTGATGCCGGCGAAGAGGGCGAAGAGGAACGCAGGCGTCGTTGCCCACATCGCCATCCCCGCCCACGATGGCAAGATATAGGGGGCAGTGTCCTGGAAGATCGGCATTCGTTCCAGGACGACGGGCGGATGGCGATCGATGTAGCCCGGGTCGAACGTGCCATCCGGGTAGACGAACGCCAGGTGATCCTGGTGAATCTGCTCGCCGAAGTTGTAGCCAGCTTCAACCGGATCGCCGAAGCGCGCGTAATTGATCGCCATCGTCGTCAGGACGAAGGGCGAAACGCCGGCGAAGAAGGCGCCCACCGGCTCCCAGTTGATGCGCCCGAGCAGCGACCTGCCATCCTCGGGCGGCCGCAGCCAGAGGTGCGCGAACATAATCACAAAGAAGAGGCCGGTCATCGACACTGTCGGCCGGGCCATGAACGCAGCGCCGAGCAGCGCCCCCGCATACAGCGGGTTCGGTCTCGTGATGGTGAAGTAGATGGCCGCGAACAGGAAAAAGGTCGCCGTCGTATGGGCGAAGAACCAGACGCCCCCGTTGGCAGCCACCCAGAAGAAGATCGTGCCGAAGACCATGAGCACCGTAAGCCATATACGCGCCTCGGTGCTCTTCGAGAGGCTGCGCGCGACGAGGAAGACGATCGGCGCTGTCATGGCGGCGAAGATCACGGAGACCAGCGTCTGGTTCAGGTCGACGCCGAAGAGAAGGACGCCGGGGATGACGATGATCGCCGGGCCGAGCGAATGCTGCATGTAGGTCTTGCAATCCTCCGAGATGCGCGCGTCCGATACCAGCGCCGCCGCCGGGTCATTCGGCGGGAAACAGAAGCCATCGCCGTCGTAGAGGACGCGCTCCAGGGCGTCGTAATTCTTCGTGTACTGCGGGTCTATATCCAGGTGGCCGTGGATGAGGTTGTTCGCCTGGCTGACCTGGTACGAGAACGAGGTCTCCTTCGGGCCGAGGAACCAGAGCAGTCCGAAGGTGACGACGGCGAACAAAACGCACCAGCCGACGACGGTTAGTCGCCCCGACTCGATCAGAAAAGGAACGTTGAGGTCCGCCCAGTCGAACTCTCGGGGCGGCTCGTCGTCAGGGACTCGCCGGGAGGCGCCGGCGGACCGGCCGTACTCCGGCTCGCCCATCAGGCAGGGCTCGCTTTAGAGCGGGCGCTGGGCCAGATGAGGTAGGCGCTAAACAGCCAGTTGGCCATGAATCCCAGGACTACACCGATGCTCAGCGAGACATAGGGGCTGATCCCGAAGACTGGCGTCAGGATGTTCACGGTGGCCACGGTAATGATCTGGCCGACGATGGACGTGGCGTTGAGCCGCAGAAATCGGACGGGGCCCCACCCTCGCCGGGGCCGGTCGCGGAACGTCCAGTTCTCGAGGGCGAAGAACTTGAAGATGATCGCCAGCTCGACCGCCAGCACTGAGGCCAGCAGAAGGCGGATGTCCGGGTGTGTGAAGAAGACGAAATCGAACTCGGTGTCGCCGGCTGGGAGAACCGGGAGAACATCGTAGAGGAGCTTGAACGCGGCCAGATTGATGACGAAGGTGACGCCGCCGACGAGGAGAAACTTGAGGAACTCCGGTGGGACATGCAGGCGCGCGGCGAGACGGTCTATGAAGGAGGACGAGCTGGGGTCGGCGGAGGCCGTAGTCTCCATAATGCGTTGGGCCGCTTGCGCAGCCTAGTTTCCAGAATAGGCCCGTATCTCAGGCGGCGCAAGGAAGTATCATCAGCGCGGATACGTGTTGATGGCCCGCGAAGTTTCACGTCGAGCAGGTACGCCAGGTGCTTGAGCTGGCCGGGCTGGTGCTGCTCGGGCTCGGAATCGGCACCTACGGAACCATAGTCGGCGCGGGCGGCGGCTTCGTGCTCGTGCCGGCGCTGCTGATCCTTTACCCGGAGCTGGAGCCGGAAGAAGTGACGGCGATCTCGCTCGGCGTCGTCTTCTTGAGCGCGGCATCCGGAACGGTGAGTTACGCGCGCCAGCGCCGGATCGACTACAAGACGGGGCTTCTCTTCGCCGCGGCTTCCGCACCCGGCGTCGTGGCCGGTGCGCTGCTGGTGCAATTCGTGCCGGAGAGGCTGTTCACGGGGTTGTTCGGGGTGATGCTGCTGGGAGTGGCGGCGGTGTCTCTCTGGGGCCGTCCGCTGGCGATCCGTGAGCCGCTGCGCGGACGCGGCGTGATCCGGCGCCGGGTCACCGACGCCGACGGCAAGCAGTACTTTTACGCTTACCGGATCTGGCAGGGCCTGACGCTGAGCCTGGGGATCGGCGTCGTTTCCAGCCTGTTTGGCATCGGCGGCGGCGTCGTTCAAGTGCCGGCGATGATCATCCTTCTGCACATTCCGGTGCACTTCGCGGTGGCCACGTCGCTCTTCGTCCTGGTGTTCATGTCAGGCGGGGCGTCCGTCATACACCTGGCGACGGGCTCCTTGGGCAACGCGGAGGCGGCCAAGATCGCGGCGCTGGCCCTGGGCGCGGTTCCCGGCGCGCAGCTGGGCACGTACCTCGCCCAGCGGATCAAAGGCCGCACCGTGCTGGTCCTGCTGGCGGCGTCGCTCGTCGTGCTCGGCGCTCGGCTGCTGCTGGAGGCGATTACGGGCGTCTGATTCAGACGCTGCGCACGCCGTTGACCGCCAGCTCGATGGCGACGGCGACGATCAGGGCGCCGGAGAGCCGCCCCAGGACGCCGATCGCCCGCTCGCCGAGTGTGCGCTGCAGGAAGCCGCCGGCGTAGAGCAGCGCGCCGGCCGCCACGATCGCGATCACGACGGCGGCCGCGGCGTCGGTCTCGCCGTAGCGACCGCTGTAGGCGACGACGATGCCGAGCGATGCGGGGCCGGCCAGGCCCGGAATCGCCAGCGGCAGGAGCCAGGGCCGGCTCGTCGCTACCTCGCTGAGGCCGAGTGAACGGCCGGACCAGAGCAGTCGAATGGCTAGCGGCGCCATGATCACCGCGGCGGCGCCCTGGAAGCTCTCGCCGGAGACGTCGAGGAAGCCGAGGAAGGGATCGGTCAGGACGACCGCGACGAGCAGGACGGCCAGCGCGGTGATGACGGTGAGGAGCAGCGTCCGGCCGCGGGAGTCCTCGTCCTCGCGGCCGTTGCCAGAGACGGCGAGGAAAGCGGGGATCAGGCCGAACGGCGCCAGCGTGGCGAAAACGCCCACCGCGGCGCGCAGTATCTCGGTCATTCGAGTGTCTCCTCTGGTTCGCGCATCTGGTGCTCGGCGAGGGCGTCGAGCGCGTAGGTGATACCGGAGAAGGCGTGCTGCTGGTCGTCCATGCGGGTCTCGCCCTCGTGGAACCAGGCGCCTTCGACGAGGCCGGGCGTATCGTAGTCTGCCGCCTCTTCGGCGTCGAACTGGCGGTCGGCGAGTATGCCGGAGATGCAGTGCAACCGTTCCTCCGTCTTGTCCTTGATATCGGCCAGCCGGTCGTCGTAGGCGGCGACGCGCCAGAGGCCGGCCAGGCCCTCGGTCCACGTTCCGACTCCGGAAGCGCGGGCGTCTTCGCCACGAAGGAGGCTGCCGTACCAGCTGCCCTCGCGCTGACTGGCCGTGCGGACGAGGATGCCGAAGCGCCCGGCCAGCTTTCGCGCGTAGTCGATCTGTTGGTCTGTGAGCCCCCACTCGACCATCTCCGCGAGGCCGTAGGCGGTCCACTGGTCGGCCAGCGGCGGGAAGTCGACGTCCTCCACGTCGTCGCGCTGAGTCGTGATGAAGTGGAGGGCGTCGCGGGCGTGGACGTCCCAGCCTTCGCCGGGGAACGCCTCGTGCAGGAGCGCCAGCGCCCACAACGCTTCGCCAGGATAGAAGCGGGATGTGCCCACCGTGTCGGGAGCGTCGGCGTCGATCTGCCAGGAGACGTAGAAGCCGCCGTCGTCTCGCTGTAGCGCCGTCAGGTAGCGGCCGACCTCTCGCATCAGGTCGTCGTACTGCGTGTCGGCGGTCGCCAGCCGGCGTTCGGCCATCGCGATGACCATCAGCGCGGACGCGCCCAGAGGGGGCCGGTTCGACCGTCCGTCCAGGGCGAGCGCCGCCCAGTCATCATGGCGGACGAGGTTTTCCTCCATCCAGGCGAGGGCGTCATCAGCGGTGGCCAGGGCCTCGCGGTCGCTGAGGCGGCCGGCGGCCTGGTAGAGCGACATCGTGACGCCGGCGTGGCGTACCTCGTTGTAGGCGTTCGGGATCGTGTCGCTTTCGTTGTAGTAGAGGTAGACGTAAGTGCCGTCGACGTTCTGGTTGCGGGTCATCCAGGCGGCGGCAGCCACGGCGGACTCAGCGATGCGCTCCTCGCTTTCGATGCCGCACGTTTCAGGAGGGATGACGGCGACGCGGACGAAGACGAGGAGGACGATCCAAAGTCCAAACGAAAGAAGCGTCGCGCGGGCGATCATCGGCTACATGATGGCGGGCGGGACGGGCGGCGGCAAGGCTGCGCTAGAATGTTGCCTGGAGCAATCAAATGACTGTCCATCCCATCCGTTATCTGCCGGAGCCCGTGCTGCGCCAGAAGGCCAAGCGCGTGCCCAACGCACCCCAGCGCGACGCGAAGATACAGCAGCTGATCGACGACTTGATCGAGAGCATGGCCGCGGCGAAAGGTGTTGGCCTGGCGGCGCCCCAGATCGGCGTTTCGCTGCGGGTCATCGTCATCGGCATCCCGGATGAGGAGCCGTTCGCGCTGATCAACCCGGAGATCGTGAAGGTCGCCGGCGAGCGGCAGGTGGACGAAGGTTGCCTCTCGGTGCCCGGCTATCACGCCGAGCTGGTGCGGCACCGCGTCGTCGTGGCGAAGGGGCTGAATCGCGAGGGGAAGAAGGTGCGGATCAAGGCGCGGGATACGTTGCTGGCGCAGGCGTTGGAGCACGAGATCGACCACATCAACGGCACGCTCTACATCGACCATCTCGACAGCATGGACGAGCTGAAAAAGGTGGAGCCGGGCGAGAGCATTAGCCGCGAGTCTACGCCCCGCTAGCGGCGAGACGGCATGCGGCGGATTGCAGTCGCCCCCGAGCAGCGCCAGCTACTGGCGCGGCTCACGGCGTTCTTCGAGGTGCGCTCCGTGTCTGCCCACGCTACCGGCGGCTTCCTTCGTGACGCGCTCCTGGAACTGCCCGCACGCGATCTGGACGTAGCCGTCGCGGGTGACTCGCTGGCCCTCGGACGGGCGCTTGCGGACGAACTGGGCGGCCACTTCTTCGCGCTCGACGAAGGCCGGGGGCACGTTCGCATCGTGCTGCCGGACGGTGGCGGTACGATCGACCTGACGCCGCGGCTGGAGTCGATCGAGGAAGACCTACGCCGCCGTGACTACACGATCGATGCGCTGGGTGCGCTCCTGGCGGATGTGGCAGCAGGCGCGATCGAAGTGATCGACCCGACCGGCGGCGTCGCGGACCTTGAGGCCGGCCTCGTTCGGGCGACGAGCGCGGAGGCGTTGAGGGAGGATCCGCTGCGCCCGCTGCGTGGCGTGCGCATCGCCGAGCAGCTGGGCTTCGAGATCGAGGCGTCGACGCGGGAGATGATCTCTCGAGGGGCGGCGCATTTGGCGGAAGCGGCGCCGGAACGGCAGCGCGATGAGCTGATGCGGATGCTGGCGGCGCCGCGTGCGGTTTCCGGTCTGCGGCTGCTGGACGAGTTGGGGCTGCTTTCGGCCGTGCTGCCGGAGATGGACGTTACGCGCGGCGTGGAGCAGCCGAAGGAGCACTACCACGACGTCTTCGGGCATTCCATCGCAGCAGTAGATGCGCTCGATGCGTTGCTGGCGGACGAAGCGCCGGCTGACAAGCGAAGCGGGCGTCTGTGGCGAGAGCTGTGGGGCGCGCTCGAGTGGTGGGTTGGTGGCCACGAGTACTTCCGCGAACCGGTCTCTGCCGCAACGCCTCGCCGGGCGCTGGTCAAACTCTGCGGCCTTCTGCACGACATCGGTAAGCCGGCGACGAAGACGTTCGAAGAGTCCGGCCGGATGCGCTTCTTCGGTCACAGCGATACCGGCGCGGAGATGGCGGGCCGGCTGATGCGCAGACTGCGCTTCTCCGGCCGCGAGCGGGAGATCGTCATGCGGATGATCGAAGCACACCTGCGGCCGGTGCAGATGGCGCAGGACCGCGCGCCGACGAAGCGCGCCGTCTATCGCTTCTTCCGTGCTACCGGCGAGGCGGGCGTCGATACGCTGTTCCTCTCGCTGGCGGATCACCTGGGGACGGTGGGGCCGAACGTCAGCTGGGCGGGCTTCCAGGCACATGTCGCCGTCGTCAGTCATATCCTGCACCTGCGCTTCGAGGATCCAGGCGTGACCTCGCCGCCGAAACTTGTCAGCGGCGACGATCTGATGCGCGAGTTAGGCCTGGAGCCGGGCGCTTTGCTCGGAATGTTGCTTGAGGCTGTACGCGAGGCGCAGGCAAACGGCGACATTAGCACGCGGGGTGAAGCGCTGGCGCTGGCACGCGAACGGCTGGCGGATGCGGAGGGGTAGTAAACGCTGCGCCTAACCGGCGAATCCGCTAGGCTATTTAGCTATGGAATCGCTATGGGTGATCGCGCTCGTATATCCACTCGTGATCGCCGTTCTCTTCTACTTTGCGTTCCTGCGGCCCGTACAACAGGAACGGAAGAAGCAGAGGCAGCACCTCCAGAGCCTACGCGTCGGTGATGAGGTGCTGACCCAGTCGGGCTTCATCGCTGTTGTAAAGGATGTGCGCATCCCAGAAGAGCCTGGGCTCACCGAGGTCATCCTGGATCTCGGGGGCATCGAGGTGCGTGCGGTGGCTTCGGCCATCGTCGAGCGGCTGAACGTGGCGGAAGAGCCGCAGGACGAAGCCGCCAGCAAGAGAAAGTCATCTGACGGATCTGAAGGAATAGAAGCTAGAGGATAAGAATGCGTCATCGCTCAACTCTGCCGCTACTGATCGGGATCACTATCCTCAGCATCGTGTCGATAATGGTCGTCTGGCCGGGCTACCCCCAGAAGTATCTGCCGGACTGGATCGACTATCCCGAAGGCCCTCTGACAGAAGCCGAGCCATTTGATAGCGTCCTCGGCTGGATCGTCAAGACCGACAACGAGGCGATGAGCCTGGGTCTGGACCTGGAGGGTGGCACCTACGTTCTGACCGAGGCGGACGTCTCGGCGCTGCCGGCGGGGACGGACGTGGACGCCGCGATGGACGCCGCCAAGGACGTCATCGAGGACAGAATCAACCGATTCGGCGTTTCCGAGACGGAGGTAACCCGCGAGGGTAAGAACCGGCTGGCGATCCAGTTACCCGGCGTAACGCCTGAGGAGGCGGAGGACCTAATCGGGCGCACTGCGTTACTGCGCTTCATGGAAGCTGAGGAAGACGAGGCTGGGCTTATCGTCTGCCGGACCGCAGATGGCGAGCGCTTCTCGGCCGAGTACCCCTCGCAGGTTATCGTCGGCCTGTGCACCACCCCGGAGCTTACCGGCGAAGTCGTATGGAAGCCGGCGACCGGCGTACGGAACGACGAAGTACGGGCTCTCACGGGCCGCCAGGTCACGGCCGGTAGCGCGCAGGCGACGTTCGACGCAACGGGGAACGTAGTCGTTGCGATTGAGTTCACCGGCGAGGGCACGTTGCTCTTCGAGCAGATTACGGCGCGCCTGTCGTCTCCGCCGCGGCCCCTGGGAATCTTCCTGGACGACGACTTGATCAGCGCCCCGCAGGTCAGTTTTGTGATTACCCAAAACGTCACGACGATTACCGGCATCGGCACGCTCGACGACGCCAAGAACCTGGCGGTTCTGCTTAACTCCGGTGCGCTGCCGGTGCCGCTGCGCACGATCCAGACGACGGAGGTAGACGCCACCCTGGGCGAGGAGACGCTGGTGCGCGGCGTGCAGGCGGGAATCATCGGCATTCTGGCCGTGATGCTGTTCATGGTCATCTACTACCGGCTTCCGGGAGTACTCTCGGTGTTTGCGCTCATCACGTACCTCGCCGTTCTGATGACGATCTTCAAGCTTGGGCCCATCATCGGGCCGGTAACGATCACGCTGTCCGGCATCGCCGGGATCGTCTTATCAGTGGGAATGGCGGTCGATGCCAACATTCTTGTGTTTGAGCGGATCAAGGAGGAGTTACGCAGCGGCCGCAGCCTCTCCATCGCCATCGAGCGCGGCTTCGACCGTGCCTGGTCGTCGATCCGGGACAGCAACATATCGACGCTGATCACCTGCGCCATCCTGATCTGGTTCGGTGAGCAGTTCAACGCCGACCTCGTGCGTGGCTTTGCGATCACCCTCGGCATCGGCGTCATCCTCAGCATGTTCTCCGCCATTATCGTCACGCGCACCCTGCTGCGGAGCCTCGTTGGGTTCGGCCTGGAGCGCCACCTGTGGCTCTTCGCGGGCGACCTGCAGGCTGTGAAAAGGGAGCGTGCGCGCAAGCCTTTCATGTTCGACTTCGTTCGCCGCCGCGGGTTTTTCTTCGCGCTGTCGGCGATCATTCTCATTCCCGGCGTGATCTCGCTCCTGATACCGCCCGCTCTGGAACCGGGCATCGAATTCACCAGTGGCGCTACGATGACCCTCGACTTTGTCGATGAATCGCTGACCCAGGACGACGTGAGCGACGCGCTGGCCGACGCTGGCCACGGCGAAGCGCGCGTCCAGCGGACTTCCGATGGCACCTATATCATCCGCATGGACGAGCTACAGACGCCGCCGTCGCCGCCCATCGGGCCGACGCCCCCATCGGAGCGTGACAGTCTTCAACTCAGCCTCGAGGCGTCTCTCGGTGCCTTCACGGTCCTCAACTTCAACCAGGTCTCGGAGATCGTCTCGAATGAGATCGTCGTCAGCGCGGCGATCGCCGTTCTTTTCGCGTCCCTCGCCATACTGGCCTATATTTCATGGACGTTCCGGAACGTGCCGAAGTCGTATCGCTACGGCATCGCCGCTCTGGTCGCCGCCGGCCACGACGTCTTATTCGTCATTGGTGCATTTTCGATTTTTGGCAAGGTGTTTGGTACGGAAGTCGACAGCATGTTCATCACGGGCGTGCTTACCGTGCTTGGCTTTAGCGTGCACGATACGATCGTCGTCTTCGACCGTATCCGCGAGAACGTGACGACCAACCCAGGCGTGGCCTACGACGAGATCGTGAACGCCAGCTTGACCGAGACGCTGGCGCGCTCGCTGAACACGTCGATTACCGTCATCTTCACGATCCTTGCCTTGCTCCTGCTTGGCGCCGGCGAGATCAACGTGCTGCTGCTGACGCTGCTGCTGGGCATCATCGCTGGAACGTACAGTTCTATCTTCATCGCCAGCCAGATCCTCGTGTCCTGGGAGTACGGCGACTTCGGGCGCATCCTGCGCCGCCTGACGCCGTGGCGCAAGACCGAAGAACCCGCGACTGCCAGCGCCTAGTCAGCGCAGAACGCGCAAGTCGCCCACGCGCCGCGTGATGTGCTGTGCGTCCAGGTGCTCGAGTAACGCTTGAACGTACTTGCGCGACGTGCCGAACATGTCGCGCGCCTGCGCTAGAGTTATCGTTTCGTGCTCTCTCAAGTGCGTCTCGATGCGGTCTACGAGCTCGCGGTAGGCCTCGGCGGCGAAGATGACGCCGCCGGTGCGAACGACCTCGCCCGCTCCTTCGAGGTAGGCGAGCACGTCCCCGTCCAGCGCCCTGTCCGTTGGTGGCGAGAACGGCTTCTCGCGCAGCGCCGCGAGGAAAGCAGCCGCGGTTGCTTCCTGCTCTGCCGTCATGGCTGGTAAGTGCGAGGCGAGGCTGACCGCGCTGCCCCGTTCGGCGACCAGTCCATCGCGGACCAGCCTCGCCATGAGCTCGTCGAACGTCCTCGCTTCGACTCGCAGGCGGCCGCGCAACTCCTCGCGGGGCATTCCCGGACGCAGCGGCGTGGCGGCGTGGTAGGCGCCCAGTGCGTCGCGGACGGACTCGACTGCGGTGTCGAGTCCGGCGCGGGTGTAGAGGGCCGAATCGTCCGTGAGCGCGCCCTCGCTGAGGGCGATGACGCCTCCCGCCTCGATGAGCCGCCCCAGCGCCGCCCGTGTTTCGTCGTCGCCGGCGACGGTGCCTGCCGTCGCCGGCTCGGCGAGGGCGATCGCGGCGAGCAGCCGCTCTTCGGGTGAGCCGCGGGCCAGCGTCTCGAGGTGAGCGATGGCCTCAGCGTCGAAGCGGCGGTGGCGCGGCGCGTCCGTGTCGACGATGACGCCGCCGCCCAGAGTGTCGTTCGGGTCGCGGATCACGAAGTGGTCGCCCCTCAGCGCGCAGACGGGCGCGGTGAGGCGGATCTGCGCCCAGGCTTCGTCACCGGGGGCAACCTCGCGAGCGTCGAGGAGAAGGAGGCGGCCTTCGACCTCGGCGGCGCCGGTGTGGAGGGTGACGGTCAGGTTGTGCCGCACGGGCCGCGTGAGATAGGGGACGGCGCGCAGGCGGACGTCGACCGAACTGGTCGTCTGAAGCGCGCCCGGATGTCCCAGAACCATGCCCCGGTGCAGGTCGGCCGGGGCGAGGCCGGTGAGGTTGACGGCGGTGCGTCTCCCGGGCGGCGCGACGTCCACCTGCTGCCCGTGCGTCTGCAGGCCGCGGATACGCGCTCGGACGCCCGCGGGCAGCGCCTCGACCTCGTCGCCAACGCGTAGTGACCCGTCGACTAACGTGCCGGTGACGACGGTGCCGAAGCCGGCCATCGTAAACGCGCGGTCGATCGGCAGGCGCGGCCGTCCGGAGTCGCGCTTGCGTTCCGTCTTCGCCAGTTCAGCTTCGATCGCGGCAAGCAAGTCGCCGAGGCCGGCTCGCGTAACGGCGGAGCAGGCGACGATCGGGGCGTCCTCCAGCGTCGTGCCGCGCAGTACGTCGGCCGCGTCAGAGAGGGCGAGCTCGAGCCCGTCGGGATCGACGAGATCAGACTTGGTGAGGGCGACGACGCCGTGGGCGATGCCGAGCAGGTCGATGATCGCCAGATGTTCGCGCGTCTGTGGCATGACGCCTTCGTCGGCGGCGATGACCAGGAGCGCGAGGTCGATGCCGCCGACGCCGGCGAGCATGTTCTTGATGAAGCGCTCGTGGCCGGGCACGTCGACGATGCTGATCTCATCGCCGCCCGGCAGCCGCAGCCAGGCGAAGCCGAGGTCGATCGTCAGGCCGCGCTCCTTCTCCTCTTCCCAGCGATCGGGGTCGATGCCCGTGAGCGCCTGGACGAGCGCAGACTTTCCGTGGTCGACGTGGCCCGCGGTGCCGATGACGTACATAGCCGTTCGATTCTATACCGGCGATTTCTGCTCTGATACCATCTCGCCGTGCGTCCCGTCGGATACGTCTACGACCCGATCTACCTGGAGCACGACGTGGCAGGCCACCCGGAGTCGTCCGGCCGGTTGCAGGCGATCGTGTCCCACCTGGAGTCGTCCGGCGTGCTCGGCCGCCTCGAGGAGCTGCCGGCTCGCGACGCGACAGAGGACGATCTGGCGTTGATCCACAGCCGCGCGCTCATCGACCAGGTGCGAGCGGCGTCGAGCAGCAGCCAGTGGCTCGATCCGGACACCTATGCCGTGCCGCGCTCCTTCGCCGCAGCTCTGCGCGCCGCCGGCGGTGTCCTGGCCGCGACAGACGCCGTCCGCGACGGTGACCTCGGCCGGGCGTTCAGCCTCGTCCGGCCGCCCGGGCACCACGCGACGCCGGAGCGGGCGATGGGATTCTGCCTCTTCAATAACGTAGCGATCGCCGCCGCCCATCTTCTCGAGCGCCGCGGACTGGAGCGCGTGGCGATCATCGACTTCGACGTGCACCACGGCAACGGCACGCAGGACGCCTTCTACAGCGACGGCCGCGTCCTCTACTTCTCCACGCACCAGCACCCGTTCTACCCCGGCACGGGGGACTGGCCAGAGGTCGGCGACGGGCCGGGCCGCGGCGCTAACCTCAACGTGCCGTTCCCGGCCGGCTGTGGCGACGAGGGACTCATGGCTGCTTATCGGGAGGTCTGTGTGCCGGCGGTGAAGCGCTTTCGCCCTCAGTTCGTTCTCGTGTCGGCGGGCTTTGACGCGCATTTCGCCGACCCCCTGGCGCAGCTGCGGGTCAGCACGGCCGGCTACTACGAGATCGCCACGCTACTGTGCGAGCTGGCGGACGAACTGTGCGAGGGCCGGATCGTCTTCGCGCTGGAGGGGGGATACGACCACACCGCGCTGGGCTGGTCGGTGCAGGCGTGCTTCGACGCGCTGGCGGGCAACGACTTCGCGCCGGACCCGCTCGGCCGCGGGCCAGCCGAGCCGGCCCCCGATGTCAGCGCTTTACTGGCGAGGGTCCGGGAAACGCACGGGCTCTAGCCCAGATCAGTCGGGAAGGAGGCGGACGAAGACTTCGTTCGCCAGGTAGCGCCCGCGGTCCGTCAGTCGCAGCCGACCGTTGTCGCGCTCGAGTAGACCCATCTCCAGCGTCTCGGCAAGGGGCCCTGCGTAGACGTCCTCGAAACGGCGGCCGAAGCGCCGCTCGAAGGCGGCGAGGTCGAGGCCGGCGTTGAGGCGCAGGGCGAGGATCGCCGTGTCGGCCATCTGCAGCGCGGCCGGCTGTGGGTCGACGAACGTCACCTGTCGCATCGCTGCGAGGACGGCGGCCGGGGAGGCTTTTGCTGACGGTGGCTCCTCCGCCGCCGCGGCGACGAGGCGGATGTACTGCCGCGGTGAGTAGACGTCCGCGAAACGATGAGCGCCCCAGTGTGAGTGCGCGCCGGGGCCGAGCGCGAGCCACTCGCCGTTTCGCCAGTAGACGAGGTTGTGGCGGCACTCCTCCCCTGGCAGCGACCAGTTGGAAATCTCGTACTGCTGGTAGCCCGCTTCGGACAGGCACCCGCCGGCCCACTCGTACATCTCGGCTTGCAGGTCGCCGTCCGGCGCCGGCACGGTGCCGTGTTCGACGTCGTAGGCGAGCTTCGTGCCGTCTTCGACGGTCAGAGCGTAGGCGGAGACGTGATCTGGAGCCAGGTCGATCGCCCGCTCGAGCGTCTCCTGCCAGGAGGCCATTGGTTGGCCGGGCAGGCCATAGATCAGGTCGACGTTGATGCGGCGGAAGCCGGCGTCGCGCGCCCAGCGGTAGCACTGAACCGCCTCGGCCGCGTTGTGAATGCGGTCTAGCGCGGCTAGCTCGTCGTCGTGGAGCGACTGGAAGCCGAGGCTGAGCCGGTTGACGCCGGCGGCGAGGATGCCGGCGAAGTACTGGCGGTCGGCCGTGCCGGGGTTCGCTTCGAGAGTGACCTCAGCGCCGTCGGCGAGCGCGTAGTTATCGCGCAGCGTGGCGATGATGCGTTCAATGTGAGGGAGCGGCAGGAGGCTGGGAGTGCCGCCGCCGAGGAACACGGTTTCGATCGGACGGCCGCGGACGATGGGCGCCCAGAGCGCCAGCTCCGTGCACAGCGCGTCGACGAAGTCCGGGACGAGGTCATCCAGCTTCGCGAAGGAGTTGAAATCGCAGTATGAACACTTGAGCGAGCAAAAGGGGACGTGGAGGTAGAGCGACAGCGCGGCGTCCTTGGCCATCCTGAGGCGATGGTAACACCGGTCCGGCGTGAAGTTTCGGTGCAGGGTGATACAGATGTCGTGAAGATGACACCTCACCTGTAACCAGTCGAGTGACGAGGCGTCTTGGACACTAGAACCGTTAGAAAGCGACGGGGGAACCATGAGCGTACTCTGCTACAAATGTGGATGCACGCTGGGCACGCTGGACCAGTTCTGCGGTGCCTGCAACGCTGATCTAGAAGAAAAGGCGACGGCGGCGATGGCGTTCGCTATGCGCATCATCGCCAAGCCCTGCCCGGAGTGTTACCACGGCGCACCGCCGGCGGCCGCGCAATGTCGATCCTGCGGCTATGACTTCGCGCACTCCGAACCCCGGCCCCTCGTCTACGCATCGTGGCCGACGAGGTTCGCAGCGGCGTTGATCGACGTCATTCTCGTTGGGCTTCCCGTGCTGGCGATGGTTCTCGTCGTCGGCTCGCCGACGGTGGTCGTGTGGTTCGCGGTCATGTTCCCGTTGCTCTACTGCCTTGGCTTCTGGACGCTGGATGGCGCGACGCCGGGAAAGGCGGCCTTCGGCCTGCGCGTGGTCATGTCGACGGGCGAGCCGGTCTTGCCGATCCAGGGGTTCATCCGCTACACCGGCTACCTCGTCTCGGCGGCGGTGTTCTTCCTCGGCTACCTGATGGCGTTCGGTAACCGTGAGCGGCGCGGCTTTCACGACTTCTGGGCTGGCACCGTCGTCGTCAAGTCCAAACGCAGCCGGTAGCGCTTCCTGAACGTAGCTCGTAGCTCCGGTATAGTGGTCTCGCTATGCTCAAGACCCACTCCTGCGGTGTGCTGCGTGCGTCTGACGAAGGCGAGAGCGTCTCGCTCGCAGGCTGGGTTCACCGCAGGCGCGACCACGGTGCGCTGATCTTCATCGACCTGCGGGACTCGACAGGTCTCGTGCAGGTCGTCTTCAACCCGCAGGAGACTGGCGGCTCGTTCAGCGAGGCCGAGCAGCTGCGCGGCGAGTACGTCCTCCAGGTCGAGGGCGCCGTGACGAAGCGCAAAGAAGGCACCGAGAACCCGAACCTGCCGACGGGCGAGATCGAGGTTCACGCGAAGAAGCTCCAGATACTGAACCCCTCACGCACGCCGCCCTTCTACATCTCGGAGGAGCAGGAAGTAGAGGAGCTGCTGCGCCTCAAGTACCGCTACCTTGACCTGCGGCGCGAAGGCATGCACAGCAACATCGTGATGCGCCACCGTGTCGTGCAGTTCATTCGCAACTTCCTCAGCGAGCGCGACTTCGTCGAGATCGAGACGCCGATTATCACCGCGCCGACGCCGGAGGGCTCCCGCGATTACGTCGTGCCCAGCCGCGTTCAGCCGGGCAAGTTCTACGCGCTGCCGCAGTCACCGCAGCAGTTCAAGCAGCTGCTGATGGTGGCTGGCTTCGAGCGCTACTTCCAGATCGCCCACTGCCTGCGCGATGAGGACCTGCGCGCGGACCGCCAGCCGGAGCACACGCAGCTCGACCTGGAGATGAGCTTCATTTCGGGGGAAGAAGACATCCTTGGCCTGATGGAGACGCTGTACATCGCGCTCGTCGAAGAGATGACGCCAGACTTCCGCATCCTCCAGAAGCCGTTCCCACGCATTACCTACGCCGAGTCGATGGCGCGTTTCGGTTCGGACAAACCGGACATGCGCTACGGCCTGGAGCTGGTGACGTTCAACGAAGCGCTCGCCGACAGCGAGTTCAAGGTCTTTCGCAGTGTCATCGACGGTGGCGGCGTGGTGCGCGGGCTGAACGTCCCCGGCGGCGCAGAGATGAGCCGCAAGCAGGTGGACTCCCTGACGACGTTTGTGCAGCAGTACGGCGCCAAAGGGCTCGTCTCGATGCAGCTCAACGGGGAGGGGGATCTCGACTCGCTGACGGAGGACGACATCAAGTCGCCGGTCGCCAAGTTCTTCACGGTGGAAGAGATTGTCGCGCTCGCTCGCCTGGCCGGCGCCAAGCGCGGCGATATGCTGCTGATGGTGGCGGACAAGGAAGCGGCCGCCAACAAGGCGCTCGATCCGCTGCGGCGCGAGCTGGCTTCGCGCCTGGAGCTGGCCGATCCGGACGTCCTGGCGTTCGTCTTCGTTACCGATTACCCGCTGCTGGACTGGAGCGAGACGGAGGAGCGCTGGGTCTCCGCGCACCACCCGTTCACGTCGCCGAACCTGGAAGACCTGCCGCTGATGGAGTCAGACCCCGGCGCCGTTCGCTCGCACGCCTACGACTGTGTCTGCAACGGCTGGGAGCTGTTTAGCGGCTCGATCCGTATCCACCAGCGGGAAGTGCAGGAGGCCGTGTTCCAGCGGCTCGGCATCGCCCCGGACGAGGCGCAGCGCCGTTTCGGGCACATGCTCGAAGCGTTCGAGTTTGGTGCGCCGCCGCACGCCGGCATCGGCGCAGGCATCGATCGCCTGCTGGCGGTCCTCCTACGGGAGTCCGACATTCGTGAGGTGATCGCCTTCCCGAAGACGAAGTCGGCGTCCGATCCGATGACGGGCGCGCCGGCGACGATAAGCGAGGAGCAGCTAAGCGAGTTGCACATCGCCCTTACCACCGCGGACGAAAACGCGAGCGACGACAATGGCTGAGCGCTTGCCGTGCCGAACGGGGCGCTGATATCATGCGGCAAACCGTGATCGTGTCGCCCATCGTAACTCAGAGAGACACCTGGAGAATCTAATGGAAACGCGACGCCTGGTCCTGACGCTTACCGGCATTGCCGTCGTGATGATTGTCGTCCTCGGCGGCCTCGGCGCAATCTTGCTCGCGAGCGGCGGTGGTGACGACAACGGGACCACTGCCGGCGATGGAGACGAAGACGGCCTGGGCGAGCGCGTCGAGGGAGAGCTGCGGCTTTTCGGCCCGGACCCGATCACGCTCGACCCGGCCTGCGCCTCCGACGCCGGCTCCGCGGAGTATATCGTCGAGATCTTCTCCGGGCTCGTCTCGTTCGACCTTGACCTGAATCTCATCCCTGACATCGCCGAGGACTTGCCGGAAGTGAGCGACGACGGGACGGTGTATACGTTCCATCTTCGGAGCAACGTCCTTTTCCACGACAACTCGCGACCGGTGACGGCGGACGACTTCAAGTATTCGCTGGAGCGGTCGCTGAATCCGGACACGCAGTCCACGGTCGGCGAGGTCTACCTCGACGATCTGGTCGGCGCAGCGGAGTTCATCGCCGGGAACGCCGACGAGGTGAGCGGTATCCGTGTGATCGATCCGCAGACGCTGGAGCTGACGATTACCGAGCCCAGCGCCGTCTTCGTCGATAAGCTGACGTATCCAACGGCCTACGTTGTCGACCAGCGCGAGGTGGGCGACGCGACCTGCTTTGAGGGCGGCGGCTGGACGCTGACGCCGAACGGCACCGGCCCGTTCAAGCTGGAGGAGTGGGACCTGGGCCGCAAGATCGTGCTCACGGCGAACCCGCGCTTCCACCTGGAGCCGGCGCCGGCCCTGGAACGCGTGACGTTCATCCTGTCCGGCGGCTCCTCGTTCGTGATGTACGAGAACGACGAGATCGACATAACGGGAATCGGCAGCAACAATATCGAGTCCGTGCGCGATCCCAACAGCGATCTCAACGCGGACTTGCATGAGGGCCCGTCGCTCAACGTCTTCTACATCGGCTTCAACACGCAGGAAGCGCCGTTCGACGACGCGGACCTCCGCAACGCCCTCTCACTGTCGATCGACCGCAACTTCCTGGCGCGGGAGTTCCTGCTGGACCTGGTGGTGCCGGCGAAGGGGATCCTGCCGCCGGGGATGGACGGTTACAACGAGGCGCTGCCCGACATTCCGTTTGACCCTGACGCCGCGCGCGACCTGCTCGAAAAGGCGGGCGGCGCGGGCGTGATCGATGGCGCGACGATCCTGACCTCGGGACAGGGGGCGACACCCTCGGACATCCTGCAGGTGGTGCTGGCGATGTGGGAGCAGGAGCTGGGGATCACGGTGTCGATCGAACAGGAAGACTTCGGCCTCTTTCTGCGCGACATCGACGACGGCAAATTCCAGATGTTCTCTCTCGGCTGGATCGCTGACTATCCCGATCCGCAGAACTTCCTCGACATCAAGCTGCACTCGGAGAGTGCGAACAATGAGGCGGGCTACTCGAACCCGGCAGTTGACGCGCTTCTTGATCAGGCGGACGGCGAGGCAGACGAGGCGACGCGCCTGGAACTTTACCAGCAGGCGGAAGAGCTAATCGTCATCGACATGCCGTGGGCGCCGCTCTATCACGGCAAGGCGAGCTACCTGGTGAAGCCGTACGTCGAGGGCTTCGTAATTCCGCCGTTCGTGATCCCAAACCTGCGCTACGTATCGATCAGCCGCTAAGATAACGGCGTCATGCCCGCGGGCCTCGCCACCTACATCATCCGGCGGCTCCTGCTGCTGCCGCTTATCCTCCTCATCGTTTCGTTCGCCACGTTCGCCCTCGGCCGCTATGCGCCGGTTGACTACGTTGAGATTCAGGCCGGCCCGCGCGCGCAGCCGGAGACGATCGAGCGGATTCGCGAAGAGCGGGGGCTCAACGACCCGGTGCCGGTGCAGTACGTGCGCTACATGGGTAACGCCCTCACCGGCGATTTCGGAATAAGCACTCGCTATCAGGGCTTTCCCGTCGCGGATGTGATCTTGCCGCGGATGTGGATCACGATGCAGTACAACGCTGTGGTGCTCGTGCTCACCTTTTCGATCGGTCTGCCGCTCGGCACCTGGGCGGCGCTGCGCCGGGGGACATGGCAGGACCCGTTATCGATCGGTGTCTTCCTCTTTTTCGCGTCCGTGCCGGTGCTGATCTCGATACCGCTGCTGCAATGGTTGTTCTCCGTCAAACTGGGGGTGCTGCCGTCGGGCGGCTGGTCGGAGGCGGAGTATCTGGGAGTAGAACTGGGCATCTTCTCGAAACAAGCCGTCTTACCCATACTGGCGCTGACCCTGCCGGGCGTCGCCGGCATTGCGCGGTACATGCGGGGCCAGGTGATGGAGGTGTTGGACCAGGACTTCGTGCGCACGGCGAACGCCAAGGGGCTGAAGGCGAGCACCGTCGTCACGCGGCACGTGGCGCGAAACGCCCTGCTGCCGATCGTAACGATTCTGGGCTTCGAGCTGGCGGCGCTGATCGGCGGCTCGATCTTCGTCGAGACGCTGCTCGGGATCCCGGGCATCGGCCTCTTAGCCTTTGAGTCGATCAAATCGCGGGACTACGACACGATCATGGCGATCGTCCTCATCGGCTCGATGGTCTTCGTGCTGGCGATGCTGGTGATCGATATCGCCTACGGCTTCATCGACCCGCGGATCAGAGTGGAAGGCAGGATCTCGTGAGCATCGCCGATGCCGCACCTGCTCCGATTGAGGCCGAGACGCAGCATAGTCCGAGCTTCCGGGCGTTGCGACGACTGATGCGCCGGCCCGTGGCAGTTGTGGCGATCATCATCATCGTTGTCATCTATGGCGCCGGAATACTCGCGCCCTGGGTGGCGCCGTACGGCTTCAATGAGGCAGACTTCCAGGACCGCTTCGCCGCCCCCTCGCTGGAGCACCCGCTCGGCACCGACAACCTCGGCCGCGACCTTCTCTCGCGCTCGATCTGGTCCGCGCAGACGACGGTGATCGTCTCGCTGGCAGCGG
>JADFQV010000033.1 GCA_022561635.1 Chloroflexota bacterium | reverse complement strand
TGCGGCCTTCATCAGCGCTTCGGCGTCTGGATCTGTCCGAACCGGGCGAACCTTGCCGATCTTAACGGTGCAGCCTCGGCAACGAACGGAGCCAGAGTCGTCGAGGCGCAATGGTCTCGCGCTCGGGGACATCAGCGAGTCGTTCCGTCTGGGGCGTCGCTCTGGTGAGTCACAGCCGATCCCCGAGCCCCAACCGTTTGTGCGCCGCTAGGGCCCTCTCTGCCGCTGTGCTGCTGGCGTAGCGCCGAACCATCTGCGGCGACGACCACCCCATAATCTTCATCAGGTCGCTTTCCTGCCCGCCCTCGGCCAACCAAGCGTGCGCCGCGGAGTGCCTGAGTTGGTGGGGGTGCAACTGCTTCTCGAATCCTGCCTGCCGCCCTCTGCGCCTAACCATCTGCCTTCTACCCGAGTCGGTCATGCGGCCCTTGCCTCCCAGCCATAGCGCCGGGGTCTCTGCATGGGGATGCCGTGCACGAGCGTAGATGTAATCGTCCAGCGCCTTGACGGTCTTGTTCCCCAGCGGGAGCTGACGCGGGCGTCGGCCCTTACCCATCACCCAGAGAACGCCCTCTTCAAGGTCAACGTCGCCCGCCACCTCGACAGTGCCCCCCTTCCTGTCTTCTTCTTGTTGCCAAAGGATCAGCCCGGCCACTTCGTTAAGGCGCGCCCCGGTGTCGATGAAGACCCGAAGTAGAGCATGGTCGCGGCGGGCCTCGAAGTCCTTGCCCTCGCAGGTCTTGAGCAGAGCCTTCAACTCGGCCTCGCGCAGGACGTCCGGCGGCTGCTCGGCCACCTTCGGCGGCCGCATCCGCGCCATCGGGTTCCCATTCGGCAGTGCGTCCTCTCCCTCGAGCCACTTGAAGAGCGCCTGCAGCGACAGGTAGCGATTCCTGGCAGTCCCCGGCTTCCAGCGGGCGAGCTGGTCGGAAATGAAAGCCTCGACGTGCTCTCTGCTGATGTTCTCCACGTCGCGGGGCATGCCCTTGTCTGCCAGAAAGCGTTCGAGTAGCCCGGCGGCTTCCGTGTACACCTTCAACGTTCTCGGGCTCAGGTTCCCCGCGTTCAGGTGCCGCCGGAAGCTGTCGATCCAGCCGGCGAGGTCCCCGCCGCTGTAGGCGCTGTGGCTCTTGGTTTCGACTTGACGCATGGCAAGCCTCGCTTTCGGCAGGTTAATCTTGACGATTCCGGATCGTTATTATTATCTGCTCTGTGAGCGTTGTGCGTCAAGTCAATTACGGTTATCTGCTCTATCTAGATATAAACTGCGCTGGTGGGGCCAAATTGACAGAGCTGCTGTCCTTCTATCATCGCCTGTGCCCCTCCTTCTTCGGTGGTCCTACGTACAACGAAAAAACCCGCCGCTTCTGCGACGGGCCTTGGTGTTCCAGTTGGAGTGTGGTGGATCAGGTTAGGAATACCCGGGCCCGGCCGCAATGGTAAGGAGGCAGGAGCCGCCGAGGGCGTGCATCTGCTTCGTGTCTGCGGATACGAACCGGATATTCATAGTGACGGGATGGTAGCAGGGGCCTGCGGAGATGTCAACGGATGGCCTCAGCAAGCGATGGGTCAGTTGCTGCGTCGCGGACCCTAGAAGTCATCCCCACACTCTATGTCAGCCACGATATCGTTGTCGTCGGCGACTTCTTGCAGTGACCGGCAGGCGGCTGTATATGTTTGCTGAAGAGCGTCAGAATCGGCGTCGCCCTCGTCAAAGCCGGCGTGGACGGCGGCGTGCTGCTGGGCATATGATGCGGTTTCGAGACCGAAGCAGAGAATCGAGGAGGTCCCCGTGGTCCATCGAGGCATTTGTCTGAACCTGAAGTGGCTGCTCCTTGTGACAGCGCTCGCCGTGGGAGCGGCGCTGCTGGCGGCCTGTGGCGGCGATGACGATGATCAGGCGCCAGCTGACGATGCAACGACCGCTCCCATTGGTGAGAGCCCAACTGGCGCGGGTGGCGCGTCCGCCACGGCCGCAACCACGCTGCCTGAAATCACTTCCCTGTGTGACTTGGTGACCCCCGATGATGTAAAGGACGTGCTGGGTGCGTCTGTCACCGGTTCGAACGAATTTAAGGACGTTTCCTGCGGGTACTCGACTGAGCTGGGGGCCCTTAACATTGAGCGAGGGTCTCAGCGCGATTTCGATGAAGGTGTCTCCCTTACAGGCGATCTGGGTGAGGCCGTGCCGGGTATTGATGACGAGGCCGCCTGGTTTGGTGGCAGCGCCACCGGCAGCAACACCATGGCCGTGCGCAAAGGCGATTTCTACTTCCAGATCAGGCTGTTCGACACCGAGGTAGACGGGAAGTCCCAACTGGAGGTTGCGACGGAGCTCGCCATTAGAGCCGTGGAGCGACTCCCATGAGGATAGTCGAAGACGAGGGATTGAGGAGGTCAGGATGGTCGATCGAGGCATTCGTCTGAACTTGAAGTGGCTACTCCTGGTTACAGTGCTCGCTCTGGGAGCGGTGCTGCTGGCGGCGTGTGGCGGCGATGACGATGACGAGGCGCCCACTGACGTCGCGAGGACCGCCCCCGCCAGTGAGAGCCCGACGGACACAGGTGGCGCGTCCCCCGAACGCCCCGACGTGGATGCCGTGGACTGCGGACCGCTCTTCACCCTTGAGGAGGTCGATGATGCGCTCGGTTGGAGCGTTGGAGACGAGAGGCCCGGCCCAATCCTGACGGCAAGAGGTGAGGTGTGCCTGCACAGCCTACTCGCCGACTCGGAAGTATTCGTCCAGATACAGCCGGGAGGGCCGGGCGACTTTGAACCGGGCGCCACGGTGATCGGCGTCTCCGGCGAGCCCGTGGCCGCCGTAGGCGATGAAGCCCGTTGGTTCGGCGGTGAGGATTCCGAAGCCGGCGGTGATGTCGGCGCCCTCAGTGTGCGCCAGAATACGTCAATCGGCGCCATTTACTTCCGGATCTTCGTCGGCCGCCCCGATCTCGACAGCGGTGCACAGCTGGAAATCGCCAAGACCTTGGCCCTGGCTGCCCTGCCGCGATTCCCTGGTGACGCGGGCTACGTCAACAACATTCTCCTCAAGGAGGAGGCGGGGGAATGGACGCGCGGCGAGGGCCTGGTGGCAACGCTCGGTTTGTTCGCGGGAGAGGTCGAGGCGACGCAGGTCCTGCTGAATCCGGAGCTGGTCGACTTCGACGGAACGGGCGTGATCCTGATGGCGCGGGAGTACCTGGAGGACGGACCAGACGATGAGGCGAAGACGGAGATCGAGCGCCTGCTGGAACGCCTGATTCTCTCCCGGGAGCGGCTGGAAGCGATGGCAGGGATAGGACCGCCGACGACGGCGCGGGGGTTGCAGCCGATCTTCCTCGGCAAAGCGCTGGGGGCGGGTGACTGCGAGGACAACCATGGCGCGCCGGCCCCGTGCGTCCTAGAAGTGACCATCGGTGAGCTGGACGAGATGTTTGGCGAAGGGAAGTACTCGATCTGGGTGGAGGAGGGGCAGAGCCAGTTTGGCTGGACGGACAATCACCTGCTCTGGGCCAAAGAAGCCATGACGGAGTCTGCCATCGCCTACGAGGCGGAAGGCGACATGCTCAACGTCGACATGTGGTTCTCGGCGTTCAAAGGCCCTCATACGACCGCGTCCCCCTTCTTTGAAGGGGGAGATTGCTTCATCGCCCTCCACGGGCCGATGCAAAATGAGGAGGAGTCTGTCTTCAAGCAGAATATCGCCGCCGCGATGGCGCACTGCGCGCTACCGGTGTTGGCGCCGCCGGGAGAAGAAGAAGGAGATGATTGCGAGATCGATATCTGTCTCTCTTCCGAGTTCTTCTGGCCGATCCTCTTCTAAGGGTGTCCCCGAACTGAAGGAGAAGTTTCGGCTGCGGCCCCGGAGGCAGAAGACGATCTGAGCTATTCGGGCGGCAGGACGCCGACGCTGCGCAGGAAAGGCGTGGCGGCGGCGACCTGGTCTTCCGGGATCTTCTGGTTGATCTCGTAGACGCGCGGGATGTGCGGCGGCAGTTTTGCGGCGTAGTGGGGCCAGTCGGACGTGCCGTGGCCGGGTGCGCGGTGGTCGTTGAGGCCGTCGGTGTCGTGGACGTGGGAGCCGACGCAGCGATCGGCCAACTCGTCGAGCCAGCGGTGGCGGTCGATCAGGCCGAGGCGGTGGAGCACTTCGACGTGACCGATGTCGATCCAGAAGCCGGCGATGTGCGGCGGGTAGGCGGCGAGCAGCTCTGCCATCTCGTCCGGGTCCGGGAACTCGCTGAAGTGGAAGCGGTTTTCGAGGCCGATCGTGACGCCGTTGGCTGCGGCGTGCTCGGCCAGCTCGGCCAGCGAACGGCGCGCCTGCGGGAAGAAGTCCCGTGCACCTTCGCGGCGGCGCTCGATCGCCGACTGACGCAGGCCGTCGACCTCTTCGCCGTCGGTCGTGCCGGCATCGAAGAGCTTGCGCAGCTGGCGCTCCTCCTCGAACATCTTGTCGCCGACGCCGCCGAGGTGGACGACGAGCAATGAGGCGCCGGCGCGAACAGCGGTGTCGACGCTGTCCTTGGCGACCTGGACGGCCAGCGCTCGCTCTTCTTCGTCGGTGGCGGCGAGGTTGAGCGCGTCGGACAGCCTGCCGTTGACGCGAACGCGCGGGCACGGTGAGTGGACCGAGGAGACCTCGACGTGGTTGCTCTCGATGAGTGCATCGACGCCGGCGGGCGGGATGACGTAGTTGATCTCGATGTGGCTGAAGCCGAGCGACGCCGTCTTCTCGGCGAACGAGGGCATGTGGTCGTGATCGTCGCCGTCCTTGCGGAAGCGGCCCTGCGACCACATCGTCGAGAGGGCGTGGATGGGGGCGTCTTGAGGGGGTGTCATGAGCCTAGCTTATCGGTTGGCGCGTCGGCCGGTCGAGCAGGGGTGGCCTTGAGGCGGCGGGCGAAGGCGATGCCGGCGATGGAACCGACGCAGGCCCCCAGGAACGCCGCGACGAGGCTGACGAAGAAGCCGGTGACGTCGCGCATGCCGACGAGGGGGACGAAGACGCCGGCCGCCCAGGCGGCGACGACGGCGAGCGGCAGGGCGATGGCGGCGCCGCGCCCGCGGACGTAGAGGGCGGCGGCGATCCAGGGGAAGAGGGCGACGATCGTCCAGCAGAGGAAGAAGAAGATGAGGAAGGCGAGTCGGGCCTCGAACGTCATGGGGCTAGGTTACAGGGTTGCGGTTCGAGGGGTGAGGTCGCAGGAGGGGCCTAGATGTTCGGCGGGAAGAGCGATTCGAGCTCGGTGCGGAGGGGGTCGCCGTCGGGGAGGTAGCGGGAGAAGTCGCCGGTGGGCTGCGGGACGTCGCGGCGGCCGAAGGCGCTCTCTTTGCTGATCTTGTCCTGGAGGAGCATCAACCCCTGGAGCAGCGACTCGGGCCGCGGCGGGCAGCCGGGGACGTAGACGTCGACGGGGATGATGAGGTTGACGCCGGGCAGGGTGCTGTAGCCGTAGGCGAAGGGACCGCCGATGGTGGCGCAGCTGCCCATGGAGATGACGTAGCGCGGCTCGGCCATCTGGAGGTAGATGCGGCGCACGGGCGGGGACATCTTCCAGGTGACGGTGCCGGCGACGATCATCAGGTCGGCCTGGCGCGGCGAGGGGCGGAACAGCTCTGAGCCGAAGCGGGCGATGTCGTAGCGGGGCATCGCCGTGGCGATCATCTCGATGGCGCAGCAGGCGAGGCCGAAGGCCAGGGGCCAGAGCGACGACTTGCGCGCCCAGTTGACGAGACCATCGACGGAGCCAAGGAGCACGTTCTGGCGGATCGACTCCTCGATCGAGGAGTCGGCGGTGTCGTGGACGGTGATGAGTTGATCGGACATGGGCGTTCCGTTTGTGGAGTTTATCACGAACGGGCGTTAGCGGCGGGCGACGATGTGGGTGCTGGTCATCGTTGCCAGGAGTCGGCCGTCTTCGTCCTTGATCTGCGAGTCGGCGACCATCAGGCGACGGCCGGCGTGCGTCAGCGTCGTCTCGGCGATGACGTCGCCGTGGTCGACGTTGCGGAGGAGGCTGACGCTGATCTGGACGGACAGCGGAAACGGCAGCTCGGCCTCGTCGGGCTCGCGCCGGCGCATCCACTCGAGGCAGGCGCTGGTGGCGGCGACGTCGGCGAGCTGGATCATGATGCCGGCGGCGAAAACGCCGGTGCCCTGCCGCGCCGCCGGCTGGTAGGGCACGCGCATGACGACGCGCTCATCGCTGACTTCGACCATGCGCATGCGGAAGGCGGCGATGACGTTGCCGCCGCTCTCCTCCATGCGGCGCCACCACTCTTCGTGCCAGGCGTCGTCGAAGCCCGAGGCCTGTCCCTGCTCGGTCCAGGAGAGCGGACGTGGTTCGTCCGGCATCAGGGGAGTTTCGTGACGGCGCTATAGATTCCAACGACGCTGGCGACGGTGAGCATCCCGAGCCAGACGAGTGGGAAGATATCTTCGATGCGGTTTATGATGGCGCCGCTCTCGACGGCCAGCGCGTCGTTGGGCGCGGGCGTGGGCGGTGGGGCCGGCGGCGGCACGGCGGCGTGCGCGAGCGCAGCCGGGAGGTGGAGTTCGTAATCTTCGGTCATGATCGCGCCCGTTCGGGCCAGGTGGGTGAGAGCGAGCGCAGGCGCGAGACGATTCCGGGGAGCGTCTCGAGGAAGTAGTCGATCTGGTCGCTGGTGTTGCTGGCGCCCACGGTCAGGCGCATGCTACCACGGGCCAGGTCATCGGGGACGCCCATGGCCGTGAGGACGTGCGAGGGCTCCAGCGAGCCGGTGGTGCAGGCGGAACCGCTGGAACAGGCGACGCCGGCGAGGTCGAGGGCGATCAGAATCGGCTCGCCCTCGATGTACTCGAAGCAGAAGGAGGCGTTGTTGGCGGCGCGTCCTTCTCCTTCGAGAGCCTCAGGATGAGCGGATGAAGGTAGCGGGCCGGTGACGCGAACGTTGGGGACGCGCTCCGGGACGCCGACGAGGAGGCGGTCGCGCAGCTCACGGTAGTGGGCGGTACGCGAGCCGAACTCGTCGTGGGCGAGCTGGAGGGCCGTCGCCATGCCGACGACGCCTGCTACGTTTTCGGTGCCGGCGCGGCGGCTTTTCTCCTGCGTGCCGCCGAGCTGCTGCGGCAGAAGTGGCGTGCGCGGCCGGACGTAGAGCGCACCCGCGCCCTTCGGCCCGTAGAACTTGTGCGCGGCCAGGGAAAGCAGATCGACGCCGAGCGAGTCGACGTCCAGGTCGATCATGCCGGCGGCCTGCACGGCGTCGGTATGGAAGACGGCCTTTGGGTTCTTCTCCTTGACGGCGCGCACGGCGTTGGCCAGCGGCTGGACCGTGCCGACCTCGTTGTTGACGTACATGATGCTGACGAGGATCGTGTCGTCGCCGACGGCGTCCTGCAACTGGCCGATGTCGATGAAGCCTTCGCTGTCGACGCCCAGATAGGTGACGCGGAAGCCGTCCTGTTCGAGGCGCTCGGTCGTGTGCAGGACGGCATGGTGCTCGATCGCCGAGGTGATGATGTGATCGCCGCGGCCGGCGCGGCGGGCGGCCCAGGCGGCGCCGCGAAGGGCGAGGTTGTTGGACTCGGAGCCGCCGGCGGTGACGATGAGGTCGTTCGGCCGGCAGCCGAGGATGCCCGCGATGGCAGCGCGGGCCGAGTCGAGGCCGCGGCGAGCGTCCTGCGCCTCGGCGTAGAGGCTGGACGGGTTGCCCCAGGCCGCCGTCAGGTAGGGCATCATCGCCTCGAGGACGCGCGGGTCGAGTGGCGTCGTGGCGGCGTGATCGAGGTAGATGCGTTCCGGTCTGCTAGTCACGATCCTATTGTAATGGACGGAGGACGGGGGCTCGTGCTGCACGTGAGCAAAGGCCGGTATTTACCTGATTGAGTGGGACGAGTTCCCTGTGCTAAAATGACGATAGATAAAGACAGTCAATAATTCGTTAATACACCGTTCCGTATCAGGGAGAGTCGATGGTAGCCGAAAAAAAACCCCCGGTAATCTCACGCACGTCAGAGGTGGAGTCCGAGTACAAGTGGGGCTTCGTAACCGACATCGAGATGGACATGGCCCCGAAGGGCCTGAACGAGGATATCGTCCGCCTCATCTCGCGCAAGAAGAACGAGCCAGAGTGGATGACCGAGTCGCGTCTGAAGGCGTTCCGCTACTGGATGACGCTTGAGTACAAGGAGCCGCGCTGGGCGAAGATCAGCTTTCCGCCGATCGACTACCAGGACGCCTACTACTACGCTGCGCCAAAGTCGCAGGAAGCCGCGCCAGAGAGCCTGGACGACGTCGACCCGGAGCTGATCGAGGCGTTCAACAAGCTGGGCATTCCGCTCGAAGAACAGAAGAAGATGACGGGCGTGGCCGTGGATGCGATCTTCGACAGCGTCTCCGTGGCGACGACGTTCCAGAAGCAGCTTGAGGAAGCGGGCGTCATCTTTTGCCCGATCAGCGAGGCGATCGAGAAGCACCCGGAGCTGGTGCGCAAGTACATGGGCTCCGTCGTGCCGTACACCGATAACTTCTTCGCGACCCTGAACGCCGCGGTCTTCAGCGACGGCACGTTCTGCTACGTGCCGCCGGGCGTCAAGTGCCCGATGGAGCTGATGACCTACTTCCGCATCAACGCCGAGGGAACGGGCCAGTTCGAGCGGACACTGATCATCGCGGACAAGGGCTCCTACGTGAGCTACCTGGAAGGCTGCACGGCGCCGATGCGCAAGACGAACCAGCTGCACGCCGCGGTAGTCGAACTGATCGCCCTGGACGACGCCGAGATCAAGTACTCGACGCTGCAGAACTGGTATCCGGGCGACAAGGACGGCAACGGTGGCGTCTACAACTTCGTGACGAAGCGCGGCAAGTGCGCCGGGCGCAACTCCAAGATCTCGTGGACGCAGGTGGAGACTGGCTCCGCGATCACCTGGAAGTACCCCAGCGTGATCCTGCAGGGCGACAACTCCGTTGGCGAGTTCTACTCCGTGGCGCTGGTCAACAACTACCAGCAGGCCGACACAGGCACGAAGATGATTCACCTGGGCAAGAACACGAAGAGCACGATCATCGCCAAGGGCATCTCGGCGGGCAAGGCGCAGGGCACCTACCGCGGGCTCGTGCGGATCATGCCCGGGGCGGAGAACGCGCGGAACTTCACGCGTTGCGATTCGCTGCTGATCGGTAGCGAATGCGGCGCGCATACGGTGCCCTACATCGAAGTGCGGAATCCAACGGCCCACCTGGAGCATGAGGCGACGACGTCCCGTGTCAGCGACGAGCAGCTGTTCTACCTGATGCAGCGCGGCATTAACGAAGAGGACGCGCAGTACATGATCATCAACGGCTTCTGCAAGACCGTGTTCAATGAGTTGCCGTTCGAGTTCGCTATGGAAGCGTCGCAGCTGCTGAAGGTGAGCCTCGAGGGGGCCGTCGGATAGTGGCGGACCTTCTGCTGGAAGTACGCGACCTTCACGTTGCAGTCGGCGATAACGAGATCCTCAAGGGCCTGAGTCTGGCCGTGAACAAGGGCGAGGTGCACGCCATCATGGGCCCCAACGGCAGCGGTAAGAGTACGCTCGCCAACGTTGTTGCGGGCAAGCCCGGTTACACAGTTACCGCCGGCGACGTGCTGTATGAGGGCGAGAGCATCCTCACGAAGCTTCCCGACGAGCGCGCCCGCGCCGGCATCTTCCTGGCGCTGCAGTACCCCGTGGAGCTGCCGGGGGTCCGTAACCGGGATTTCCTGCGCGCGGCTCTGGATGCGCTGCGAGAAAGCCGCGGCGAGGACAAGGTGGGGATTCGAGACTTCAACAAGTTGATGCAGGCGAAGGCCGAGGAGCTGGGTCTGGAGCCGGACATGATGAAGCGCAACGTGAACGAGGGCTTCTCAGGCGGCGAAAAGAAGCGAAACGAGATCCTGCAGCTGGTGGTCCTCGATCCGACGCTGGCGCTGCTGGACGAGACTGACTCTGGCCTGGACATCGACGCGCTGAAGGTCGTCGCCGAGGGCGTCAACCGCTTCGGCGGACCCGAGAAGGCGATCGTCCTCGTCACGCACTACCAGCGGATCCTCGATTACATCACGCCTGACTTCGTCCACGTGCTCATCGACGGGCGCATCGTCCGCTCAGGCGGCCGCGAGCTGGCCCTCGAACTTGAGAAGCGCGGATACGATTGGCTGCGTGAAGAAGCGCAGGCGGGCGCTGCGCCGTCGGCGTAAGGGAGCCGAGATGACTCAGGCCGTCGCAACCCACGAACAGTACGAGGCTGACTTTCGCAAGCTGCAGGAGTCCCGGTCGTCTGACCCGGGCTGGCTGAAGGATCTCCGAAACGCGGCGTTTGGCCGTTTTCAGGAGATCGGCTTCCCCGTGGCGCGCAAGGGCAACGAACTGTGGAAGTACACCGATGTCCGCCCGCTTGCCGCCGAGACGTTTCCGCAACCGGCGGGCGTCCCCGCGAGCGTGGACGCGGCTCAGGTCTTTCCCTTCGACGATGGGATGGCTCGCGTCGCGTTCGTCGACGGGCGCTTTTCGCAGGAGCTGTCGACGCCGCTTCCGGACGGGCTCGTGGCGATGTCGCTCGCGCAGGCATACACCGAGCACAGCGACGACGTACAGCGGCACCTCTCTCAGCACGCGCCATACGCCGACGAGGGGTTCACCGCGCTGAACACGGCGTTTCTGGCCGACGGTGCGTTCGTGCTCTCTGAAGGGGCCGTCCAGACGCCGCTACATATCGTCTACGTGACGACCGGGCGCGTGGTGACGCATCCGCGGACGCTGATCGTCGGGCGACCGACGAGTGAGCTGAGCGTCGTGGAAAGCTACGTCAGCGCGACCGGGGGCAAGCACTTCACAAACTCCGTCACAGAAGTGGCGCTGGAGGAAGGCGCGCAGGTGACCCACCGGCGGTTGCTGATCGAGAACCAGGAGGCCTACCACGTGGCGACGACGCGGGTGCACCAGTCGCGCGACTCGGTCTACCGATCGCTGGTCTACGAGGCGGGTGGTGGGCTGGTGCGAAACGACCTGACTGTGCTGCTGGATGCCGAGGGTGCGGAGGCGCATCTCAAAGGCCTATATGTGACGGCCGGCAAGCAGCACGTCGATAACAACGTCAACATCGACCACGCCAAGCCCCACGGCTACAGCCGGCTGTACTACAAGGGCATCGTGGACGAACAGTCGAAGGCCGTTTTCGGCGGCCTGGTGCTGGTTCGTCCGGGGGCGGACAAGACCGATGCGTACCAGGAGGACAAGAACCTGATCCTCTCTCACGAGGCGGAGGTCGACAGCAAGCCGGCGCTGGAGATCTACGCCGACGACGTCAAGGCAGGCCACGGCGCCACTGCCGGCGCGATCGCCGATGAGGCCCTCTTCTACATGCAAAGCCGCGGCATCGATCCGGAGCAGGCGATGCTGTTCCTCGTGCGCGGCTTCGTAAGTGAGATACTGGACTCGGTGACGATCGAGCCGCTTCGCGAGTGGCTCGTGGAGCGCACGACGCAGGCGCTACCGCGCTTTCGCGAGGCGGCATGAGACAGGACACCAGAGACAAGGTGAGTTCGGCGCTGGACGTTAACGCCATCCGCGGCGACTTTCCGATCCTCGAACGGGAGGTCTACGGGAAGCGGCTGGTCTACCTGGACAACGCGGCGACCTCGCAGAAGCCGCGGCAGGTGATCGACGCGCTCGTGCGCTACTACGAGTCTTACAACGCCAACATCCACCGCGCCGTGCACGCCCTGGGCGAAGAGGCCACGGCCGCTTATGAGGAAGCCCGCGAGAAGGTGGCGCGCTTCATCGGCGCGGCCTCCAGCGAGTCGGTGATCTTTACGCGGAACACGACGGAGGCGATCAACCTCGTTGCCTACGCCTGGGGACGCGCCAACGTGGGCGAAGGCGACGAGATCATCCTCACGCAGATGGAGCACCATTCGAACCTGATCCCGTGGCAGCAGCTGGCGGCGGAGAAGGGCGCGACGATCCGCTACATCGAGATCAAGCCTAACGGAACGTTGGAGCTCGGGAACCTGAGCGCGCTGTTCGGCGAGCACACCAAGCTGCTGGCGATGCCGCACGTTTCGAACTCGCTGGGGACGATAAACCCGGCCGAGGAGATCGTTGCGGAGGCCCGCAAACGCGGCGTCACGACGCTGATCGACGGCGCGCAGGCGGTGCCGCATATGCCGGTGGACGTGGAGGCCGTCGGCGCAGATTTCTACGCCTTCTCGGCGCACAAGATGCTTGGCCCGACGGGCGTCGGCGTGCTGTACGCGCGGCGCGAACTGCTGGAAGAGATGGCGCCGTTCCTTGGTGGCGGCGAGATGATCCGCAAGGTGACATTCGAAGGGGCGACCTGGAACGATCTGCCCTGGAAGTTCGAGGCCGGGACGCCGAACATCGCGGACGTGATCGCCTTCGGCTCAGCCATCGACTACCTCGACGCGCTGGGCATGGACAACGTCCGCCGCCATGAGGTTGAGGTCACCACCTACGCGATGGAGCGGCTGCGCGGGCTGGATGACGTGACGCTGTACGGCCCTGACGAACCGGACCAGCGTGGCGGCGTGGTGTCGTTCAACTACGGCGACCTGCACCCGCATGACGTTGGCACGATCCTCGACCGGCACGGCGTGGCGATCCGCGCCGGCCACCATTGCACACAGCCGCTGATGCGCTGCCTGGGTGTGACGGGCACGGCGCGGGCGAGCTTCTACATCTACAACACGCGGGACGAGGTTGACGCGCTGATCGAAGGGCTCAAGGCGGCGCGGGACTTCTTCAAGTAGTGGACAGCGGCCTGTGAGTAGCGAAGAGTTCCGGCAGCAAGAAGCCGAGCTGGACGAACTCTACCGCGACATCATCATCGACCACTACCGCCACCCGCGGCACAAGGGCCGCCTGACGGCGCCTTCGGCCTCCCATGAGGGACTGAACCCGCTCTGTGGCGACGAGGTGACGGTGGAAGTGGTGCTGGACGGGACTGACCTGGGCGAGATTGGGTACACCGGGTCGGGGTGCTCGATCAGCCAGTCGTCGGCGTCGATGATGGCGGAGGCGGTGGCCGGGAAGAGCGTGGCCGAGGCGCACAGACTGATCGCCGACTTCACGGCGATGATGCGCGGCGACGAGGGCATCGACCCCGATGCGCTGGGCGACCTGGAAGCGCTGTCCGGCGTGCGCAAGTTCCCGGTGCGCATCAAGTGCGCGACGCTGGCCTGGCACACGCTGGCTCAAGCTCTTAAAGAAGCGTCCGCATAACGGAAGGTCAGGCTACATGCTTGACCGTCGAAGAGCGGTGGTTCAGGCGTAAGAGAACGTTTCGAGGAAGCGGCGCATGGAGGCGGGCGCCGGCGCATCCGCGAACAGGATGTCGTAGAGGAGCGCGAGGAGCGGTAGGCTGTCCGTGTCTCCGACAAGCTCCGTGATCGAGCGGCAGGCGGTGACCCCTTCGACGGTGTTCGTGCGGAGAAACTGCTGCCAGTCGGCCGCTTTGCCCAGGAGCTCGCCCAGCGTGCGGTTGCGGCTGTGGGCGCTGAAGCCAGTCGTCAGCAGATCGCCGAGGCCGGCGAGGCCGAACACGGTCTCGCGCTGGCCGCCGAGGCGCGTGGAGATCTCGCACATCTCGTCGAGGCCGACAGTGGCGAGGAAGGCCTTCGTGTTGGTGCCGAGGCCGAGGCCGTCGGCGATGCCGAGGGCGATGGCGTAGACGTTCTTGAGCGTGGAGCACAGTTCGAGGCCGGTGACGTCGGCTGTCGTCTGGACCTTGAGATGGTTGTTCTGGAGGATCGCCTGACAGGCGGCGCATTCGTCCTCGCCCGGAAGGCCGATGATGATCGCCATCGGTTGGCCGCGCGCCATCTCGTTGGCGATCGCCGGGCCGCCCATGCTGCCGGCGAAAGCTCCGCAGCCGTCCGGGAGTTCGGCGCTGATCACTTCGCTCATACGGCGGTGGCTGCCGGACTCGAGGCCCTTGGCGACGTTGAGCACGAGCTGGCCGGGCTTGATGACGCCGGCGAGATCGGAGGCGACGGCGTGCACGACCTGGGACGGTACGCTGACGATGATGAGCCGTGCGCCTTCGACGGCGGCTCTCATCTCCCAGACGGCCTCCACCCGGTCGTTGAGCCGGACGTCATCCAGGTAACGGGTGTTGAGATGTTTGTCGCGCACCTCTTCGAGGACATCGTGCTCGATGCTCCAGAGGCGCACCTTGTGACCGTTGGTAGCGATGACCTGGGCGAGCGCGGTGCCCATGTTGCCGGCGCCGAGGATGGCGACTGATTCGCTCATGGGCTAGAGGTTACAGGCGCTGGGGGTAGGGTGCCAGCTAGAAGCGGAACGTCTTGAGGTCCTCGGCGATAAGAGTGTTTTCGAGGCCGTTGACGTTCGGCAGGCCGTTGCGGTGGGTGAGGATGATGGCGGTCTCCGGAGGAAGGCGTTTGCGGATCTTCTTCACGTCGTCGAGGCCCATGTGCTCGGGGCCGCATCCCTCGCTGTACGTGCAGTCGACGACGTAGACGTCGGCGCCTTCGCCGAGCTTGACGGCCTCCTCGCAGAACATCGTGTCTCCAGTGTAGGCGACCGTCTTGTCGCCGATGCGGACACGGTAGCCGAAGGCGCCCGCGCCGCCGCTCTCGCTGACGTGGCTCATTTGGTAGGCCTGAAACGTCAGATCGCCGGCCTGCTGCTCACGACTGGGATCGGCGTCGACGTAAATGCGCTTGTAAGTCGAGCCGCTGATGACGTTGGGATAAACGCGCTCGGCGAAATCTTCGAGCCAGGCCTCGCAGCCCGGCGGGCCGACGATCGTCAGGTCCTTGGTGCGCTTCGACATGTAGACGTAGTCGAGCATGAGGAAAGGGAGGCCGACGAAGTGGTCGCCGTGCTGGTGGGTGATGAAGATGACTTCGATATCGGGGAGTGAGACGCCGAGCTGCTTGAGGTGCGGAAGGAGAGTGGGTGGGGCGTCGAACTGGTATTTGCCATCGACGATGAAGGAACTCCAGTAGCGGCCCTCAGCGGCGAAGGCGTTGGCGGAACCGAGGAAGGTGAGCTCCACGTGGGCTACCCGGCAACCTTCAGATGGATGGCTGCCTGCAGATGCCGGGGCTGCGAATTTGGATCGGTCATGTGTCCTCTTGAGGGGTTATTCTATTGCAGCACAGCCGAATCGCAAAGTGTAGTGACCTGAGTCACACGCTGGGCAGAGGCGAAAAAGGAAGGGGCCGGCGCGAACGCCGGCCCCTGAGATCTCGCGTTGTGCGCCCAGTTTAGCGCTTGAGGACGTTGATCGTGCAGGCGGAACCGAGGCCGATGACGTGGGCCAGGCCTGTCTTGGCGCCCTTCACCTGGCGGTCGCCGGCTTCCTCGCGGAGGTGCCAGACGATCTCGGTGATGTTGGCGACGCCCGTCGCGCCCAGCGGGTGGCCCTTGGAGAGTAGGCCGCCGCTAACGTTGACCGGGATCTTGCCGCCGTTGTAGGTTTCCTTGTCGTCGATCAGCTTGCCCGCTTCGCCGTCGGCGCAGAGGCCGAGGTTCTCGTAGTGGAGGAGCTCGGCGGTGGCGAAACAGTCGTGGAGCTCGACCATGTCGAGGTCCTCGGGGCCGATGCCGGCCGTGTCGTAGGCTTGCTTGGCGGCGTTTCGGGTGACGGTGTTGATGTCGAACATCGTGGGGTTGCGCTCCTGGTACGGGTCAGAGGTAAGGATGGAGGCGGCAACCCAGACGGGCTTCGATGTGTACTTCTTGGCCTTCTCCGCCGACATGAGGACCGCTGCTGAGGCGCCGTCGCCGGTGGGGCAGCACATGTAAAGCGTGTTGGGCCAGGCGATGACGCGCGCGTTGAGCACGTCCTCCAGCGGAGTCTCTTTGCGGTACTGAGCGTTGGGGTTGAGGACGCCGTGCTCGTGGTTCTTGACCGCGATCTTGGCGATCTGCTCCTGCGTGGTGCCGTACTTGCGCATGTGCTCGACGCCGGCCTGGCCGAAGACGCCCGGCATCAGGCCGGTGCCCATGATGCCCTCGGTGCTGTAGGCGCGGTCGCCGCCGCCGCCCGCGCCCAGAAGGCCCATCTTGCCCATCTGCTCGCTGCCCACTGCCAGCGCCGTGTCGTAAGCGCCGGAAGCGACTGAGTAATAGGCTTCGCGAAAGGCCGTGGAGCCGGTGGCGCAGGCGTTGGCCACGTTGATGACCGGGATGCCCGTGGCGCCGATCTCTTTCATCACGCGTTGGCCGATCATGGCGTTGGACTGGTAGAGGTTGCCGCTAGCGACGAGCTCGATGTCGTTGATCGAGCAGCCAGCGTCCTTGAGGGCGGCGATGGTCGTCTCCGACGCGAGCTGGACGACGTCCTTGTCCGGGTAGCGCCCGAACTTGAGCATGTGCACTCCGACGACTGCTACATCACGCATGGTAGATTCCTTCCTTCGGTCCGCAGCCGGCGGACGCTACTCCTGGACCCTGAACTTGGCGGCGACCACGTCGTTGCCGTCGCGGTCCTGAGCCGTAACTTCGGTGAACATCTTGACGCGCTTGCCGAACCAGCTGGTGTCGGGCTTCTCCGGGTCGAGCCCGTAGACGTTGGCTCGGATCGAAACGCCATCATCGAGGTCGATGATAGCGCCGACGTAAGGGGCCTCGAGGCCGGGGACCGTCTGGTGGACGACGCTGAAGACGTAGATCTCGCCCTCGTCGCCGAACTTGACCTCGCTGAGCTTGTCAGTCTCGCCGCATTTGCCGCAGGCGAGGCGAGCGCCCAGGAACTTGGCGTCGCAGGCACCGCACTGCATTCCCCAGAAGTACGCTGCCTCGTCGGGATACTTGTCGGGGATGCGCAGGAACTTGACGATAGGGTTGGTTTTCTTCTCGGTAGCGGTTTCTTGAGCCAAGGGCGGGCCTCCTTTTTATGCGTTTCGTATGTTTGCAGACCTTGACGTGCGCGTCAAGGGTCGTCGTGGGCGGTCTCGCGCCGGTAATCCTCGGGAGTGTTCAGGTCCAGGAGGACAGAGGCTGAGTCGAAGGGGATCTCGTGAACGTCCGAGTGGTGGCGGGCGAGGACGGCGCGCAGACCCTTCGATGCTTCATCGACTTCCCGGAGTTCCGGCAGGAGCGTGCCGTTCAGGATCACGGGATGCCCGCGGCGCCCGTCGTGAGAGGGGACGGTGATGCTGGACGCGTGAGCGGCGAGGAGCCGGCGCGTGACAGCGGCCGGGCGCGGCTGGTCGACGGAGAGGATGACGATTGTCTGCGCGCCCTCGACCGCGTCTGCGCCGGTGCGCAGGGACGAGGCGCGGCCCTCGCGGTAGTTCTCGTTAACGACGCCGCGGGCGCCCGCCGCGGTGACCAGGGGAAGGACGTCTTCGGAGCGGTGGCCGAGGACGGCGATGACGTCGTCGACGCCGGCTTCGCGAAGTTGGGCGATCTGGTACTCGATCAGAGTTGCGCCCTGCCACGCCAGCAGCGGCTTCGGCGATCCGATGCGCCGTGACTCGCCGGCGGCGAGGAGGATGGCGGCGACGGCCGTGGTATCGCCGGTGCTCATTCGATTCGCAACCGGCTGTCGGCGGGGCCCATCAGGCTGGTGCGATGTTGCGGTTGACGCGGAAGAAGTTCGCCGGGTCGTACTTCGTCTTGATGGCGGCCAGGCGGTCATACTTCTCTTTTCCGTAGGCTTCCATCGTGCGGTCGTCACCCTCATCTTCGGTGAGGAAGTTTACGTAAGCGCCGCCCGTCGAATGGGGGCGCATAGCGGACCAGGTATGGCGGGCCCAGGTCTTGCAGGCATCGATCTTGTCCGCATCGATGCAGGAGGACGCGATGTTGAGGACGTATGCCGCGTCGCGATGAGCGGCGGCGGAGATGCCATCGTCGATGCGCGCAGCCGCGCCGCCGAGCTGGAAAACTATGAGCGCGGACTCCGGCGAAGGAAACTTCGCTGTGCGCTCCAGGATCGTCTCCTGCGCAGCCTCGGTGACGGCGGACATGTAGTCGGACTTCCAGTAGTAGTAGCGGCCGGGGGGCTGCGTGGCGTCGAGGGCGGCCTGATGGACGGCGAAAGGCTTGGGCTCAATCGTGTCGGCGACGGGTGAACCAAACTCCTTGAGGGGCCTGACAGCCTTCTCCGCCTCGTCGAGCGGGCCGGCGTGGCAGACGATGATCAAGGCGACGGGCTTGCCGTGGATGTCCGCGGGCAAGAATGGCGCCGCCGGGGCTACTCGAAGAAGGAGGACGCAGGTCAGGTCGTCGGATGCGGCCTCGGAGAACTCGCGATAGAAGGAGATGACATCGTTCGCCCGGTCCATCGGGTAGGCCACCAGGCCGGCCATCACGGTTGGGCCGTGCTTGCGCATCTGGTACTCGTATGATGCGACGATGCCGAAGTTGCCACCGCCTCCGCGCAGGCCCCAGAAAAGGTCGGCGTTCTCGTTCTCGCTGGCGCGAACCAGGTCGCCGTCAACGGTGACGACATCGGCGGAGATGAGGTGATCGGAGGTGAGGCCCCATTTCCGGGTGAGCCAGCCGAAACCGCCGCCGAGCGTCAGGCCGGAGAGGCCTGTCTGGGAGACGAATCCCGAGGGGACGATGCGGCCAAAGGCCTGGGTCTCGCGGTCGATGTCGCCGAGGAGGACGCCGGGCTGGACGCGAACAGTCTCGTTCGGAAGGTCGACGTGGATGCCTTTCAGGTGAGAGAGGTCAACGACGATTCCGTCATCACAGAGGGCCGTGCCGCCGATGTTATGCCCGCCGGCGCGCGTCGAGAGAGGAGCGCCGGCATCGCGGGCGAGGCTGAGGGCCTGGATGATGTCGGCCGTACCCGTGCAGCGGGCAATGGCAGCAGGCCTCTTATCGATCATGGCGTTCCAAATACTGCGGGCGTCGTCGTACCCTTCGTCCGAGGGTGTGAAGACGGGGCCGCCGATCCTGGCGCGAAGCTCTTCGATAGCGTCGCTGGCAAGGGCTGCGTGCTCAGTCTGAGTCATAGGTATCTCCCAGGGCTGATAGCGGCACGATCCTACCCCTCTGCGGAGAAGAGTTCGCCCAGCTTCAACGCCAGGCCCATGTTGCCGCCTAGCTTGACCTTGCGAGTGGCGATCGCCATCGGCGCGTTAAGGTCGCCGGTGGTGAGATCGATCCAGAGCTGCGGCTTCGTCTTGATCTCGATGTCGTGGCTGTCCAGAACTCCGGTCAGAGCGACGGCCTTGCCGTCGCTGATTTCCAGCGCCCATTGGCCGCCGCCGTCGCCTTCCATCGTGAACTGGTAGTTGGCCTTGAAGTCGGCGCCCTTTTCGCTGTTAAAGATGAGCGGCATGTAGTGGAAGATGCGGCCCATGTGGTAGTTCACCTGATCCGGCGTGCTGGCCTCGATCCAGTGCGGCATCTGCTTCTTGGCGACGTGGCGGATCTCCTGGTACTGGCCCGGGAGGAAAAGGTAGCTGGCGAAGAAGAGGTCGCGGACCGTGCCGGGGCGGTCCCAGCCGGGGCTGCTGGCCGGCTTGTCGAGGTCGCTGTCGCTGAGCGTGTCCAAAAGAGCGATGTGTTCTTCGAAGGCGGCGCGCATCCGCTGCAGCAGCTCCGTGACGGGGAGGTCGCGGACCTCCTCCATCGTGCTCTGGCGGAAGCCGCGGAGGTCGGAGCGACTGGCGAAGCCGGGGATGTTGGGAGCTTCGCCGGCGAGCGCCTGGCGGGTCAGCGGCAGCGTTTCTTTCTCCATCGTGCCGACCAGGCTGGCGATGTGCTCTTTGGCGATCCAATCGTCCGACGCCTTCTTGTTCAGCGCCTTCTCGTCCAGGCGTGAGTAGGCTTCGAGGCAACGCTCGAGAGCGGCCGCATAGTATTCGCGGATCTGGTCTTTGGTCGGCGTCATTGGATGGGTCCTCCTACTGGTTGCAGCAGCGGGGGCGGCTGCGTTCGTTGCGGCTATAGCTTACCCATTGAGCGGAGCAGGCGCTCCGGCGTGATTGGTACTTCGTCGAGGCGTGCGCCGACGGCGCTGTCGATGGCGTTGCCGATGGCGGCGGCGCCGGCGACGATTGACGGCTCGCCGACGATGCGGGCGCCGAACGGGCCTTCCTCAGACGGCACTTCGACGATGATCGTCTCGATCGGCGGCAGGTCGCGCGCGGTTGGCAGGCGGTAGTCGAGCAGGTTGGGGTTGAGCAGGCTGCCGTGCTCGTCGTACTTCATCTCTTCCCAGAGGGCGATGCCGATGCCCTGGCTGGCGCCGCCCTGCATCTGCCCTTCGA
>JADFQV010000032.1 GCA_022561635.1 Chloroflexota bacterium | reverse complement strand
CCAGGACTGCGTCCGGGAAGTTCGGCGGCCGTGGCGTCAGATCCGTCTGTTTCACGTGCGTATGGACGGCGCTCGACAGCAGTGCTATCCTATTGCGCGGATTCGCCCTGGATAAGCAGATGCTTAGTTAGCCCTTGAAGGAGGCCCAATGACCCAGGAACTACCCACTTCAATCAAGCAGGTCATGGACGGAATGCCCGGTGCATTCCAGCCTGACAAGGCCGCGGGTGTCGACGCGACGATCCAGTTCAATTTCACCGGCGACGAGGCAGGCAACTACACCGTCAAGGTTGCCGACGGCAAGTGTGAAGTCACAGAGGGCACGGACGAAGGCGCCACTGTCGCCATCAACGCTCCCTCCGAGGTGTGGCTGAAGATCATGCGCCAGGAGCTTGACGGCTCGACCGCGTTCATGAGCGGCCAGTTCACTTTCACCGGTGACATGGGCGTCCTCATGCAGATGCAGACCTGGTTCGCCCAGGGCTAAGCACCGAATATTCGAGATTCGGGCCGGCGGCTGGCGAAAGTCAGCCGCCGGTTTGCGTTCCGGCAAAGCTGCCCAGCGGCAGCTGCACGTCCGCCCCCAACACGACGATGACCTCCGCGCTGGTGTCCAGGAAGTTCAAGGCCCTCACGTCTGAGCCGCTGATCACGCTGCCGGCCGGCAACCCCAGCCACTCCGCCACCTTGCTCGCCGTGTGGTCCGCGTTGTTGTTGACGTCGATCACGATCGTCGTGTCGTAGAGGAAGCCGTCGGCGTATTCGTCGACAACAATAAGCTCGGCACCAACGCCCCGGCCGCGCAGAACGCCTGCGAAATCGCCGGCCAGCTCCGGTACGACAGTGCCGTTGAGCACCTCAACGCGCGCGTACTCCCGGATCAGGATGGCGTCGCTGAACACCTGAGCCTTAAGCTCTTCGAACTTCACCGGGTCCCAGTCGAGGATGGCCGCGGGCCCGCAGGTGGTACAGGGAAAGGTGGCGTCGGCCGCCGAGACGGTCCGCAGGTTTTCGAGGCCGACCTGCTTGGCGAGCAGGGCCAGACCCGGCACCTTGATCGCCGGTATGTTGGTGCGCACAGATTGCGTGTACTGGCCGTAAAGATTCTTCGCCTTGCCGACGTCGAGCAGGTCCAGGCTCAACGCCTTGCGCGCCACCGCCTGCATCACATCCTGCTGCCGTTCGATGCGTTTGAAGTCGTCGTCGCTCTTGCGGATTCGCGCATAGGCCAGCGCGCGTTGACCGTCCATATGCTCGGTGCCCGGCACGAACTCGACGGGGTAGACGTCGTAGCAAAACGAGCAGTCAGCGTAGGCGGGATCGTAAGCGTAGCGCTTGACGGTGATATCGATGCCACCGAGCTCGTCGATAATGTCGATGAAGTTGGCCCAGTTCATGACGACGTAGTAATCGATGGGAATGCCAAAGTTGAGATCGATCGTGTCCATCACTAGCTGTGGACCGCCGCCGGGATAACCGCGGAGCGACGTGTACTCGCCCATCTCGTACGCCACGTTGATGCGGTTCTGGGTGTAGATTCCGCCGTTGCCGTCGGGAATATCGACGAGCGTGTCACGGGGAATGGAGAAGGCGCCGGCCGTCTTGGCGAAAGGGTCGATCGTGAAGATCACGACGCTGTCCGTGCGATATGGCTCGTCGGAAGCATCGTCAAGCCGCTGGTCGAGACCAAGCAGCAGGATGTTGATGCGATCGTCGATCGTCTCTGCGCTGTCCGGATCGTTGCCGTCATCAACGCCGGGCAGAGCCTTGACGAGGGGGATGCTCAGCTGGTTGCCGGGCAAGAGGTCATCGTCGATCTGTGTCACCATCGCTGCAAAGGCGTAAAGCGAGAGCAGCGCGAAGGCGAAGATGCCAACGATGAGCGGAACGTTGAAGTGGCCGCGGTGCCGGTAGGCTTCGGTGTATTGGCTGTCTTCCGGGTGCTGGTCCTTGGTCAAGCAGTTCTCCTGGGCCTCGGGCCTCGGGACGGGCGTGGGCGCCCACGCGAAGGCGTATGATTATTGGCAGCGGTCGGCGACGTTGTCCGGGCCGGCCACAGGTTCATCTAAGCCTAACAACGCTCTCGCTCGCTCAAAGGTTCCTCTTCTCAGGGTGTCACAAGCGATCTTCCGCAAGGCCGTGCCGATTGACCTGCCTCTTTTCGCTAGCGTAGCATCGGGCTGAAAAGCCAGTCAACGAGTGCCTCGGCGCACTTTCCAACCCGCCTGAACGCCATCCACAGCTCTCGTTCGAGCCGTATCTCTGCCTGATGACCTTCCTCCCGCACGCCGTCCGCAGCCTCCTCCGCGGTGGCGTCTTTATCATCGCCTTCGCCGCCGTCTGGGGGTGCAGTGACGGCGCTGCACCGGGCTCGACGCCCACTCCCACAGACTCCGGGCCGGCGATCTCTCCTGTAGCGTCGGGCACGGTGATCGATCTCGCCCTGGCGGAGCGCCTGTACTACGAGGGCGACTTCGAGGGAGCGCTTGCCATCTATTCGGCGGCGATCGAAAACGGTGACGAAGGCGAACGGCAGGCCGGCCTCTGGGCGATCGCTCAGATACAGGCCGGCGACGGCGAAAACGACGACGCCGAGCGCAACCTGCGGCTCCTCCGCGAGATGTCGCCAGACACGAAGACCGACCGCCAAGCCCTGCTGCTGCTCGCCAGCGTCGAGTTTGCGCAGGCCGACCTCGACGAAGGGCGCGCAGCGTTCGAGGCTTATCTGGAGTCGGGCGGTCCCGCCGCGTCGTACGCTCACCTCGGCCTGGCGGACATCGAATCCGCCGAGGGCAACGCCGAAGCAGCCCTCTCGCGCATCGTCGAGGCGCTCGCGGCCGGACTTCCAGCCAGCGCCGAGGCCGAGGCCATCTTCACGCAGGCGGCACTCTACGAGGCTGAGGAGGACTACGATAGCGCCTCAGCGGCGCTGAGTGGCCTGACCGACTCATCGCGATCCGATGCGACGGCGGCCGAAGCGCTCTGGCGCCGCGGCAACTTGGAGGCAAGCCGCGGCGACGAGAACGAGGCGCGGCTGATGTACCGGACGCTGATCCGGCGCTATCCGGAGTTCGCACGTGCTCTCGATGCGCTTAACACGCCACTGGCCGCGGCCGACCCCGGCGTCTCGAGCTTCGACCGCGCCTTCGTCTACTTCGTCCAGCGAAGCAACGACCTGGCGCTCGCCGCGTTCGAGGGCATCCTGGCGAGCCCGGCGACGGGCACGGTGGCGGCCGCCGAGGCCCACTACTACCTCGGCATCCTCTCCGAGCGCTTCTCCCTTTATGACGAGGCGCTGGCGCACTACGACGCTGCGATCGCCCTCCTTTCGCCCGGCCTCGACGACCCGCTGCGCGGCCAGTCGGCCTGGGACCGGGCCACCGTCCTCGAACTCCAGGGCGACATCGACGGCGCGATCGCCGGCTTCGCTGAAGTTGGCGAGATACCGGGCGCCGAACTGGCCGGCGAGGGCACGTTTCGGGCCGGCCTCCTCGCCTACAACCTCGGCCGCGTTAGCGAAGCGATCACGCATTGGACACGCTTCTCGCAGGTCGCGGCCAGCGGCGACGAACGGGCGCGGGCGCACTACTGGCTCGGGCTGGCGCACCAGGGCTTCGACAGCACCCGAGCGGGGGAGGAGTTCGCCGCCGCGGCCGCCGCCGATCCGCTTGGCTACTACGGACTGGTCGCCGCCGCCACCATCGATCCCACGTTCTGCTGCCTTAACGGCGACCCGCCGGGCAACGCGGCCGACGTCGAGTCGTGGCTGAGGAGCCACGTCGGCCCGGAAGACGCGACGGCTCGCAACGAGTTCTTCGCCGGCGACCCGTGGCGGCGCGCCCGCGAGCTTCACGAAGCCAGCCTCTCGGGACGCGCGGACGACGAGTTCCGAGAGATGCTGGAGGGCGTCAGCGGCGATGCGTGGCTCCTCTACCGCTTCGCGGAGGAGACCAGCGAACTCGGTCTGCCCTGGATCTCGACGCTTGCGGCCCAGCGGCTGGCGCTACGCTACGCCGACCCACCGCCGGCGCTGCTGAGGCTCGTCTACCCGCGCGAGTACTGGGATCTGGTGCAGGTGGAGGCCGAAGTGAACGGCTTCGATCCGTACTTGCTGCTCTCAATGATGCGTCAGGAGAGCCTCTACTTCCCGCGCGCCGTGTCGCCGGCCGAGGCGCTGGGCCTGACGCAGGTCATCCCGGCGACCGCCGACGGGATCGCCGCGGCGATCGGAGAGGAAGACTTCACGTACATCGACCTCTTCCGGCCGAACGTCTCGATCCGCTTCGGCTCCTACTACGTCGGCACGCAGCTCGACGTCTTCGGCGGCAACGTGCGCGCGGCCGTCGCCGCCTACAACGGCGGCCCGTTCAACGCCGAGACGTGGCTGGCGGCCGCCGGCGGCGACAATGACATCTTCGTGGAGACGATCACGTTCACCGAGACGCGCTCCTACGTCGAGCTGGTGCTCGAAAACTACGCGCTCTACCGCTACGCCTGGGGCGAGACGTCCCGCCCAGCGCTCTCACCCTGACGCCGCGCTAGACCGGCGCGCGGTGCGGGCGATACGATGGCCCTGATTTCCGTCGCCCGCGGAGCATGACCTATGTCTGACGCCGTTTCCGTTCGAGTTCCCGCCACCAGTGCCAACCTGGGCCCCGGCTTCGACTGCCTGGGCCTGGCGCTCGACCTGTGGGGCACGATCACCATTCGCCGCTCCAGCGAGCCGACCGCGGACGAGCCGATGGCGGCGATGGCGCTGATCGGCGCGCGCCGGGTCTTCGAGCGCACGCACGTCGACGCCTACCAATGGCAGGCTTTGTACGAGGGCACGCTGCCGATCGCCCGCGGCCTGGGCGCCAGCGCCGTGGCCCGCGTCGGCGGCATCGTCGCCGCGAACGAGCTGTCCGAGGAGAAGCTCGACCGCGAGGAGCTGCTGTCGCTGGCGACGGAGCTGGAGGGTCACGCGGACAACGCAGCGCCGGCGCTCTTCGGCGGCTTCCAGGTCTCGGCGGTGGACGGCAAGCGCGTCTTCCACACGTCTGCGCCGCTGCCGGACGGGCTGCAGGCCGTGCTCTTCGTCCCCGAGATGCGCGTGGCGACCAAGGATGCTCGCCGCGTCGTCCCGGACTCGCTCTCACGCGCGGACGCCGTGTTCAACATCGGCCGTTCGTCGCTGCTTGTCGCGGCGCTGGCCAGCGGGCGGCTCGACTTGCTCGACGCCGCGACGCAGGACCGGCTGCACCAGCAACAGCGCGCGGAGCTGATGCCGGCGATGGTGCCGATCTTCGAGGCTGCGCGTGAGGCCGGCGCCCACTGCGCCTACCTCTCGGGCAGCGGCTCGACCATTTGCGCGCTGGCGACAACGAACGTCGAGGCGATCGGCGCGGCGATGAGTGCAGCCGGTGCAGCGAACGACGCACCCGGCCAGACGATCATCACGCGGCCGTCCGCGAAGGGCGCCGAGGTGGTGGGCTGATGGCGCTGATCGTCCAGAAGTACGGCGGCACGTCTGTCGGGGACGCCGAGCGGATCAAGGCCGTCGCCGACCGCATCATCGCCCGCATCAAGGGCGGCGACCGCCTCGTCGTCGTCGTCTCGGCGATGGGACAGACGACCGACGAGCTGATCGCCCTGGCGGCCGAGATGACCGACGAGCCCGAGGCGCGGGAGATGGACCTCCTGCTCTCGACCGGCGAGATCGTCACCTCGACGTTGCTGGCGATGGCGCTCAAGCACTCCGGCCAGCCGGCGCTGGCGCTCTCCGGGGCGCAGGCCGGCATCGGCACGGACCAGGTCTACGGCCGCGCGCGCATCCTCAAGCTGGACCCGGCGCGCGTCGTCCGCGAGCTGGATGCCGGCGCAGTCGTCATCGTGGCCGGGTTCCAGGGCCTGACGGAGGAGATGGAGATCGCCACGCTGGGCCGCGGCGGCTCAGATACGACGGCGGTGGCGCTGGCGGTGTCGCTCAAGGCCGAGCGCTGCGAGATCTACACCGACGTCGACGGCGTCTACACCGCCGACCCGCGCATCTGTCCGGAGGCGAGCAAGCTTTCGGAGATCGGCTACGAGGAGATGCTGGAGCTTTCGACGTGGGGCGCGCGCGTGATGCACAACCGGGCGATCGAGCTGGCGGCGGTCTACGGCGTGCCGGTCTACGTGTCGTCCAGCTTCAACGACGAGCCGGGTACACTGATTCACGGAGGCGTAGCGATGGAAAAGGCGAACAAGGTGATGGGCATCGCCCACGACGAGGACGTCGCGCGGATCACGGTGCGCGGCGTGCCCGACCGGCCCGGCATCGCGGCGCACATCTTCGAGCCGCTGGGCGAAGGCGGCATCAGCGTCGACACGATCGTCCAGAACGCCAGCGTCGAACGCCTGACGGACCTGACGTTCACGGTCTCGCGCTCGCAGCTGGACGAGGCGATGGCGATCATCAAGCCGATCGGCGAGGAGATCAAGGCGGGAGAGGTGATGGCCGACACGCATCTGGCGAAGGTCAGCCTCGTCGGCGCCGGCATGACGTCGGGGCCGGGCTACGCCGGGCGCATGTTCCGCACGCTGTTCGAGGCGAAGATCAACATCGAGCTGATCACGACGAGCGAGATCCGCATCACCTGCCTGATCGACGAGAAGGACGTGCCCGCCGCCGTCAAGGCGCTGCACCGCGCCTTCGAGCTGGCAGACGCGGCGTAACGCACCTGTGCCAGATTTCACAGCCTGCTACAATAGCGCCGCCAAGCCCACCTACCACGGAGGCCCCGAATGACCACCGCGACCAAGTCTCTAAACGGCCCCAAACTCTGGCTGCAGGCGCTCTACACGATCCCCCGCGTCGACCCCGCTGAGGTCGATCCCGTCGCGCGCTGGCTGATCCTCGGCCGCGTCTCCGTCGCCGTGATGAGCCTGATCTCGGCGCTCATCGGCGGCCTGCTGGCGCTCTTCGGTGACGACTTCAGCATCGGGCTTCTGGTGCTGCTGGCGCTCGGCCTGATGCTGGCCCACACGGGCAGCAACCTGATCAACGACTTCTGGGACTACCGCAACGGCATCGACACGCCGGACTCGCCTCGCGCCCAGTATGGGCCGCACCCGTTCGTGGGCGAGAAGAAGAACCTGCGCGAGTTCGTGCTCGTCACGGGCATCGTCCTGGCGGCGGCGACGGCGATCGGCGTCTACCTGACGATCACGGCCGGCCTCTGGGTGCTGGCGTTCGCCCTGGGCGGGGCATTCGTGCTGCTCTCCTACTCCGGAGGGCCGTTACCGCTCAAGTACTTCGGGATGGGCGAGATCGCCGTCTTCTTCGTCTGGGGGCCGCTGATGATCGGCGGCTCCTACTACGTCATGACGGAGACGCTGCCGGGCTGGGTGCTGCTGGCGTCGGTGCCGTACGGCCTCGGCGTGACGACGGTGCTCTTCGGCAAGCACCTCGACAAGCTCGGCTTCGACAGCTCCAAGGGCATCCGCACGATGCCGATCGTCCTCGGCGAAAGCCTGGCGCGCCAAGTGACCATGGTGCTCAGCGTCGGCATGTACGTCTCGGCGGCGGGGCTCGCCGTCTGGCAGGAGATGTGGGCGCTCGTGATCGTGATCGGCGCGCTGCCGCTGCTCTGGCAGATGTACCAGTTCTACCGCTCGCCGAAGCCTGAGGAGGCGCCGAAGGGATATCCCGGCTGGCCGCTCTGGTTCGTCGCCATCGCCTTCATCCACAACCGCCGCTTCGGGATGCTCTTCATCGCCGGCCTGGCGATCCAGATCGCGATCAACGAAGTCGTCTAGCGCGACCGGCTATACTCGCGCCGTGCACGCCTTCATCTGCCGCACCTGCGGCGTTCAGTATCCGCCGTCCGAAGAACCGCCGGCGAGCTGCCTCATCTGTGAGGACGAGCGGCAGTACGTGGGGCGGGGCGGGCAGCAGTGGACGACGCTCGAACAGCTGCGCGCCGGCGATGTCAGCAACCAGGTCGTGCCGACCGACCCCGGGGTGACCAGCATCTTCACCGTTCCGCGATTCGCCATCGGCCAGCGCGCGATCCTCGTGCAGACGGAGGGCGGGAACCTCCTCTGGGACTGCGTCTCGTACATCGACGACGAGACGATCGAGGCCATTAACTCGCTGGGCGGCGTACAAGGGATCTCGGTCTCGCACCCGCACTTCTACGCGGCCGTCGGCGCCTGGAGCGAGGCGTTCGGCGCGCCGGTCTACCTGCCCTCCGCGGACCGCGAGTACTTCGTGCGCACGGACATCGACGTCACGTGGTACGAGGGCACGCACGAGCTCTGGCCGGGGCTGACGCTGGTGCAGACCGGCGGCCACTTCGAGGGCAGCGCGGTCCTGCACTGGGCCGGCGGCGCCGAGGGCCGAGGCGCGCTCTTCACAGGCGATAGCATCTCCACGGCGGCCGACACCCGTTGGGTGACGTTCATGCGCAGCTACCCGAACTTCATCCCGCTGCCGCCGGCGAGCGTCAAGGGCATCGTCGCCTCGCTGGACGGCTACGAGTTCGACCGCATCTACGGCGGCTGGTTCGGAAACGACGTGCGCGAGGACGCCCGGGCGGTAGTCGAAAGGTCGGCGGAGCGCTACGTTCGCTGGAGCGGCGGCTAGGCCGCTTTTCGGCGTTCGGGAAGGGTGCATGTCGCCACGAACCCGCCCATCCGGCGCTTCATCCACAGGTTGTCGACAGGTTATACTCCCGCCACGCACCCGAGAGAGTGTGCCCCAACTCTCAGTAGGAAGGCCCGCCCCCGATGGACTATCGCCGTCCCTACCCCAACGAACCGCGAATCACGCTAACGTCTGTTCTGCTCCTCGCCATCTTTGTTTCGGCAGCCGCGTTCATCGTCTCGGCGATCGTCTGGCAGCCGTGGAACGTGGACGAAGTCACTATAATCGCGCCATCGACCGGAAACACAGTAATCGTGGAGCCTGCGCCCGATAGCCTCGACGTCCTCGTCCAGCCGGCGACCGAATAGCGCCCGACTGGAAGCGAGTTCGGCCCGCCCCGTACAATGACGCCGTGGCTGACTGCTTGTTCTGCAAGATCATCGAGGGGGAAGTCCCGTCCGATAAGCTTTACGACGACGATCTTGTCGTCGTGATCCTCGACATCAACCCGCGCGCGCCGCGGCACTTCCTGGTCATTCCGCGGGAGCACATCGGCACGGTGAAGGACGTGCGCGGCGAGCATGGGCCGCTCCTCACCCGCATGTTCGTGGCGGCCTCCAATGTGGCGAAAGACGAAGGCATCGCGGAGAGCGGCTTCCGCATGACCTTCAACGTCGGCGACGACGCCGGGATGACGGTGAACCACCTGCACATGCACGTCCTCGGCGGCCGCCAGCTCGGCCCCGAAGGGTAGAGCGCAGCCCGACACCGGCGCGCGCCGCAAACACCCGAGCACCGCCCTTCACGCCGACCCGTCCTCGCCTGACATTACCCTGTTGACGCTGTAGAACGTTTGTTCTATTATGGCTCCCTGCCCGCGTCCACAGCAGGAGATATCACGAGGGGGAGGATGCGGCGGATGGGAGGAAGGTCGTGACCATTTCCTGGCGCGTCGCCGCGGCGGCGCTGGACGCGGGAACAGCCGTATTCGCCGCAATCAACGCGGCGTACTTCGTCACGCGCCTCGCCGGCTCCGGCCATGAGCCGGAGGGGCGTCGTGCGGCGGTCTTCGTCCTCGCCGTCGTCGGCCTGGGCGCGCTCATCGAGGCGCTGCTCTTGCTCGCAACTTTCGCGGCGAGCGACAGTTCGCCTCTTCTCTCGTCCCCGCAGTGGGCAACCACGCGCCTGCTGGCCTGCGTTGGCAGCGGCGGCATCTGCGCGTTGATCCTGCGCCGCGCCGCGGAGGAGGGTTGAGGTGAGCGAAGCGGGAGTCCTTGACCGCGCGATCGATGCCCGACAGTGGGAGACCGCAGCGCTCTGCCTCCTGGTCGCCGTCGCCGAGGCCGCCAACCGCCTGCCGCCCCAGGCGCTGGAGGAGATGCTCGAACTGCTGGCCGCGAAGCCAGCGACGCACCAGCGCCGGAAAAGACGCTAGTGGCAGCGCGAAAGAGCGCCGCCCGCGTCCGCGACTTCTACGCCGCCGCCCTGACCGACGCCGAACGCCTGCAACTGGCCGAGGCCCGCCGCGTCGACGGCCTGGACGAAGAGATCGCCCTCTTGCGGGTGCGGCTGCGCTCGGCGCTGGAACAGCGGCCCGAGGATTTCGACCTCCTGCGCGACGGCATCGCGCTGCTCGTACGCGCTGTCTCCACGCAGTATCGCCTGTCGCCGAAGGCACGCAAGGACCTGGCCAACCGCATGGCGGCCGTCCTTAACAGCATCGGCGACCAGATCCTGCCCGCGGACGGAGGAGGCAAGTGACAGGACGAACGGCCGCCCAGCGAGCGTTTCGCGCTCCAGGCGCCGAGCCGCGATCACCTTTTTCGAACAAACGTCCTGTTCTTGACCATAAGTGTATTGACAGATCAGAACGCCCGTTCTATCCTGCTCCGCACAGATGTTCGCAATGAGCCGCTCACTCGAACGCGCCCTCCAGCGCTTCCGCACTGGCGGGGCTGACGGGGACCCCAACGGGACTGCAGAACGAGTAGACGTTGCCGGGCGCGTCTCGACAGCCGCCTTCCGGGCGACGACCGGGGAGCGCCTGCGCAACCTGGAACGCGATATGGGGGACATCAAGAACCGGGTGAACGGTCTCATCTTCTTGGTGGCGGCGGCCGTCATCACACAGCTGCTCGTGAGGGTGCTGGCGTGGTGACGGCCCCGTTGCCCACGCTGCGCCCCTACCAGGCCGAGGCGGCACGCGCGATCACGGACTCGGTGATCAACGGGCGCGGCCTGACCTTCAGCGTGGTCATGGCTCGCCAGGCCGGCAAGAACGAACTCTCGGCGCAGATCGAGCTCTTTCTCCTCCTGAAGCACGCCCGCCGTAGCGTCGACGGCATCAAGTGCGCCCCCACGTTCAAGCCACAGTGCGAGCTGAGCCTGCGCCGCCTTTGGTCACGCATCGGCCAGGCAGGACTGGACGAGATATCCTCCCGCGAGGAGGGCCGCGCCGTCCGCCTGGGCCGCGCGCGCATCGTCTTCCTCTCCGCCGAGCCGGGCGCAAACGTCGTCGGCCACACGGCGGACCTCATGCTGGAGGTAGACGAGGCCCAGGGGATCGATCCTGACAAGTTCGACCGCGACTTCCGGCCGATGGCCGCACCAACCGGCGCCACGATCGTCTACTACGGAACCCCATGGGACGAGTCGACACTGTTGGAACGCGCCGCTCATCAGCACATGGGCCTGGAAAAGCGCGACGGCATCCGCCGCCATTTCACGGCTGACTGGACTACTGTCGCCCGATACAACCCGGCCTACGGACGCTTCGTTGAGGCGGAGCGCGAGCGGCTGGGCGAGGATCACCCGCTCTTCCGCACCCAGTACGCGTTGCGACCGGTGCCCGGCAGCGGCCGCCTCTTTTCGGCCGCTCAACGCGCGCAGCTGCAGGGCCGCCACCCGCGGCAACACGCACCGCGTGACGGCGACGTCTACGTCGCGGGGCTGGACATCGGCGGCCAGGACTTTGGCTCGGGCCGCGACAACGACCGCACCGTGCTCACCATCGCCCGCGTCGCCACACCGTCCGCCGGCGCCACGGTCCAGGAGCCTCGCCTCGAAGTCGTCGAGCACGTGACGGAGGCCGGCGCCGCGCACGACGTGTTGCTCGCCCGTCTCTCGGATCTCCTGGGCGAAGTCTGGGGCGTAAGCCGAGTGATCGTCGACGCGACCGGCGTTGGCGAGACGATCGCGACGGTACTGGCACGCCGTCTGGGCGAGGACGTCGTCCAGCCGCTGCGCTTTTCGGCGGAGTCGAAGTCCCGCCTGGGCTTCGGCCTTCTGGCAGCGGTGAACGGCGGTCGCCTCAAGTGCTATGCCGCCGATGGTTCACCAGAGCACGCCACCTTCCTCCGCGAAATCGAACTAGCACGCGTCGGCTATCGCCCGGGCGGGCGGATGACCTTCCACGTCGACGCCGCCGACGGACACGACGACTATCTGGCGAGCCTCGCGCTCGCCGTCGAAGCCGGACGCGACGGCCTACCGCAGCCACGCGTCGCCCGGGGCCGCGCCCCGGTCCTGAGCAGGTAAGAGCACGTAAGGAGGGAATGCGATGAGCACCACGGTGATGCCGAGGACACAGACGGAGCAGCTCAGGCTGCCGATGAGAGACGTGGCCAAGCCACGGGTACGGTCGGACGCCCTGCCGGAGTTCACACGATACCGGGACAACGGCTGCGACGTGCACCCGAGCTGCCTGAGCTGCCCGCTGCCTCGCTGCCGCTACGAGGAGCCGGGGGGCCTGCGCGCGCTCCTTAACAAGACGCGCGACGCGCAGATCGTCGGGCAACGGGCGTCGGGCGTGCCGGTGTCCGAGCTGGCCACGCGCTTCGGCGTTTCGCGCCGCACCGTCTTCCGCGTCCTCGGCAACAAGTCTCGGCAACCGATACCAATCCGCAAGCAAGACGCGGTCCCAACCAACGGCCAAACGAGAAGGGAGGCGCACTGTGCGTAGCATGATGATGGCAACGCTCCACACCGCCGGATACCTGGCGCTGACGAGTAGCGCGCTCTGGATGCTTTTCCGCTTCGCGCCCTAGCCGGGACTGCGACGGGTCTTAGGACGAGCGGAGGTAGCCCGGGGAGGCCGGGCGCAATGGGAGGAGGAGGACGAAGTGGTAATAGCAACGACGCAAGTGCAAGCGGACGTGCCGCTGCCGCAGCGGCTGACCACGCTGGACAGCGAACGAATGCGCGCCTACCGCGGGAACCTGGAGTTCTACGAGGGGCGCCAGTGGACGGAATCCCAGCAGCGACGCGACCGCAGGCTGACGTTCAACTACGCCCGCACGATCATCGAGAAGACCGCCTCGTACACGATGTCCGGCCTGACATCGGTCGTCGATCCGGCGGATGGCTCGCCCGAGGCAGCCGAGGCGGCGCGCCGCTCGGAGCAGGCGCTGCGCGAGGTCTACGACGCCAACGCGCTCGACCAGCTGGACTTCGACAACGAGATCGACTGCTCGGTGCTGGGCGACGCCGCGTACAAGGTGACATGGGACGCCGCAGAAGAGCGCGTACGCGTCTCGGCACCCGACGTTCAGGGGCTCTTCGCCTGGTGGCTGGCCGACGATCCGTCGCGCGTCTGGCGCGTCGCGTCGCGCTACACGCTGGCCGGTGACGAATCCGCGGCGCTCTTTGACATCCCGGCATCGACCGCCGCCGAGCGCAGCGTGATCGAAGTCTGGACAAACGACACGTTCGAGCTTTGGCTCGACGGCGCGCTCGCGGAGTCGGCGGACAACCCGTACGGCTTCATCCCCTACGTGATCTACCCGAACATCCGCGAGCCGAAGCAGTTCTGGGGCGTCTCCGACCTCGTCGCCGTCAAGGAACCGCTGCGCGAGTTGAACCGCTCGCTGACGCAGCTCTCGACGATTCTCGAGCTGTCGGGGAACCCTATCGCGGTGCTGGAGAACGTGACCGAAGCGCAGGACATCGCCGTCCAGCCGGGCGCGGTCTGGGAGATCCCCGAGAAGGCTCGCGCCTACCTGCTCGACCTGCTGCAAGGCGGCGGCGCCAGCCTGCACGTCGAATACGCCAACCTCATCCTGCGCACCATGCACGACCTCGCGGAGGTGCCACGCAGCGCCTTCGGCGACAACCGCCAGGCGCTCTCCGGCGTGGCGCTCCAGCTGGAGCTGGACCCGCTGCTGAAGAAGGTGTCCCGCAAGCGGCTGATCCGTGGGGCCGCCCTGCGCAGGCGCAACGAGATGGTCTTGCGGATCCTGGAGGGCCAGACCGGAGAGAGCTTCGCGCCGTATCGCAGCCGCATCGCCTGGGCGCCCGTCCTGCCGCAGGACCGCTCGCGCCTAATCGAAGACGAGACGCGTCTCGTGGCCTCTGGGATTCACTCGCGGCGCACAGCCGCGGGCCTGCTCGACGTCGCGGACCCGGACAGTGAGTGGACACGCTGGCTCAGCGAACAGTCAGCGTCTAGCGAAGAAGGAGACGACCGATGACGAACGAACCGCTAGGCCTGCCGCGGGGAAGCGTGCGCGCCGTGATGTCGGTGACGGTGGTGTGGTCGCCGGTGCGATCGTCGCCGTGTTGATCTTGCGCGAACCATCGTCGGACCTGACGATGATGGTTGTCGGCGGCTGGGCGACGGCGCTGGGAAACGTGATCGGGTTCTACTTCGGAGCGCGCAGCACGGCGGCGTAAACCTCAGGCGTCTCCTGCGGATCCGTCGGCGCGGGCGGCCAGGTGCTGATCCCAGGCCCGGCGGAAGATGGCGAGGCCCCAGCGGTAGCCCCAGGCGTCGCCGAGGCTGTTCGCCACGTTGGCGGAGAAGATGTAGAAGAAGATCAACAGACCGAAGAAGGCCGTCAACGTCCACCATGTGACGCCGGCGAAAGCCAGCGGTACCAGCGCCAGCACAACACCGATCGTCAGGCCGATCCAGGCGATGCTGCGGACAACCAGGCCCTCGCGGCCCCGGCGGCGGCGGTGGGCCTCGATGATCACCAGCGGCACGCTATCGACGGTGCCGGCCTTGGCGACGGACGATCCGCAGTGCGGACAATCACCGTCCTCGGCCTGGCGCGGGTGATAGCAGTTGCCGCAGAAGCGGCCGGCGTTGGGAGCACGGCCGGCGAGTACCGCGTCCAGCCAGGCGACGAGGCGCGCCGAGACGATCTCGTCGTCCCGTGCGCCTGCGGACGCCCCGGGGCTGGAAGGCCGCTCGCCGGCCTGTGCCCGCGTCATTACTCGTCGGTCATCATGCCGAAGACCTTGTCCGGCCTGATCACGAAGAGCAGCCGCTGCTCGCCCGGCTGCAGGTTCGGATACTCGTCGAGGCCCATGTACTTCTTGGCGAGCTTATGGATGTTTTCGACGGCGCCCTCGGTCCGCACCTCGACCACTTCGCCCTGGATCGTCGCCGACTTATACGGCACGTCCTGGTCGTAGATCGAGATCGCGACGCGGGGATCGCGCCGGACGTTGCGGGGCTTGATCCGCCCCTCGGCTGTGTTCACGAGAATATTGTCGCCCTCGACGTCGACCCAGACTACGCTGACCTGCGGCGAGCCGTCGGCCATGATCGTGGCCAGGTGACCGAAGTTCTTTCCCTCAAAGAGAGCACGGACACCAGGAGTAAGTGTTGCCATCGTCATCAGTCCTTCCTTCTAACGTTTCGTTAGTCGCTAGCGTATCGTAGCAGCGGCCCGAACGTCACGCCCCGGTTAGGGAGCCGGAGAGATTGCGTTAATCGGCCCTGGAAGCGCCCCGCGACCGTATCGTCGGGCGGCAGCCGGCGTCTGTCATAGTACGAGGACCGGGCACGTCTCCGGTTCCCGAAACCAAATCAAGCAGCCAGCACCGCGACTGGTGAGTCGCCCCTCTCCTCGCCACGGTGAAGGCACAAGAAGGAGCCCCGAGATGGCGTGGTTGACTTCGCTTCTCAATAGGCCGGCGACCATCGACGACGAGCGCAAGGCGTCAGCGCAGGACACCCCAGGCGCGGCTCAGCCGCCGCCCGCGGCGAGCGGGCCGCCGCTGGCAATCCTGGCGCCGGACATCGGCGGGATCAGCTCGTTCCGGCTGCGTTTCTTCTCGGACGCCGCCACAGCAGCAACGGACGTCGAGCAGCTGCCGCCCGAGATTCGCCGCGGCACACACGCCTTCTGGGCGCTGCACGACGAGCCGGTGGTTGGCCCGGACGGGCACCGCGAAGCGCTCGTCCTCATCCGGGCCAACCAAACGTCAGGCGTCTTCTACGCCGTCTCGTTCGTCGACATGGAGAACGCCTGGTCGTTCGCTCGCTTCGAGGCCAAGCGCGGCCTCGACGTCTCTCACTTGATCATCCTCTGGGCCGCCTTCGTTACCGTCCGCGAGGAGCTGGACGGAGTGAGCCTGCTGCCCGCCGCCGCACCGGCGACCAGAACACAGCACGACCGAACTGCCGAGCGGGACGCCGCCGCGCTCGAGGCCACCGAGGCCGTACGCGAGCTCGAGCGCCCAGAAGAGCCGACGATCAGCGCCAGCACCGCAGCCCCAGAAGCGCCCGAGAAGCCGAAGCTGGCGGAGGCCGAGGCCGAGGAGGCGACCCGCATCGCCAAACAGGCGCAGGATGAGCTGCGAGATGCGCGCGCGGCTGCCGACGCTGCTCGTGCTCTGGCGGAAGCCGAGAAGGCCCGCCGCCAGGAGGCCGAGCGCCGCCTGGAGGAGCAGCAGCAGGCCGCTGATGACGCTGCCCGCGCCAGGGCCCTCGCCGATCTGGACTCCGGCAGCGAGAATGCTCTCGCCGTATCAGAGGCAGCGGCGGAGGAGCCTGTCGTCCTCGACGGAGGCGAATCGCGAACGCAGGTGCTCGAAGACCCGTCGCCGGCGATCGAGGCCCCTGCGGAGATCAGGAGCTACGCCGGCGACGAAGAGACGCTCGCCGACGACGCTCTTGACGACGGGGAGGAGCCCACGGCACGCGGCACGGTTTTCGCGCACGCCCCGCCCACCGAGACTGAAGAGGACACAGAAACGGTCGAGGTCCCCGAGGACCTGCGCCGCCCGGACGACGCCGGAGACGCCGGCAACGACCTACCGGACGCTCCAAAGCTCGACGACTTCGACATCGCCTACGAAGTCGCGCGTTTGCTGGAGACCCGGCGCTGGGAGAAGCGGGAGGAGCCGTTCCACGGCTTCGGCTCGCCGCCCGGCAAATTCTAGCGGCTAGTCGTGACCGATCTTGCGGTCCGGGTCGACGCGGTCCCGGATCGCGCGCTTTACGTCGGCCGGGTCCGGCATCTGCTTCGTCTCGCGGTTAGTGGCGATTACCTCGCCATCAAGAGTCACTTCGAAGATACCACCGCTGCCCGGCACGATCGCGACCTCGCCGAGGGCGTCGCCGAACGTCGTCAGAAGCTCCTGCGCCATCCATGACGCGCGCAGCAGGAAGCGGCACTTCGTGCAATAAGTGATCTCGATACGCGGCGCGGCCATCGCCCTAGTCGATGAACGAGTCAGCCATGGCTTACTCCAGCGGCCGCATGCTGATCGCCTGCTCGCGCTCGGGCCCTACAGAGATCAGGCAGAGCGGCACGCCCAGCTTCTCCTGGATGAACTGGACGTAGGCCTGTGCCGCCTCGGGAAGGTCCTCGTAGCGACGGATACCGGCGGTGTCGGACCGCCAGCCGGGCAGCTCCTCGTATATCGGTTCGGCGCGGGCCAAATCGAACCCGCTCGCCGGCATCGTCTTCACCGTCTCCGAGCCTATGCGGTAGGCGGTACAGACCTTTATCGTGTCGAACTGGTCGAGCACGTCGAGCCTCGTCAGGGCCGCGCCGCCGATGCCGTTGGCCTGCGCTGTGAAGCGCGCCGCGACGGCGTCGAACCAGCCGCAGCGCCGCGGACGACCCGTTGTCGAGCCGTACTCGGGGCGCGGGCCACCCTCGCGCAGCATACTGCCGGTCTCGTCGAAGAGTTCCGTCGGGAAGGGGCCGTTGCCGACGCGGGTGCAGTAGGTCTTGTAGACGCCGAGCACGGTATCGATGTGCGTCGGGCCGATGCCCATGCCGACCGCGGCGCCCGCCGCCAGCGACGACGGCACCGATGACGTCACGTACTCGTACGTGCCGAGGTCGAGGTCGAGCAGCGAGCCCTGGGCGCCTTCCAGCAGAACGTCCTGGCCCGCCTCCAGCGCCTTATGTATGAGCACGTTCGTGTCAGTGATGTATGGAGCGAGCCGCTGGCCGTAGTCCGCATACTCTTCGAGGATGTCCTCCGCGCTCAAGCCCTCGGTGTCATACAGCTTTTCGAGCACGGCGTTCTTGTAAGGCACGAGGAAATCGAGCAAGTTCGACAGCGCCTCGCGATCGGCGATGTCGGCGACGCGGACGCCGGCCCGGCCGACCTTGTCGATAAACGCGGGGCCAACGCCGCGGCCAGTCGTGCCGATAGCACCTTCACCACGCAGCTCCTCGTCCTTGACGTCGATCAGCCGGTGCCACGGCATGAGGACGTGCGCCCGGTCGCTCAGGAAGAGACGATCCTTGACCTGGACGCCTCGTTCAGCGAGGTGCTCGATCTCATTCAGGAGCTCGATGGGATCGACGACGCAGCCGTTTCCGATAAGACAGATCTTGTCGGGATAGAAGATGCCGGCCGGGACGAGATGCAGCTTGAACTCGCCGAGGTCGTTGATGATCGTGTGCCCGGCGTTGTTGCCGGCCGAGTAGCGGGCGACGATGTGCACCTTCTCCGCGAGGAGGTCGACGATCCGCCCCTTGCCTTCATCTCCCCACTGACCACCGATAACGACTGTAACTGACATAGAACCGGGGCCGTCGTTGCGGCCCCTCTCCTTTCCGCTTCGAAACCTCAGGAAGTATAAGGGCGCGTGCCTGAGCGAGGCAAGGCGACGAGAAGGAAACCATGGCCACCGCGCCGACGTATCGCCTGCAAGACGCGAACCGCCCCGAGGAGGACCGAATGCTCTGGAGAATGCTTGTATTGCCCGTGCTTGCTCTGGCGTTGGCCGGCGTCGCTGCCTGTGGCGACGACGACGACGGCGGCGGCCCCAGTGAAACCACCGCGCCTGCTGACATCGCTACCGACGCCCCCAGCGACGGGGCGACAACCGTGCAGGCCATCGACTTCGCCTTCGACAAGGCGTCGATTGGTGGCGAGGCCGGCTCGACCGTCGAGATCGACTTCTCGAACGAGGGCCTGGCGACCCACACGTTCACGGTGGACGAAATCGACGTCGACCTGCAGCTCTCGCCCGGCGAAAGCGGCACCGTCCAGTTCACGTTCCCGGACGAAAGCTTTGAGTTCTACTGCCGCTTCCACCCTACACAGATGCGCGGCACGCTGGAGCCCGGCGGCTAGAAGAGGCCGCCCGGCGGCGATACGCGCTAGGACTTACTCACGGGGCATGTAGTGGGCGAGGGGGTGGCGTTGGGTGTTGGTCTCGTCGAAGTTGGCGGGGTCTAGCCAGTTTTCGAGGGCGGCACGAACCCCAGGCCACTCGTCATGGATGATCGCGAACCAGGCGTTATCGCGGTTGCGGCCTCTCTGGACCCAGTTCTGTCGGAAGATGCCCTCGTACCGGAATCCAAGGCGCTCGGCGGCATCCCATGAGGGAGCGTTGTAGGCGTTGCACTTCCATTCGCAGCGACGGTATCCGAGTTCGTCGAAGACGCGGCGTAGCATGAGGTACGTCGCCTCGGTTGACGCGGGGGTGCGTTGGATGACAGGCGAGCAGGCAACGTGTCCGATTTCGATGCAGCCCATCGGTGGATCGATGCGGTGGAAGCTGGTCCAGCCGGCAGCGCGCGTCGTCGCGAGGTCGACGATCGCGAAGAACTGCGGGTCTGAGCCTGCTTCGACGGACTTGATCCAATCGGCGACCTCATCGGTTGATGCGAACGGACCGTAAGGGAGGTAGGTCCAGTTGCGACCTTCGGTGTCAAGGGAGTGGGCTTCGTAGAGATCGTCGGCGTGGGTGGTGGAATCGAGGGGGTCGAGGCGGCAGAAGCGACCGACCATAGGCGTTCTGGGCGGCGGCTCGCGCGGCGTCCAGCCGTCGACAGGGGCGCCGACGGGCTGGCCGAGGTGGTTCCTGTGCGCCGCCACCGGACGCTCGGATGGGATCATCTGATCAGCCTAGCGCACAACCCCTCTGTGAACATACCGGCTATGACAGATGCGCGGCACGCGGGAGCCCGGCGGCTAGTCGCGGCGGCGCCAGCGCGTCCCGCCCTGCACGTCCTCTAGCGTAATGCCGAGTTCCAGCAGGCGGTCGCGTACCTTATCGGAGAGCGCAAACTGCTTCTCGTTGCGCAGGTCGCTGCGTAGCTCGACGAGCAGGTCGATGAAGGCGTCCGCTCCCTCCGCCGTCTCGCGCTCGCGCAGCGTCAGGCCCAGGATTCCTGCCAGCTCCCGCAGAGTCGCTTGCGCTTCGTCGACCGCGCGGCTCTCGTCGCGGGCGCGGTTGATCGCGCGGGCGAGGTCGAAGAGGCAGGCCAGGGCGCCAGCCGTGTTCAGGTCGTCGTCCATAGAGGCACCGAAACGTTCGCGGTATTCGTCACCGGGGATGTCCGCGGCGGGGCCGTCGCCGCCCGGCACGGAAGCGGCCAGCTGCAGCCGTTCCGCGGCGCGCTTGCCGGCCTCCAGAGTGCCGACGTCGCCGTCGATCCAGCACGAGCGGGCCGAGTCGCGGGTGGCCGACACGATCGCCTCCATGGCGGACATCCCGGTGTCCATGTGGGCCTCGACCTCGCTCTGGAAGTCGCCCAGCTTGTAGTAGGACCACGAAGCGTCCGAGCCGCAGGCCAGCCGCACTCCCGCCTCCCTCATTCGCCCGGCGTGCTCGAAGACCGCATTGTTGTCGCCCTTGATCTCGTCCAGCTGGTCCTGCTCCCTGGCGGTCAGCCCGCC
>JADFQV010000065.1 GCA_022561635.1 Chloroflexota bacterium | reverse complement strand
GCCACCGGAAGCAGGCTGACGCCCAGGCAAGCCTTGGCGGCATAGGCGGCAAACTCGCGTCTCGAAACGTCGTCCAGATTCTTGAGAAGGTCTTTCACGATCAACCTCGTTTATTTCTTGCGTCTGTTTATTGTGTTTGAAAAGTTCTTTACGGATGACGAATTCGTCACACCGGATCGGATTGTGATCCGAACATTTATTGAACGAACATAAACTGCCGCGTGTTGAGCAACGCCCAAATCACGTCTCTGACACCAGAATCACCGTTCGCCTGCATGTGGGGCAAAACGATGTCGGTTTCCTGCTGGGTCGGACGGCGATTCAGAATGGTGACGAAGATCACTTCCAGCCGCTCTTCTGGCTCTTCGACTTCGGCCAGATTCTTTCGCAGCAGCGAGTTGCGGCTCGTCAACTGAGAAAACATTGGACCGTTCAACAGCGTCAGAATCTGTGGCACAGTTGCTTCGGTGTTCGCATTTTCGATCGTTTCGCGATCCGATTGCCCGAATTGACGCAGGAAATGTCCCGGCCGTGCCGGCGACTCGATTTCAGAGGCGCGGACAAAATCTCGGGAAAAACCGGCCCAGCGGGGATCGGTCTCTCGCATTTGCTTACGATAGCGCTCGCGACCGCGCCGCATCCGCTGTTCTCCCGCCTCACCGAAGACCTGCTTGCGGATCTCGCTCATCTCGTCTCTGAGCTTTTTGACTGCGTCGCGGTCTTGGGTGCGGGCGGCGACGCGATACTGCTTCTGCAAATCTCTGGTCATCTCCGTGTACTTCACCTGCGCGGTGCGGCGTTTGGCTTCCGCCTCCGCCATTTTCAGGATTTCCGTCATCTCCGTATTGACGAGTTCTTCCCCACTGGCGTAACGGCCGTAATTGCGGACGAGGCCTTTCCGCTCATCGACGTCCGGAATTGTCATCGTCAGCAGCGAATCCCACAGCTGCTCGGCCGAGAGGCGGTGAAGAATGGGGCCGGGAAAATAATACGTTTCGTCAGCGGCGACTTCCTCGAACGCTAACCCCTGTCCACTAACCACTAGCCACTGTCCACTCGTATAATCCCCACGTGGCCCCAAAGACCCGCGACCCACTCCTCGTCGTCATCGACGGGCATTCCATCATCCACCGCTCCTTCCACGCCATGAAGCAGCTGGCGGAACCCCTGCGCGTTCGCGCCACCGGCGAGCTCGTCGGCGCCCCCTTCGGCTTCGCCAACACCTTCCTCTCGATGTTCGCCGAACTACAACCCACCCACGTCATCGTCGCCCTCGATAAGGGCTCGGTCACCTTCCGCAACAAGATCGCCGCGTCCTACAAGGCAACGCGCGCCAGGATGCCCGACGAAGAGCGCCAGGAGTTCAACCGCCAGATGGATCGCAGCCGCCAGGTGATCGAGACCTTCGGCATTCCGATGATCGATAAGGAGAACTACGAGGCCGACGACCTCATGGGCACGCTCGCCACCCAGGCCGCCGAGCAGGGAGTCGAGACATATCTCGTCTCCATGGACTCCGACATCGCTCAGCTCGTCCAGGAGGGCGTACACCTCTGGATGTACCGCCCCTACCAGCGCGATTCCGTCATCTACAAGACCGCCGACGACGTCAAGGAGCGCTACCTCGTCTTCCCTAACCAGATGACCGACCTCAAGGCGCTCAAGGGCGACACCTCTGACAACATCGCCGGCATCCCCGGCGTCGGCGATAAGACCGCCGCCAAGCTGATCGAACAGTTCGGCTCGATCGAAGAGATGCTCGATCGCACCGCCGAGATCAAGTCAGCCAAGCAGCAAGCCCTCGTCGTCGAATACGCCGACCAGCTGCGCCAGTCCAAGCTGCTGGCCACGATCGTCCGCGACGTACCTGACATAACTCTGGACATGGACGCCTCTGACTTCTACGCCCACTACGAGCCAGCACGGGTAGGGGACCTCTTCCGCGAGCTGGAGTTCCGCACCCTCGTTCCCCGCCTGCCGGAGAAAGAGGGCGCGGCCACAGCGGCCGCAACGACTGCCGAACCGGCCGCCGATCAGAACTTCGCCGTCGTCCGCGACGAGAAGGCGCTCGATCGCCTCGTCAAGGCGATCCGCAAGCAGAAGTCGTTCGTCCTCGATATCGAGACCACAACGCGTGAGCCGATGACGACGGACATCGTCGGCTTTTCGCTCGGCCTGGGCGACGGCGAGGCGTACTACGTGCCGGTCGGGCACGCGCCGCGCCTGGAGGACGGGGCCCAGCTGCCGGTCGACGCCGTTCTGGCCAAACTGGCCCCGCTCCTCAGTGGGGCAGACGTGGCGATTACCGGACATAACGTTAAGTTCGACTACGTAGTCCTGGCCAACCACGGCATCGAGCTGAGTGGCGTGGAGTTCGACACGATGATCGCCGCCTTCCTCGTCGGCGAGGGCGGCGGCAGTGGCCGGCCGGAAGAGGGCAACCTGGCGCTCGACTGGCTCTATGCCCGCCGTTTCGGGCACGAGCTGCCGGATCGCCCCGCACTCCTCGGTCACGGCGGCAAGAAGGCCGACCGCATCACGATCGATAAGGCCGAGATCTCCGCCACCGGCGATCTCGCCTGCGCCTGCGCCGACGCCATCGGCCGCTTGCGCCAGGCGCTCGCCCCCGAGATCGCCGAGAAGGGCATGGAGCCGCTCTTCAACGGGATCGAGATGCCGCTTGTCTCCGTCCTCGCGCGCATGGAGTTGGCCGGCGTCGCTGTCGACACGGGCTCTCTGCACGAGATGAGCGAGTCGCTCTCGCAGGAGATACACAGTCTCGAAGACGAGATCCACAAGACCGTCGGCCACGAGTTCAACATCGGCTCGCCGGCCCAGCTCTCGGAGATCCTCTTCGAGGAGATCGGCCTGCCCAAGACGCGCCGTCTCAAGAGCGGCGCCCACGCCACCGACAAGGACTCGCTCGAGGCGATGCGCGGCGTCCACCCCATCATCGACCTCATCTTCAGCTACCGCGAGCTGACCAAGCTCAAATCGACCTACCTCGACCCGTTGCCGTCCCTCGTCAACCCGAAGACCAAGCGCATCCACACCGAGTTCAACCAGACAGGCGCCGCCACCGGCCGCCTCTCCTCCAGCAACCCGAATCTGCAGAACATCCCGGTGCGCGGCGAGATCGGCGCCCAGGTCCGGCGCTCGTTCATCGCCCGCGACGTTGGCAAGAAGCCGCAGCTCCTCTCCGCCGACTACTCCCAGGTCGAACTGCGCATCATGGCCCACATCACGGGGGACCCCGAACTCGTCGGCGCCTTCGAGCGCGATGAGGACATCCACGCCGCGACCGCCTCCCAGGTATTCGCCGTCCCCCTGGACGAGGTGACCACAGAGATGCGGCGCCGCGCCAAAGTCTTCAACTTCGGCGTCCTCTACGGCCTCAGCGAGTACGGCCTCTCCCTCCGCGAGCGCATCCCGCGCGAGGAAGCCGCCGCCTTCATCCAGACCTACTTCGAGAAGTATCCGGGAATCCAGCAGTTCGTCTCCGACACCGTCACCCGGGTGCGCATGAACGGCTACGCCGAGACGCTCTTCGGCCGCCGCCGCTACATCCCGGAGATCAACGCCGGCAACCGCAACGTCCGTAACGCCGCCGAACGCGCCGCCGTCAATATGCCGGTCCAGGGCACGGCCGCCGACATCATCAAGATCGCCATGAACCGCCTCGACGACGAGATTCGGAGCCGCCAGCTGAAGAGCCTGATGACGCTTCAGATCCACGACGAGCTGATCTTCGAGTGCCCCGGCGCCGAGCTGGAAGAAGTGCGCGCCCTCTGCCTCGACATAATGCCCAAGAGCATCGAAATGGCCATCCCCCTCAAGATCGACACCAAGTCAGGCGCCAACTGGGGCGACATGGAGTACGGCGACCCCGAAGACGTTGCCGCCTTCGCCTGACCATGTGGGACTTCGTTATCGCCATCGGCAACCTCATCCTTCTGCCGTCCCTCCTGCCCACGCTCCTCGACAGCCGCTCCTACGTGCCGCGCATCACGTCCGGCTTCGCCGTCATAGGCCTCTCCTTCGTCGTCGCCGGGCTCGTCGGCGAGGGCTTCGTCATCAGCCCCATCCTCACCTCGACAGCCGCCCTCCTCTGGGCCTTCATCTTCCTCTTCCGCGGCGAACCCATCAGCGATTAGTACCGCCTTCGGGATCATCGTTGCCATCGCCGCCTCAGGCCGTACGCTACTGTCCGCCCAGGGAGGGAGGTACGGCATGGACGCAATCGATCTCATCCACTTCCAGAGCCGCCAGGCGTGGGCCTGGCTGAACATGGCCGTCGACGACGTCACGGAAGAGTAGACGCGGCGCGGCCCAGGGGTGGGCCGAGTCTTCAGCGCTTGCTAGAATGCTCGTTGTCGGCGTGCATCGCCGCCGCATATAGATTACGTACCGCTAATTAGCAGACGGTCGTCTTTACACGTCCGCATGATGCTCCTTAGGAGGGGGCAGATCGAATGACAGAACCTAACTACTGGCAGAGATTGTCTCGCAAGCGGATGAGCCGGCGCGCGCTCCTGGGCGTCGGCGCCACGACGGCGCTGGGCGGCGCGGCGGCGCTCACCGTCGGTTGCAGCGGCGGTAACGGCAGCTCACCGGGCACCACGCCTGACCCGAACGCCACGCCCAGTCCCGGCGGCAGCATCACCTGGGGCCGCCCGGTCTCCGTCGGCGGCATCGACCCGCACGTGGACCTCACCGGACTGGACATCGACTCGCTGCTCTACAGCTACCTCTACGGCTGGTCCGGGGGAGACGAAGCTCCGATCTTCAACAACCTGGCGACCTCGCTGGAGATGCCGGAGGTGACGAACTTTATCTTCACGCTCCGCGAGGGCGTGCGGAACGCCCCGGCAGGTGGCGAGTTCGACGGCGAAGATATCGACTCTGAGGCCTGCAAGGAGAGCTTCGTCCGCCGCGGCACATCGATCACGGCGGTGGACAAGCGCTTCCCGCAGAAGATCGCCGGCAGCAGGGACCCGGCGATGCTGCGCCCGGCTCTGGAGACACCAGACAAGTACACGTTCAGCTTCAACATGGCGGAGCCGTTCGTTCCGGCCGTGCGGGAGATGGCGAACGCCACATGGGCGATGCTCTCACCAGGTGTCAACTTGAACGCGCCCCAGCTGCAGCTTAGCCGCAACGCCTATGGCAGCGGGCCCTTCATGCTGGAGGAGTTCGTCGGCAACGAGCGCATCGTGATTAAGCGTAACCCCGACTACTTCATCCAGGACCGGCCGTACCTCGATCAGATCACCTACGTGATCATCACGGACAACTCCTCGCTCCTGGCGGCGTTCAAGAACGGCCAGCACGACGTCAGTGGCGCGATCCTGGTCAAGGAAGACTTCGACCGGTTCGACG
>JADFQV010000031.1 GCA_022561635.1 Chloroflexota bacterium | reverse complement strand
CAGAGAGGATGGCGGCTCGTGCATGTAGCCGTGGTGGGCGATCTCATGGCCCCGGCGGGCTATCTCGCGGACCATGTCTTCGTGGGTCTCGGCCACGTAACCCGGCACGTAGAAGCTGGCTGGGATGCCGTGGGCGTCCAGCATGTCCAGGATGCGGGGCGTGGCGACCGAGGGGCCGTATTCGGCCATGGACATCAAGCTGGGGTGGTCCGCATAGCTGGGGTCGCGGTTCAACCACGACGACACACCGTCTACATCGAACCCCAGAAGCACCACGCACTGCGTCTCACCGGGCCATATTCCCGACATGGTTCTCCCCCTCCAGCCTTAGTCTGCCTAGGTTTTGATTGGAGGCTATTCTAGCCCAAGCAGGGTTGGCTGGGAAGAACTGGGGACCAAAGGGACAGGTTTTCGCCCGCGGGCCCCGATCTGGCATCAACTTGGATGTCCCAGGGCGCAACGATGATGCTCCCTGGGACACCTTTAAGACACGGCGTCTGCTGCACGGGCAGACGCTATGGCTGAAGTGCCGTTTGCTTCAGTTGCTGAAACCTATTCAGCACAGTCAAATTTCCCACCAACGGTGTTGCCAGCCACCGTGGGACCAGGGTCATTGCCCGCGCATTTCAGGTTGCCAATCACCGCATTGGCTTTGACGAAGACCTCATCAGCCGCCGTATTGTTCTTTATGGTGAGGTTGCCAGAAACGGTGTTTCCGCTATTTAGACTCGGATCAGAACCTACGATGACGCTGGCCAACGTGTTGACGTTGCCCTTCACTACCAGATTGCCCTGGATGGTGTTGGCCGGGAGTTCGGCGCCTCTTACCGCAATGAACGACCCCACGACGAACCTTCTTGTGGCGCTGTTATCGGTCACCGTGTAGTTTCCGCCAACTGAATTTCCGGGCGACCTGACGTCAGTGCTCGCTGTATTCGCCATGATGACAGCGTTACCGCCTATATCGTTACAAGCAAGCTGGATATCATCCACCGTATTGTTCTCGATTATAACGTTGCCACCAACGACGTTTCCGTTAGTTGCACAGGCTCCTACGAAAAGGGTATCAGCAACGGAATTCGACTTTGTTTCAACGTTCCCCCCGATCGTGTTTCTTATGATTGCAAGATCGCCGGGGCCCGCGCTGACGGTATTGTGGTTCAGTTTGAGGTTCCCGAGTATCTCAGAATTGATGACCACGAGACGGGTCCCCGAGGAATTCTTGATGTCAACATTCCCCTCTACCCGTATTCCAGAGATGATTACGTCTGTTGCTCCGTCGGCGAGCACATCGCCGTTGATGGTCAGCGCGCCGTCAAGGACAAGAAGGTAACCGCCGAAGTCCGGCGCGAACGCGTGGCTGACACTCTGCCCCACCTCCAGCCGTGAGACGTACATCGCCGCGTCCTGGTGGACGAGGAGGCTGCCACCTTCGCGGTCCGGCCCGATGACGCGCAGCAGGCGGTTCGTCCGCTCCTCCGCCGTCGTCTGCCGCGACTCGACGCCCGGCTCGAGGCCGGTCTCGCGCGGGATGATCCAGATCTGGATGAAGCGCAGGGGCTCCGTCTCCGAGCCGTTCTGCTCCGAGTGGTAAGCGCCACTGCCGAGCGTCATGCGCTGCACGGAGCCGGCCGGCATCGTGTAGAGGTTGCCGAGGTTGTCCTCGTGGCGGAACGTGCCCGAAGGAACGTACGTCAGCCCCTCGATGTCGCGGTGCGGGTGCATCGGCCAGACCGCGCCGGGAACGAGGGTGTCGTCGTTGAACACGCGCATCGTGCCGAAGCCCATGTTCTGCGGGTCGTGGTAGTCGTCGAAGGAGAAGTGCCACTTCGCGTGGAACCAGCCACCGTCCTTGGCGTAGATCTCGTCCGCTTTGCGTACCTTGATCACGTGCTGCCTCCGCTCTGCTTCGCCGGGTGTTCCCAGGGCGGCAGGCGACCTTCGCTGCGGCCCTTCTTGCGCTGGATGCCGGAGAGTATCTTGAACGTGCGCTCGATGTAGGCCTCGTCCTGGGGCGTAGAGACGCCCTCGTCGATCGCCAGCGCCTCGCCGCCGTCCGCGATCGAAACGCTCGTCCAGCCGCCGTCGTACTGCCGGACGGCCGCCCGCCGGAACTCGTACGAACCGCCGTCCTCGACCGCAGCCCCGCCGAGTTCGATTCTCGTCAGCCCAGAATCGTCGCCGACGAGGGCCATGCGCAGGCCGCCGATCTCCCACAAACGCAGGACGCGCGCGCGGAACGTCGCCTCCTCACCAGAGGCGAGCGCCTTCAGGTCTTTGACCGTCGCCACGCTACCGGCCCTCCAGCCAGCGGATGACGTCGCCCATGTTCTCGCGCAGGCTGGTGCGCGCTTCGCCGATCAGCCAGCGGTAGCAGTACGTCACGTTCGAACCGGGCGGCGCGTAGTCCTCATAAGCGAGGACGAACGCCTGGCCCGGCGCCTTGTGCGGCCAGTCCGGCTGCGGCAGGAGGTGGACGTAGATCGTCGCGCCGTCATCCGTCAGCGCGATGCGGCCGGCCTCGAGGAGGTCGGGCCGGTCGTTGGCGGCGAGGAGCGTCCGCAGCTCGCGTTCGAGGAATCGTAACGCCATGGCCTTTCCATTGTACGGGCGGAGGCTTTGCGGCTAGCCGTAGAAAGTGTTGGCGATCGCCGCGGTGTAGGCGAGAAGCTTGTCGGGGCCGAGGTTGTAGGCCGGCGGGACAAGCGTGAGCGAGTCGGCGACTTCGTACAGCGGCGAGATGCGTTTGCGCACCTCGTCGGCCGATCCGCAGACGACGAACGTCTGGGCCATCTCGTCCGTGACGTGCCTGGCTGCGCCGATGTAGTCGCCCTGCTTGACGCCCTCCTGCAGCAGCTTCGCTTCCTTCTCGAAGCCGTGGGCGGCGAAGAACTCCTGGTACTGCTCCACCCCGGCGTAGAAGGCGACGGTAGCGCGCGCGTCCTCGATCGCCTGCGGGCGATCCTCGTTGACCGCCACCCAGAGCCAGACGTTGAACTCGATGTCGCTGCGTTGCTTACCGCCGCGCTCCAGGCCTCGCTTGAGGTAGGCCGGCATGCGCGCCACGCACCAGTCGACGGACCAGATCGGGTGGCCGAGAACGCCGTCGGCGATCTCGGCGGCGAGGCTGATGAGCGGCCCGCGCAGCGCCGCGATCCAGATCGGGATGTCCGTGCGCACGGGCGCGGGGGTCGGCTGCAGTTGGCTCCAGTCGTGGCGGTGGTAGTTGCCTTCATAGGTCGTCAGTTCGCCAGTGTGGGCCTTGGCGTTGACGAGGCGGACGATCTCGACGATTTCGCGCATGTGGGCGAGTGGCTTGCCGTATTCGGCGCCGAAGAAGCCTTCGCTCCACGCCTGGACGCTCGTGCCGAGGCCCAGCGTGAAACGGCCGTTGCTGAGGCGGTCCATATCCATCGCCGCCATCGCCGTCTCGAAAGGGCTGCGCACGAAGGCGATGGCGATGCCGGTCGCCAGGCGCACGCGCTGGGTGACGGCGGCTGCGGCGGCGAGCGGGATGAACGGCGGGCCGTAGACCTGCGGCGCGAAGACGCCTTCGAGGCCGGCGTCCTCGGCCATCTTCGCCTGCATCGTGACGACGGGCGCGGGCAGAGGCGAGACGACGCCCCAGAACTTCGGCTTGCTCATGGCGCCCCAAAGTCTGTCATCCGCGGCGAGGCGCGTCAACGCTGCTGCCCCCTTGCCCTCGACACCCCGCGCGCGCCGGTGCTACCCTTTGCGCGCCATGCCCGACTTCGTTCTCGCGCTCGATCAGGGAACGTCGTCCTCGCGCGCGATCCTTTTCGACCACGCCGGCGAGATGCGGGCCGTTGCTCAGCAGCCGTTCGAGCAGATCTACCCGCAGCCGGGATGGGTGGAGCACGACCCGGAGGAGATCTGGCGCACGCAGCTCGAGACGGCGCGGGCTGCGCTCGATCAAGCGGGCGCGACCGCCGCCGACGTTGCCGCCATCGGTATCACCAACCAGCGCGAGACGACGGTTATCTGGGACCGCGACGGCAAGCCGGTGCACAACGCCATCGTCTGGCAGGACCGACGCACGGCCGGACTCTGCGACGAGCTGCGGGAGCGCGGGCTGGAGGAGAAGTTCCGCGAGCGCACGGGCCTCCTGCTAGACCCGTACTTCTCCGGCACGAAGGTGAAGTGGCTACTCGACAACGTAGAGGGCGTCCGCGCACGCGCCGAGGCCGGCGAGCTGATGTTCGGCACAGTTGACTCGTGGCTGATGTACCGGCTGTGCGGCATCCACGCCACGGACTATACGAACGCCTCGCGCACGCTGCTGTACAACGTCTTCGAGAAACGCTGGGACGACGAGCTGTTGTCCGCGCTCGACGTACCGGCCTCGCTTCTGCCGGCGGTGCAGGCGTCATCGGGCGCCTTCGGCGAGACTTCGCTCTTCGGCGGCTCGATTCCGGTTACGGGCGTGGCCGGCGACCAGCAAGCCGCGCTGTTTGGACAGGCGTGCTTCCGGCGGGGCATGGCCAAGAACACGTACGGCACCGGCGCGTTCCTGCTGATGAACGCCGGCGACAAGCCGCTGCGCTCACAATCGCTGATCACGACGATCGCCTGGGGGCTGCCGGAGAAGAGCGCCGACGGTTCCACAGGAGGTGACGTCGTGACGTACGCGCTCGAGGGGTCGATCTTCATCGCCGGCGCGGCCGTGCAGTGGCTGCGCGACGAGCTGGGCCTTTTCGCCGAGGCCGCCGACAGCGCGGACCTGGCCGCCAGCGTGCCGGACTCCAACGGCGTCTACGTCGTGCCGGCGTTCGTCGGTCTTGGCGCGCCCCACTGGGACCCGCACGCCCGCGGCGCGATCCTGGGCCTGACGCGGGGCGCTAACCGGGCGCACATCACACGCGCCACGCTGGAGTCGATCGCCTACCAGGTTCGCGACGTGGCCGAGGCGATGGAGCACGATTGCGGCTCGAAGCTGACGGAGCTGCGCGTCGACGGCGGCGCGGCGGCGAACGACGTGCTGATGCAGATGCAGGCAGACATCCTCGGCTGCGAGGTGGTGCGGCCGGCCGTCCTGGAGACGACGGCTCTGGGGGCGGCCTATCTGGCGGGCCTGGCGACCGGTTTTTGGAAGGACCGCGAGGATGTCGCGAAAGGATGGCGCGAGGAACGCCGCTTCTGGCCGGCGATGTCAGAGGAGCGCCGGGAAGAGATGTACGCCGGCTGGAAGCGCGCGGTCGAGCGCGCCAAGGGCTGGGCTACGGACTAGGGCGGGGCGCTGCCGGATGCCGATGGCGTCGGCGTCGGCGAGAACAACGGTGACGGCGTAGTCGTCTCAAGCGTCGGCTCCGGCGTCGATGAGCCCACCGGCGTTGGAGTCGGAGTCGGTGACGGCGTCAGCGTCGGCGTCTGGGTGACGGGCGTCGCAGTTGGTGTACTCGATGGCGTCGGCGACGGCGAAGGTGTGATCGTGGGCGAGGGAGTGATCGGCGCCGGGGGCAGGGCCGGAGGCGCGGGCTGTGGCGCCAGGCCGTAGCGCGCCGCCATGAAGTTCCAGACGACGAGCGACAGCCGAGCGCCGAAGGAGTGGCCGGCCGCCTCGCTTGGCGCGTACTGCGAGAAGTAGGAGATCGCGTAGGCCTTCTGCTGGCCATCGCCACCAATGAAGGAGACGAGGCCGACGTCGTTGTTAACCCAGCCGTCGTAGTCCCAGTGGTAGCCGATCTTGTGGCCGACCGTAGCGTTCGGGGGCAGATACTTGGGCAGGATGTAGTCGATGTAGGAGAAAGTGTTGCGCAGGACGCCGATCGTGTAGTCGGTCCACTGGGGATCGAATAGCTCACCCCACCAGAGGCGGGCCAGGATGTCGTTCGTCTCAAGCGCCGTCAGGATGTTGGGCTGGTAGGGCTCCGTCCCGTAGTAGGGGACGTGGTCGAACTGGTACGTCTGCATGCCCCAGCCCGCCATCAGCGAGCGCGCGTGCGCTTCGCCGGCGCGGAAATCCCCGAAGACGACGCCGAGGAAGTTCTTGACCTCGGGCGGGAAGCTGCCACCGATACCCTTCGTCACGCTGTAGGAGACGGAGGCGGGGCTGGCGGCGCCGTCCTGGAAGCGATCGACGGCCGCCATGAGGGCGAACATATTGATCACGCAGCCGGTCCTGTGCGGCGCGTTGCCGCCGACGGAGACGGTCTCGCCGGTCTGCAGGTCGGTAACAGCGATGCCGACCTCGATGCCGCCGGTCTGTGCCCGGTAGGAGTCGACGTCGGCCTGGAGGGTGGCGTACAGGCCCAACAGCTCTTCTCCCGCAGTGTTCTCAGGTCGTGTGCCATAGGTGTTGGGAACGACAGTCCCAGGTTGGTCGCCCCCTGTCTGCGGCTCCTCGACCCCGGGCGGTGGACTGGATGAGGGCGACGGCTTCGGCGATGGTGACGCGCTTGGCGATGTGGCTGCGGCGGCCGTTGGGGTGGGGGTGCCGACGCCGGCCACGGAGACTGGCGTCTCGCCGTGCGAGGAGAAAATAAGGAAGATGCCCGTCGCCAGCAACGCACCCACGAGGATGGTGGCGGGTATGGAGAGGCGGATCAACAGGGGACGAAAATCGAATCCCGGCTGGTCGGTCTCACCAGCATGGCGATCGATCATAGCTTCGCGTAGGTCGCGCATTTGTTCAGTCATATGTGGTCTATCGAGCGGGCGTAAGCGCCCAGCCCCTCGCAGGCACGTTCTACCTAGCCTAACGCACGATCAGCGCGTTAGGTATCTACTTCCGGAGAGAACTCCACAGCTTTTCCACTTTTCGACAAGGCCCATGCTAGACTGATTTCGTGGCTGCCTCGCTCATTAAGGACCTCCAGTCCGCTATCGGGGTTAAGTACGTCCTCCACACCCCGGAAGACCTCCTCGTCTACGAATATGACGCGACAATCGAGCGCGGGTTGCCGGAGGCCGTCGTCCTGCCTGAGACGACGGCAGAGGTGGCCGCGGCCATCCGTGTGGCGAAGCGCCACGGCGTTCCCGTGACGGCACGCGGCGCCGGCACGGGCCTCTCCGGCGGCGCCATCCCCTGCGAAGGCGGCATCGTCCTTGTCACAGCGCGCATGGACCGCATCCTCAAACTCGATGCGGCAAACCGCCTGGCGGTCGTCCAGCCGGGCGTAATCAACCTCGATGTCTCCAGGGCCGCGGCGGCGCACGGCCTCTACTACGCCCCCGACCCGTCCAGTCAGAAAGTCTGCAGCATCGGCGGCAACGTCGCACAGAACGCCGGCGGGCCGCACACGCTGCGCTACGGATCGACGGTCAACCACGTGCTCGGCCTCGAGATCGTGACGCCTGACGGCGAAGTCGTCGCGCTTGGCGGCGAGACGCTCGGCGCGCCCGGGTACGACCTGACGGGGCTCGTCGTCGGCTCGGAAGGAACGCTGGCGATCGTCACGGCGGTCATCGTGCGACTGCTGCCGCGGGCGCCGGCGACGATCACGCTGCTGGCCGTGTTCGACGAAGTGCGGGAGGCGTCGGAGGCGGTGTCGGCGATAATCGCCGCGGGCGTCCTGCCGGCAGCGCTGGAGATGATCGACAAAAAGACGATGCGGGCGGTCGAGCCGTTCGTCAACGCGGGCTACCCACCAGACGCCGGCGCCGCGCTGCTGATCGAGGTCGAGGGCCTGGAGGAAGAGACGTCAGAGGAGGCCGAGGCCGTGCGGTCGACATGTGAGGTGAGCGGCGCGCGGGAGATACGCATCGGCATGTCGCCGGAGGAGCGCGAGAAGCTGTGGGCCGGGCGCAAAGGCGCTCTGGGCGCTCTGGGGCGGCTGGCACCGTCCTACTACATCCTGGACGGCGTTGTACCGCGCACGCGCCTGCCAGACGTACTCTCGGGCGTCTACGAAGCCTGTGAACGATACGGCATACCCGTTGCCAACGTATTCCACGCCGGCGACGGCAATCTGCACCCGAATCTCATGTTCGACGACCGCGTACCGGGTGCCTCTGAGCGCGTGCTGGAGCTGGGCGAGGAGATCATGCGGCTCTGTGTCGACGCGGGCGGCACGATCACGGGGGAGCACGGCGTCGGCAGTGAGAAGCGCAACTACATGTCGTGGATCTTCTCCGACGACGACCTCGCAGTGATGGCGCGGGTGAAGAGCGCCTTCGGCGCAGACGAGCGGTTCAACCCGGGCAAGATCTTCCCGACCTCCAAAGGCTGCGGCGAGGTGTCCTCCCGCATGAAATCCGCGATCGCCAAAATCGGCCCCGGCGCCTACGTCTGAGCGATGGTACGTCAGGCGGCTCTGCTCACCGATCTCCGGTCCATCGCCGGTGCGGAAAACCTGCGTCCCGGCAGCGACGAGTTCGCCGTTGACGGCGTGACGCCTCAGGCGATCGTCCGACCGGCGACAGTCAAGGCCGCGGCGGCGGTGATTGGCCACGCCAACGAGACCAGGCTGGCAGTGATCCCAATCGGTGGCAAGCAGCGCGGCGGGCCGGGCAACGTGCCAGAGCGGTACGACATCGCGCTCGACGTGACGGCCCTGAGCGGCGTCGTCGAATATGAGCCGGACGACCTGACGATCACCTGCGGGGCCGGCATGACGCTGGCTGAGCTGCGAAAGACGACGGCGGCAGCTGGGCAGATGGTGGGATTCGACCCCGAGATCGCCGACGAAGCGACCGTCGGCGGCGCGCTCGCGGCGGACCTCTGGGGCCCATCACGAGTCTCGCTCGGCGGGCCGCGCGACTTCACGATCGGCCTGCGCGTGATCACCGGCGACGGGCTGATCACGCGCGCGGGCGGCCGCGTCGTCAAGAACGTGGCCGGCTACGACCTGTGCAAGCTCTACGTCGGTTCGCTGGGCACGCTGGCGGTGGTCACTGAAGCGACGTTCAAGGTGCAGCCCCTGCCGAAGGCGACCCGCCAGATTGCGTTCACGGCCGGATCGGCGGCGGCAGCGTGCGGCATCGCCAGCGATTCGTTGATGCGCGGCCTCAGCCTGCGGTCCGCGGTGGTGACACGGGCCGAGGAGCGTTGGCGGCTGGACATCGCACTCGCCGGGTCAGAGGCGGCCGTCGAGCGCTCAGCGCGGGAGCTCGCTTCACTGGCCGGAGACGGGGAACAAGAAACGGGAGACAGTGGCGAGCGCCCGAACGAGCGTCCGATCGGCGTGCGCATTGCCGCCCTGCCGTCGAAGCTGCCGGCCCTGCTCGAAGAGCTGCCGGTGGGCGCGTCCTTCCTGGCGTATCCGACGCTTGGCGTCGTGCGTCTGCGACTGAGGGATGAGGGTGAGCTGCCATCGCTCATGGCGATGGGCGCCATCGTGGAGGACGCCCCGCCGGAGGTGAAGCGCGGGATCGATGTGTTTGGTCCAGAGCCGCCGGCGCTGCCACTGATGCGCTCGATCAAGGCGCAGCTGGACCCGAACAGCGTGCTCAGCCCGGGCCGCTTCGTGGGGCGGATATGACCGATCCACGGCCGTTCGCGCCGAGCGACGACGACCTCTCGCAGTGCGTGCGTTGCGGACTCTGCCTGGAGCACTGCCCAACGTACGTCGAGACTCGCCTGGAGACGGAGTCGCCGCGCGGACGGCTGTACCTGATCAAAGCCATCTCGGACGGCGTGATCGAGCCGACGCCGAACGCGCTGGACCACCTCGACTCGTGCCTGCAGTGCCGGAACTGCGAGGCGGTCTGCCCGTCCGGCGTGCCTTACGGTCGGATCATGGAGCAGGCGCGTTCGGACGCAATGGAGAGCGGCGCTGCACCGCTCTCCTGGCGCCTGCGCGCACTCTTCCTCCGGGAAGTGATCGCGCGGCCGGGCCGCTTGCGCTTCTTCGCCACGGTGCTACGAGCGTCGGAGCGGGTGGGACTGCTCACCCTGGCGCAGAGGCTGCCGCTCGTTGGAACAAGCGCCACGCTGGCACCGCGGATGCGCGGGCGGCCGTTTACGAAAACAGGTCTCGTCGCTCGGCCGGAGGGCGCGGAGCGAGCGCGAGTGGCGATGCTGAGCGGTTGCATCATGCCGCTGGCTTACGGCAACGTGCACCGGGCGACGGTGCGCGTGCTGGCGCGAAACGGTTGCGCAGTGAGCGCGCCGGCGGCGCAGGGCTGCTGCGGCGCGCTGCACGCTCACAACGGCGATCTCGACACCGCGCGGGCGCTGGCGCGGCGCAACATCGATGCGTTCCTGGACGAGGCGCCGGACGCCATCGTCGTCAACTCGGCCGGCTGCGCGGCGGCGATGAAGGAGTACGGCGATCTGTTGGCCGGCGACGCCGAGTACCACGATCGGGCGCGGCAGATGTCAGCGCTCGTGAAAGACGTACACGAGTACCTGGTAGGCCTCTCCTTCGAGGCACCGCCGCGGACGCTGGATCTCGCCGTGACGTACCAAGACTCGTGCCACCTGGCGCACGCACAGGGCATCAGCGACGCGCCGCGACAGGTGCTGAAGGCGATCCCGGGGCTGCGCCTGGTCGAGATGGAGAACCCGGACCGCTGCTGCGGCGCCGCCGGCGTTTACTCCCTTACGCAGGCGGAGATGTCGATGCGCCTGCTGGACGACAAGATGCTCGACGTGCAGAGCACCGGTGCGGACGTCATCGCGACGGCCAATCCGGGCTGCCTCGCGCAGCTGGAGGCCGGCGTGCGGCGTACCGGCGGCTCGGCGCAGGTCCGGCACGTGATCGAGCTGCTGGATCGCGCCTACAGGCCGGCCAGCGTCTAATTTACGCGCTGTTCACCGGCCTTAACCGGTTACCAACCAACTTCCTGCAACACTGGCTCTAGAGACAGGTGCCGTACCAGGTGCGGGCGAGGCAGCGATTACCGCGACAAAGTTGCGAGATTCCGCTGCCGAAGGTGTAACGGAGCGCAGACCGAGGCGTCTATTCATCGTCTCAATGACGAGATATTCGTACAGCCATAACGGACGCACGCACCGAGAGTGAGGGAGCATGACTACCGCAAGAATCGCGATCGAGAGGACGGGCAAGGCGCCGGCACGAACGGCCGCCAGGCCAGCGAGGCGCAAGGCTGCCGCGGCGGCGACCGCGGAAGCCACGTTCGCCCCAACGACGGCCGAGTTTGCAGAGCTCTACAACGAGTACTTCGCCAAGGTCTTCGCCTACGTCTATGGCCGCGTACAGGACAGGGAAGTCTCTCTCGACGTCGTCTCGGACGTGTTTGAGAAGGCGTTCGTGAAGGTCCGCTCTTTGCGCTCCCGCGACGCTTTCGGTTCGTGGCTCTTTACCATCGCCCGCAATGAGGTCTCGTCGCACTGGCGCAAGGAAAAGCCGGCGCAGAAGGCGGCCCGAGAGGCGGCGATCGAAAAGGAGCTGCACAGCCAGCCGAAGAGCCCCGAAGACGTGCTCGTTCACAAGGAGCGATTGGCGTTCCTCTCCACGCTCGTCGGCGGGCTCCCGAAGCGAGAACAAGAGATCATAGCGCTGAAGTTCGACGCCGAGCTTACGAACCGTGAGATCGCCAGCGTCCTCCACACCAGCGAGGTCAACGTGCGAGTGACGATCTTTCGCGCCCTGCGCAAGCTGCGCGACCGAATGAAGAACCTCAGCGAAAACCTGGGATGACCGGGGACAACCTCCGCGACGTCATCGGCCTCCGCATGCAGCTCGCCCGGGAGGCGCTGGAGATGGCCGAGGAGCACCGCGATGAAGTCTGGGTGCGCCTCCGCTCCCGCATGAGCGGCCTGGAAGACGGCCCTAAGGCTGACGCCGAGACAGAGCGCGCAACACCTTCGGCAGGATGGAACGGCCCGGAGAGACGGCGCAGCCCGGCCGAGCCCAGGTATGCGGACGAGGAGAAGCCGCTGAGTGGAAGGCTGGGCTGGCGGCGATTGGGCCTGGCCTACGCCGCGGGAGCGGGGCTGGTCGCCGCCGCAGTGGCAGCAGCGATCACCCTAGGTTAGAGACGGGCAGAGTCGGCAGCCCTAGGCAAGGTCTTCGCGGGCACGCTGCTCCCGCATCATCTCGAACAACAGGTTCTCGACGACCATGAGTAGCAGCAGCACCTGTCGCTGCTGGCGGCGCGACATACGCGACAGCATGTGAAGAAGTTCCGGGTCTATGCGCTCCGCGAGCGCCGCCCCATCGTCGTTTCCCTCAGCCATGGGCTATAAGGATACCTTGGTCAGGCCGACTGCGCGCGCCGCGGCCCGGTCCGGATGACCTTCTTCGGTGGTACCGGCCTTGTCCGGCTCGCTGCCTGTGAGCACCTGCTCGATGCCCTGCAGCAGTGATAGCAGGCGGCGCTGCTTGTCCCGCGGAAGACGCGACAGGTAGCTGAGCAGCTCGTCGTCGATCGTCGACTCGTAGCGCTCATAGGTTGCGCGTAGAGTGCGCACAGTTGGGTACCCGGCGGCCTCGAACAGTTCGTCGGGATCGACTTTCACCGCCTGAGCAACCCGCAGCAAGACGGCCGCCGAGGGGTTCTTCACCTCGCCGTTCTCAAGCTGTGAGAGATAGCCCTGGCTGACGGATGAGCTCTGGGCCAGCTGACCCTGAGTGAGCTCACACTGGTCGCGCAGGTTTCGGATTCTGTCTCCAAGATTCATATCGTTCCTCGCTAAACGGGGTCGTAACGTGCGTTAGACGCGCGTTTCCTGTTTTTCACTGACCGGCGCCGGCGATCGGTCTTGTACACGATCGGCCGCCGCCTGATCGAAGATGGCCAGCCTGTCACCTTTCTCGACGCTGGCCTTGCCGGCGCTTCCGGCGCTCAGCTCGAGCACGGAGTGACCGCGACTGAGCGCCATCCGGAACGGCCGGACGTTTTCTGCTACTTTGACGACTTGCTTCTCCCGATCCAGGAACGCAGCGTCGATCGGGAAGCGCATGAAGGCGGTGTGAATGGAAGCGCTCGGTTCGATCAGGAGCGCCTCACCCGAGGCCATCCTCCGGCGCAGCATGAGGCCACGAAAGCGCCCCCAGAAGCTACGTGCGACGGCGAGGTCTTCGGCGACGACCGTCCCTTTTGTGAGGTTGAGAATGCGTGCCACTGTGGCTACTCTTCTAGCTCTTCGCCGCTACGCCGTGGGCTGGCGATTCGGCAGGCGCGGCCTGCTGCTGGTCAAGAGTCTTCAGCAGGCCCAGCAAGTAGATCTGCTGTTGGCGCGGGAAACGAGCCAGGAAGCGCAACAGCTCCGGGTCCACCGTCACTGCGAACTCCGAGCCCGAGCCGTTGGCACCGCTGTCGTAGCCGGCCGCATCCATGAGCACGCGAGGATCAACGTTGAGCGCCTGCGCCAGCCTGAAGATGACGGCCGCGCTAGGGTTCTGGACTTCGTCGTTTTCAAGCTGGGAGAGGTACCCCTGGCTGAGGGCGCCCTGCGACGACAACTGTGCCTGGCTCATACCCAGCTCCTCCCGAAGCTGCCTGATTTTCTTTCCGAGGGCCATGTGTGGATTCTTCAAAACGTCTCCGAGATTCTGATCACGGCCGGTGCGAGGATCACGGCGAGGAACGCCGGAAAGATCAGCAGCACCAGCGGAAAGATCATCTTGATCGGTGCTTCGTTGGCGAGACGCTCGGCTCGCTGGCGCCGTTGCATGCGCAACTGGTCGGACTGCACACGTAGCACCTGAGCGATTCCGACGCCGAGTTTCTCGGCCTGGATGATGGAAGTGATGAAGTAAGAAAGCTCTTCAACGCCGACGCGGTCGGCCATCTCCTGCATCGCCTCGCGGCGTAGCTTGCCCATCGAGACTTCGCGCAGCATGCGCTGAAGCTCGACGGAGAGGGGACCCTCGCTCTGTTCCGCGACGCGGGAAAGAGCAGCGTCCAGGCCGAGGCCGGCCTCCACGCAGGTCGTAATAAGGTCGAGGTTGTCGGGAAGGCTGAGGATGACTTGCTTCTGCTTCGCATTGACACGGCTCTTGAGCCACATCCGAGGCAGTTTGTAGCCGAGCACGAGCAGTACAAAGCCGACGGCCAGCGACGGCAGGCTACCCACAGTGAAGAAGACCATGAGGCCAAGCGCACAGAAGACGACTAGCGACGACAGCCAGATGGTGACGAAAGTGCTCACCTTCATTGGCGAGCGAGCCATCGTCAGCTGCTGCTGGATGTCAGCCAGGACGGACTGCGGCAGAACGCCGGTGGCGGTTCGCGTAAGCCCTTCGATGGCTGGCTTGACGACGCGCCTTCCGAAGGACATCTCGAGGTCGACGTCTTCGCCAGCGGTCTGCGTGGTAGTGCGGACGCGGAACGCCTCGATCCGCGTCTCCATGATGGAGGTGCGCTGGCGGCCGAAGATGGCGACAGCGAGGCAGGCAAAGAGTCCGGAAAGAGCGACGACGATGAGAAGGATAAGCATTGTTCGCTCCTAGATCTCGATCGCCATGATTTTCTTCATCGCGAGATAGCCCAGCACCTCGAGGCCAGCGGCCACGAGGAGGATGATGCGGCCGATGTTCTCCGTGAGGAAGACGCTCATATAGTCCGGGCTCATCACCATGAAGACCGCGAACATGAAGAACGGCAGACCGCCGACGACGATCCCCGTCAACCTCTGCTGTGAAGTCAGCGTCGCGATATCGCCGCGAATGCGCTCACGTTCGCGCATCGTGTAGGCAACCTTGTCGAGAATCTCAGAGAGGTTGCCGCCGACGGCGCGCTGGATGTTGATTGCGGTGAGCACCAGATCCAGGTCCTTGCTGTTGATGCGTTCGCCCATTGCAGCGAGAGCGGCTTCGGATGTCATTCCCAGGGTCGCCTCGCGAAGCATGCGCCGGAGCTCCAGACCGAGCGGCGCGGGAAGCTGGCCGCCGGCGAAGTCCAGGCTCTGCATCAGGCCATAGCCGGATTTGATTGAGTTGGAGACCATGCCCAGCATGTCTACGAGCTGCGCATTGATGCGCTCGGTCCGCTTATCGCGCTTGTGCGTAAGCCACTTCCACGGAGCCATGTAGCCGACCGCGCCCAGGACGAGCGAGACGAAGAGGTTGAAAATCGAGAAGCCGAAGATCAGCGGTGCCAGGAAGAGGGCACACGCGGCGACTCCGCGGATCATGTAGAATTCGCCGACACGCAGGGGCACGCCGGCCCGTTCCAGCTGGAGAGCCAACGCCTCCGAACCGCTCATCTTCGCGATCAGCGAGCTGAGTATCGGAATGCCGGAGTAGGACTGCTTTGGCCGGAAGGCGTCACCGCTTTCTTCGTCGTCCGGCGGCTTTTCGTCTTGACGGAAGGACTTGAGCCGAGCCTCCACGAAACGGGACCGTGATTCGCGCTTACCGATGGCGAGCACGAAGAGCACAACGGCGCCGAGGACGAACAAGCTTATCGCCAGAAGGAGCAGGTCCATGCTAGGCGCTCCTGGCCAGGAACAGGCCCTCGGGCAGGTTGATGCCAGCGGCGTCGAACCTTTCGGCGAAGCTCGGGCGGATGCCGGTCGGGCGCATCTCGCCGTGGATCTTGCCCTCGCTGTCGATGTGATCCTGCCTGAACTCGAAGAGGTCCTGCAGCGTGATGACTTCGCCCTCCATGCCGGTGCACTCGGTGACCTTAGTGACACGCCGCACACCGTCGGTGAAGCGGGCGAGCTGGATGAAGACGTCGATGGCTGACGCCGTCTGCTCGCGGATCGCCCGGTCGGGCAGATCGAGGCTGGCCATCAGCACCATATTCTCGATACGGGAAAGGGCATCGCGCGGGGAGTTGGCGTGGATAGTCGAGAGTGAGCCCTCGTGGCCTGTGTTCATCGCGTTCAGCATGTCGAAGGCTTCGGGGCCGCGCACCTCGCCGATGATGATCCGGTCCGGGCGCATGCGCAGGGTGTTGCGCAGCAGGTCTCGCTGGGTGATCTCGCCCTTGCCATCGATGTTGGCCGGGCGGGCCTCCAGCGAGACGACGTGCGGCTGCCGGATCTTGATCTCCATCGGGTCTTCAATGGTGAGGATGCGCTCGTTCTCCGGGATGTACTCAGACATGGCGTTGAGGAACGTGGTCTTACCGGTGCCGGTACCGCCGGAGACGATGATGTTGAGTTTGAGCTTGACGCAGGCCTTGAGGAACTCGGCCATATCAGGCGTCAGCGTCGTCGCCGCCACCAGGTCGTCCATGCTCATCTTGTCAGCACGGAACTTGCGGATGGTGATGGTCGGGCTCTTGGGAGCCACGGGCGGGATGACGACGTTCACGCGGGAGCCGTCGGGAAGGCGAGCGTCGACCATGGGCGACGACTCGTCCACGCGGCGGCCGATGGGCGCGATGACGCGCTCGATGACGCGCATGATGTGTGCCTGGTCGCGGAAGCGAACGTCGCTGAGGTAGAGGATGCCCTCGCGCTCGAAGAACACTTCCTCGGGGCCGTTGACCATGATCTCTGAGATCGACGGGTCGCGGAGCAGCGAGTCGATCGGACCCAGGCCGACAACCTCGTCGACGACACGGGCGACGATCTGATCGCGCGTGATTCCGCCGACGTTGGGCAGCTCGCGCTTGACGAGCGTCTCAGCGGCCCCTTCGACGACGCTCCGGCGCTCGTCCGAGGGCAGCGCGGCGATCTGGTCGGAGTCCAGCTCTTCGATGAGCATCTGGTGGATGCGAAAGATGAGTTGCTCCATGTCCTCGTTGTAGCGGCCGGGAGTGGCCCGGACGGTGCCAGCGTTGGCGGGAGCGCCGCCGACGGGGTCACCGGGTCGCGTAGGGCCGTTGTTTCTGCCGGGTTGCCAGCTTGTCATGACGTCACTCCACACTTACTTCGGTTCGGTCCTGCGTACCCAGGATCTTCGAGAAGATGCCGCCCTTCTGGGACACCTTGTTCGGTGGCGGCTTCTGCTGGCGAACGCCGCTCAGTGCGAACGACATCTCTACCATGCTTACAGACGCCTTCGACTGAGGCTTCGCCAGGACGATGGGCATACCCAGCTGGGTCGCCGTGCTGATGTTGCGGTCGTAAGGGATGGACCAGAAGACTTCACGGCCGAGCATCCGCTTCACTTCGTGCGGCTGGACGTTGGTGTCTTCGTTCGTGGCGTTTATTACGAGCTTGATCTTCTCCTGGGGGAAGTTCCAGGAGCGCAGCATGTCGATGGCCAGCAGGGTGTCCTTGAGGCTGGCCATGTCAACGGTGGCGACCAGCACCACCACGGAGGCCAACTCCAGCGCCCTGGCGACGATGTCGTTGAAGGTGCCGGGCGTGTCCAGCACCACATAGTCGTAGCTTTGTGTCAGCGTCGTTACGATCTTTTCGATGTGGCCGGCGTGCACATTGCGCCAGTCCGTGGGCCGGATCGGCGCGGGCAGAATGTATACGCCGCTGTTGTGCTGGTAAAGACAGTCCTGCACCATTTCGCTGGTTATCGAATCTTCTTCCACGGCCAGGTCGGCGATGCTGCGCTCGACCGGGATGTCCATGAGGATCCCGACATCGCCGAAGCGGGTGTCGAGGTCGATGAGGACTGCCGACTGGTGGGTCTTCTGAACGAGCGCGGTCGCCACGTTGGTGGCGATCGTGGTCTTGCCGATGCCGCCCTTGGCGCCGAACACAGTGATCACCGATCCGGCGGCCACTGGCTCTTCCGCCTCGCCCGCGATGCGCTGACGCTTGCGCTCCTGCTGGGCGAGAACCGTGTAGATGGAGTTGACCAGGTCCTCGTCCTTGACCGGCGCCGCAAGGAAGTCGCTGACGCCTGCCAGCATCGCCTTTCGCATCGCCTCCGGCTGACGGATGGTGGAATAGCCGATGATAGCGGTATTTGGCAGCAGGTCCGATAGCGCCTCGACCGTCTGGAGAGCACGGATCGTCGGCTCTTCGATAGCGATCACGATGACGTCCGGGTCGGACTTCTTGACCAGCGTGACGGCCTCGATACCGTAGCCTGCCTCGCCGACCACGGTAAAGCCGGAGACAGCGAGAGTCTTATTGACGTCGGACCGGCTGTTGAGGTCCTGGTCGATTATTGCTACTTGTGGATTACGTGTCATGTTCTTACTCACGAACCTGCGAATGTCTGACAGACCGGAAGATTACTGTTGGTGCTTGAGTCGCCGAACGGCCGCAGTGATAACCACAACTGGGTTTCGACGCCACCACCGCTGACGCTCCTCTGGGCGGCGGCAAGCTGCCAGGCCTCTTCCGAGGTGACGGCCAGCGTGGCGCGGTTGGCCTCCGAGTTGGCACCAACCGCAGCGATGGCGGCGGCGTCGGACGAACTGGTCGTCCGGCTGACGTCGCTGTTCAGGGCCAGTATCTGGACGTTCTGAAGCACATAGCAGGCCGACGCGCCCGTGAGCGAGCCCTCCGCCGGCGCATCGATGAGACCACCGGTGAGGATCAGATCCACGTAGTCGCCTGGCCGGATGAGACCGCCGGCGGCGCCGACAGCGCTCGTGGAAACGGTGAACGCCCGCATGCCCTCCGGAATGATGAGGGAGAGCGGCGTTTCGTCGCCGAAGGAGTCCAGGGCGCTACCCGGGCTGGTGAGCTTCGACTGTAGCACCTGCTCACCGGGGACGATCGTAACCTGGGTGGTCTGACCGACGGCGGCCGGGGTGGTCGTGAAGGCGCCCGCCAGGACGAGGTCGAGAGGTATCGCCTTGACGGCAAGCATCTCGGCGCTGATCTGGGTCAGCGGATCGATCTCCACAGCAGCGACGACCACCATGCGAGTCGTGACCGGAGCGGCCGAGCCCTCGCCACCATCCAGGCTGCTCAGATAGAGCCCGATGAGGATGGCTGAGATCAGGCCCAACAGCAGTGCCGCAAGAAGCAGCATGCGGTTGTTCCCGCTGCCGATTGCCAGGTTCTTGATCATGGGGTTCCCCCTTGGTCTTGATGTGCTTATAGGAAGGTTCAAAATAAATGACGCTGGGTGCCCAACATCGTTACAGCAATCTTGTTAAGAGCAGGTAATGTGGCCCGCCGGGGGCTGACTCGTGCCACTAGGAATGAAAAAGGGGCCCGGCCACCGGAGCCAGACCCACTGAGGCAATCGCTCGCCGAATGAGGCTATTCGATCCTCATCTCCGATTCAGAATGGAAGGTGATGGGAGACCCCAGTCCGCCCCCGAAGATGCCAAGAAGGTTGGCGAGTGGGGTGATCAGTTCGTATTCGTATTCGACGTCGACCGAGACGGCCTCGCCGGGTGCGCCCTGGGCGTTGACAACCGTAACGGCGATATCTTCGCCGACGAGAGAGCTGGCGGTGTCGACGACACGCGCCTCGATCGTCGCGGCATCGGCGCCGACAGCGCCGATGCGGGCACCTTCGCGAGCGGCGTTCGTGACCGTGATCCAGGCGTGGAATCCCATGCCGAAGTCGACGATGGAGAAGACCAGGATAAGGAAGATGGGGACGACCATCGCGAATTCCACGAGGTTCTGCCCCTTCTCGCCGTCTCCGTGGTTCTTATCAGTCTTCACAGTCACTTGTGTGTCCATTTCCAGGGACCTTTCCGGACCCTCGTCCCTTTCGGGTGTTGAAGGCTGATGGAGGCGGACGGACCGCGTGGCCCGTCCGCCAGCCATTGCCTTAAGCCTTGCTTAGCTGCCGGCTGCGCCGGTCAGCTCGCTTTCGACGTCGCCAAATACGTTGACGATACCGCCAGCCAGCAGAGCAAGCGCGCCGATCGCGGCTACCGCGACCAGGGCGATGATCAGGCCGTACTCTGCGAGAGCCTGACCCGCCTCATCCTGGACGCGAACTACCAGCTTGCGAAGCGCTTCATTAATCTTGGAGAACATGCTCTCCTCCTTTCCCGTGTTTTGCCGATCGGTCTTTCGGCGGGGTTGTTGCAAACTAAGATGGCGTCCCGCGATGCGGCGTTACAGGCTCTGCTACGGGTGCGGGGGTTATTCACCCCGCAGTCACCCGCTCGTAACCTGGGGCGTCGATTCGCCGATCTGAGGAGGTTCGCCGGGATCTGCATCGTCCGCGGATCTGTCCTCGCTGGCGCGCTTCTGAGCGGACGCTTCACGCCGCCCCAGGTAAGCGCGGACGCCCGCCCAAGCGGCAGCAGCGACGCCCAGGCCAGCGAAGCCGTCGACGGCGTAGTGCTCACCCAGGTAGACGACGGCGAACAGCATGGATATCGCATAGCCAACACCGAGCCAGCGCAGCCAGTTGTACTTCCAGAGCGCGAACGCGATCAGGCCCGGCACCGCGACGTGCAGCGACGGCATGGCGGCCACCGGGTTGGCGCCGGCGATCTCATAGACGTTTTCGTAGGTGCCCGGCGTCACGTGGCCGGCGATGTCAGGGACGACCTGGTAGACGTGCGGGATGTATCCGAGCTGGCCCGCCATCCAGGGCGGGGCCGTCGGCAGCACGGCGCTGACCAGAAGGCCTGCGTAGAGCGTGGCCATGAAGGCGAAGACGTAGCTCTTGAAGCGCGGCCGGTCCACCTTCCACAGCGCGAACGCCACGACGTGCGGGACGAAGAAGTAGCTAAGGTAGACCGCCATTGTGTAGAACTCCAGCGGCCCCAGGCGGGCGAACGAGTACAGCCGCTCCTGCAGCCAGATGCTGGGGATCTCGCCCAGGAAGAACGCCCTTTCCATCGAGATTGCGTAGTCGAACTGAACCGGCGTGCCGACCCCGTCGGCGAAGCCGCGCAGCTGCGCGAAGAGGATGAACCCGGTGAGATAGAAGACCCAGACGCGGAAGGACGTGGCGCCCAGCGCGATGTAGACGCAGGCCAGCGCCATGATATAGAAGGCGATGTGCGTTTGAATCGCAGTCTCGGTGCGCGTGACGACGAGCAGCCAGATGGCGGCCGCCACGCAGGC
>JADFQV010000064.1 GCA_022561635.1 Chloroflexota bacterium | reverse complement strand
GTCCCGCCGGGGCGACGCGTCTGGCCAAGCGGGCGATCGTCGACGGCGCGGAGCTGTCGCTAGCATCGGGGCTCGCGCTAGAATCGATGATGGTGCGGCGGTCGCTGGAGACTGCGTCGCTGCCCCGGTAAGAAGACAAGAATGACTACCGACACAGAGCGCATCTCGCCCTTCGGGCGCGGCTGGCGCTGGCTCAACCGCTTCGGCCTCCTCGTGCCACTGGGGATCGGCGCGGTGCTTGTCGCAATCATTGCGATCACGTTCGTCTCGCCCCGCTATCAGTCGCCGTCCGTCGTCAACGTCGGCGCGGCGGAAGACTACGCTGTTCTCGAGCCGGTCTACTTCGAGGAGCAGGGATTCTGGCTCGTCCACCTCCCGGACGGCGAGTTCGTGGCGCTCTACAACCGCGATCCGGCCTCTGGCTGCGGCCTGCCGTACGGCTTCGGTTTCGAGCACCTGGGCGTCACCGGCTGGTTCCGCGACGCCTGCAGCGGCTCGACCTACGACCTCACGGGTGCCTGCTTCGGCGGGCCGTGCAACGTCGGGCTCAACCGCCTCAACGTCTTGATGGTCGACGGCGATATCATCGTCGACCCGGCGGACGGCCCCCACGGCGCCTTCAGGTCCGACAACGGCGATCCCGTAAACCCGCCGCAGTAGGCGGAGAAGGGAGCTTCCCATGGGAAGCACACCTGTCGCGAACCCATCGCCGCCGCGACGCTGGCGGTTCTCCCGCCGCGTCATCCCGCTGGCGTTTCTGGCGCTCGCTGTGATCGCCCTCATCGCAATCGGCGTTGCCGTCGTCTGGCCGAGCGATGGTGCCGACTCCGAATGGATCACCGTGGCGCGTGCCGACGAACTTGCGGTCAACGACCCGCTCCTGGTCGAGGGCGACGTCTACCTCGTGCTGCTGGAGTCCGGCGAAATTCTGGCCCTCAGCACGATCGACCCGCACCTCGGCTGCAAAGTCCCGTTCGTGCCAGAGTTCACGTTCAGGGAAGTGACCGGCTGGTTCCGGAACCCGTGCCACGGCGAGACGTACGACCTCACCGGCGTCTGCATCTCCGGGCCGTGCCCGCGCGGCCTGGACCGCTACGAAGTGCGCGTGCGGGACGGCGACGTCGAGGTCGACTTCGCGCTCCTTACGGAGGGCCCGCCGCACTCCACCATCCCTCAGTAGCGATAGCGGGGGACTGGCGAGCGGCAGCGCTTTTCGGTAGCGTTATAGCCTGCCGGTTCGTGCCCAGAGTTCCGGCCGCCATGAGGGAGGGCATATGAACACCAGCGAATTCTTGATGATCGCCGCGGCCACCGTCCCAGAGCGGACGGCGATGGTCTGCGAGGGCAAGACGCGCACCTTCGCCGAGATGCAGGAGCGCGTCAACCGCCTGGTCAACGCGCTGCAGGGGATGGGCGTCGGCCAGGGCCAGAAGGTCGCGGTCATGGCGCTCAACTCGATGGAATACGTGGAGACCTACTACGCCACGGCCAGGCTGGGCGGCGTCTTCGTGCCCCTCAACTACCGGGCGAAGCGGGAAGAGATCGTCTACATGTGCAACAACGCCGACGCGGCCGTTGTCTTCGTCGGCGAGCGCTACCTCGACCTCCTGAACGCCATCCGGGGCGAGCTGACGACGGTCAAGCACTTCATCGCCATCGACAGCAAGTCCGGCGACATGCCCTACTACGAGGACTTGCTCGCCGCGCACGAACCGGAAGAGGTCTTCACGGAGATCGACGACGCCGACCCGACGATCATCATCTACACCAGCGGCACGACGGCGCTGCCCAAGGGCGTCGTCCTCACCTTCCTCGGCCTGTCCGTCTACGTCACGAACACCGTCGAGCCCGTCGACCCGACCGCCGAGAATCCGGATGTGCTACTCGTCTCCGTGCCCTTCTACCACGTCGCCGGGGCCACGACGATGCTCTCCACGGTCTGGTCCGGCCGCAAGATGGTCGTCCTGCCGCAGTTCGAGCCGGGCGCCTGGCTCGTCGCTGTGCAGGAGCACGGCGTCACGCACAGCTTCATCGTGCCGACGATGCTCAAGCGGGTCATGGAGCATGAGGACTTCGACAAGACGGACCTCAGTTCGCTGAAGCTAGTTGCCTACGGCGCCGCGCCGATGCCCTACGAGGTCGTGACGAAGGCTGTCGAGGTGATGCCCTGTGGCCTGATGAACGCCTACGGCCAGACGGAGAGCACCTCGTCGCTCACTTTCCTCGGTCCGGACGACCACCAGATCCCGGCTGAGGAGGGCGAGGCCCGGGAACTGGCGCTCAAGCGTCTGCGCTCCGTCGGCCGGGCGATGGACGACATCGTGGTCATGATCATGGACCCGGAAGGCGAGATCCTGCCGCCCGGACAGGAGGGCGAGATCGTTGCCCAGGGCGCGCGGGTGATGACGGGCTACCTGAACCGAGACGAGGACACGTCGGAGGCGATCAAGGAGGGCTGGCTGCACACGGGCGACGTCGGCTGGATGGACGATGACGGCTACCTCTACATAACGGGCCGCACCAAGGACCTGATCATTCGGGGCGGCGAGAACATCGCGCCGGGCGAGATCGAGAGCGTTCTCCAGCAGCACGACGCCGTCGAGGACGCCGCGGTCATCGGCGTGCCGGACGTGGAGTGGGGCGAAGAGGTGAAAGCGATCGTCGTCTTCAAGCCGGGCCAGCAGGCGAGCGAAGAAGACCTGACGCAGTTCGTGAAGTCGCACCTGGCCAGCTACAAGGCGCCGAAGTTCTACGCCTTCGTCGAGGACCTGCCCCGCAACTACGTTGGCAAGGTGCTCAAGACCGACCTCCGCAAGCAGTTCGGCGAAGCGAAGAGCGGCTAGCGCCGCCGATGCGACCGTAATGCCGCGGCGCAGGCGCAAGCGCCGCCAGCGGCTCGAACGTCAGGAGCGACGCCAGGAGGCGAGCGCCGCCGGCGTTCCCGTCAGCGAAGAGGCTCCTGCGCCTGAGCCCGCGGCCACCGGCAGCGGATTCTCTTTCAGTGGTGCAGCCGGCGGTCTGCTAGCCGCCGGGATGTTCTTTGCGCTGGCGACGGATCTGCTGATCGATCCCGGAGATGTTTCGCGTCTCGCGGCGATCGCCTGGGCGATCATCGGGCTGTGCTTCTTGCCTGCGATATGGGTATCCGTCGTGCGCAATCATCCCCGTCGCCGGGGCGTCCTGCGCATCACGACAGTCGCGGTCATGGTGCTGGCGATGCTCAGCATCCTCCTCGGCCTCGGGCTTTCGCTGGCCGTGCTACTGGCACCTGCGACGGCGCTCCTGGCGGTCGGTGCCGGCTTCATCTTCCAGGGCTCTCGATCGCGCGCCTAGCCCGCCTGCCGTTCGGGCCAGTTTGACCGACGAATCCGGGCGTCGCTATCATTGGGCGCGCAAGTCTGGAGACGAGCGGCAGGAGATTACATGACGCCAGCGAACGAATTTCCCGGGAATATCATCTTCGTCCTGATCTTCTTCGGGTTCATGGCCTTCTTCGCCTGGTCCATGTTCGTCCGCGCTCGCTGGCTCTTCGCCGCGAAGCCCCTGAACCGCCTCGACAATATCTTCTGGCGCCTTGCCGGCCTCGTTCCCTGGCTGCTCGGCAACGCACGCGTCACTCGCCGCGGCTACTGGTACTCCGGCGTCCTGCACTCGCTGATCTGGTGGGGCTTCCTCATCCTCCAGATACGCACGCTGAACTTCCTCCTCAACGGCATCGACCACAGCGTCTCGTTAGAGGCACTCGTGCCCAGTCTCTACGACGTGCTGCGCCCGGTGATGGACACGTTCAACATCCTGGTCATCGTCGGCATCGCCATGGCCGCCTTCCAGAGGATCGTCTGGAAGCCCAAGCGCATGTCGCTCAACATCGACGGCTGGATGACGCTCTTCTTCATCTTCTGGCTGATGGTCACGGACATCATGGTCAACAGCTTCGAGTTCTACCTTCACCCCGAGCTGTTCGAGAACCCCGAGCTGTCCTACGTCGCATACGGCTTCTCCCAGCTGTGGGGCGAGCTGGGCATGTCCACGGGGACGGCAGAGGCGCTCAACACCTTCTTCTGGTACAACCACCTGATCGACTTCCTCGCCTTCCTCGCCTTCCTCCCGTACTCCAAGCATTCGCACGTGCTCGTGGTGGTGCCGCAGATCTTCCTCCGCCGACACGAACCGACGGGGGTCATGGAGCCGATCAAGAACATCGAGGAGGCCGAGACGTTCGGCGCCGGCAAGCTCACTGACTTCAACTGGAAGCAGCTTCTCGATCCGTTCAACTGCACGGAGTGTGGCCGTTGTACCGAGGTCTGTCCGGCGAACCTCACCGGCAAGCTGCTCTCGCCAAAGCAATACATCGTCGACATCCGCCACATGCTGGACGACGAGATACCACCGGCGCGCTTCTGGATGAAGAAGGAGGGAGCGTCAAACGGCGACGGCGAGGCGCCCGTACCGATGACGACCAGCGACGCCGTTGGCTTCGAACAGACGTGGGACTGCGTGACCTGCGGCGCTTGCATGGAAGCGTGTCCCGTCTTCATCGAGCACGTGCCGACGATCATGGACGTCCGCCGCTTCATGGTGATGGAGCAGTCGAATATGCCGGAGACGGCCCAGGCCACTCTCATGCAGCTGGAGCAACGCGGCCACCCGTGGCGCGGCACACAGTTGACGCGCACGACGTGGATCGAAGAGATGGCCGCCGAGGGCACGGAAGTACCGCTCTTCGACGGCAGCCAGGAATACCTCTACTGGGTTGGCTGCTCGGGGGCGTTGCAGGAGCGGAACGTCAAGGTGACGAAGGCGCTGGTGAGGCTCTTCTTGCAGGCCGGCGTCAGCTTCGGCGTGCTGGCGACGGAGGAAGGCTGTTCCGGCGACCCGGCGCGCCGACTGGGCAACGAGTACCTCTACCAGATGCAGGCTAAACAAAACATCGAGCTGATGAACGCCAAGGGTGTGCAGAAAGTGGTCGCCAACTGCCCGCACTGCTACAACACGATCAAGCACGAGTACCCGGACTTCGAAGGCACCTACGAGACCGTCCACCACACGGAGCTGCTCGCCCAGCTGGTGCGCAGCGGAAAGCTCCCGGCGCAGCAGGCGAACGGCCTCGAGGACAAGACCGTGACCTACCACGACCCCTGCTACACGGCTCGCCACAACGACATCATCGACGAGCCGCGGCAGGTGATCGCCGCAGTTGGCTCCAAGCAGGTGGAGATGCCCCGCTGCAAGCGCGGCACCTTCTGCTGTGGCGCCGGTGGCGGGCACATGTGGGTCGAGGAGAACCGCGGCGAGCGCATCAACGACGTGCGCACCAAGGAGGCCGTGGACACCGGCGCCGACGTCATCGCCGTCGCTTGCCCCTTCTGCATGCAGATGTTCGAGTCGGGCGTCGGCTCGGTACCGGCCGCGGCGGAACGCGGCGTCCAGGTCTTCGACATCGCCGAGCTGC
>JADFQV010000030.1 GCA_022561635.1 Chloroflexota bacterium | reverse complement strand
GGGGCTCGGAACGGCGCCGCGAGGTCGAGGCGTCGTACGCGGTGCTGGGCAGCGAGGAAAAGCGCCGGGAGTATGACTCGCGCCTGTCGCTGCGGGAGAGCCGGGGCATGCCGGCGGCATCGGTGGAGGCGCTGACCCTGGCGGGCGAGACCGCGGGATACGAGAGCGTCCCATGGACGATTGGCGACATCGCCAGGGCGCTGATCCTGCCGCTGATGCTGATCGTGCTCAACGTGGGGGCAGCGATCACCACGGATGTGAACCCGGACGACCTGACAGAGACCGACCACATTATCGGCCTGGGATTCGGGCTCGTGCTCGAGGCGGCGCTTCTGGCGCTCGCGTACTACTTCGCGGTACGGAAATACAGAGGGTCGTGGCGCTCGCTGGGGTTCAGGCGGCCGGTGAACATGCGGTGGTGGCTGCCGCTGGCGGTTCTCGGTGGCTCCTTCGCCACGATCTGGGCCTGGGTAGGGCTGCTCTACGCGCTGGGCATCGCGCCGGAATCCAACATCCCGGAGAACATCTACGACTTCGCGATACCGGTGGTCATGCTGGGCCTGCTGACGATAATCGTCGCGCCGTTCGCCGAGGAGGTGTTCTTCCGCGGGTTCCTCTTTCAGGGAGCGGCGAAGCGCTGGGGCATGTGGGCAGGCATCGGGTTCAGCGCTTTCATCTTCGGTTTGGTGCACGCCGGTGGGCCGGACACGTGGCTGCTTCTGCCGGCGATCGCGGCGATCGGCGCCATCTTCGCCTGGGGCTTCGCCAAGTCGGGTTCGATCTACCCCTCGCTGTTCGCGCACGTCGTCTTCAACAGCGTGAGCTTCTTTGTCGGATTTACGGAATGAAGCCCGGCCGCATCGAGGAGACGTTTGCGCGCCTGAAGGCCGAAGGGCGCACGGGGTTCGTCGCCTTTCTCACCGTCGGCTACCCGGACGTTGAGTCGACGCTGCGGATCGTGCCGGCGCTGATCGAGGGCGGCGCAGACGTGATCGAGCTCGGCGTGCCGTTCTCTGATCCGCTGGCGGACGGCCCGAAGATTCAGAAGGCCTCGTTCCACGCGCTCCAACAGGGCGTGACCGTCGAGACGTGCCTGGACGTGGTGCGGAAGCTGCGCGCCAGCGGCGTCGAGGCGCCGATCGTGCCGATGGGTTACTACAACCCGCTGCTGGCCTACGGGCTCGCACGCTTCACGAAAGACGCGGCCGAGGCGGGCGTGGACGGCCTGATCATCGTCGACCTGCCGCCGGAGGAGTCGGACGAGATGCTGGCGGCGTGTGAGGCGGCCGGCCTGCGGTTGATCTACCTCGTAGCGCCGACGAGCACGGAGGAGCGCATCCGGGAAGTGGCCAGGCGAGCGTCGGGGTTCGTGTACTGCGTTGGCGTGACGGGAGTGACCGGAGAGAGGGACGAAATCGCCCCCGGACTGGCAGAGTTTGTCGGACGTGTGCGAAACGCTACTAACTTGCCAATAGCTGTGGGATTTGGTATATCTCTGCCTAAGCATTTCGAAGCTGTCGCCCGTATAGCGGACGCGGCGGTTATCGGGAGTGCGATTATCGACGAGATCGCCCGCAGCGACCCGTCGGAGCAATCGGAGAGGCTAAAAAGTTATGCAGAGGTGGTCACCGGCCGACGGGGAACAGCTGCGTAGGGCCGTTCCGGCTCGTCAAGCGACGAGTCACGTCGGCCGTATCTATGAAGCTGGCTCTCGGGCTGGCATCTTTAGCGCTCGCTAGGCAGTCGGTGCAGGCCGGCCCGCGGCGGGTCGGGAGACAGTCGGCATGCTGGTAAGGGGCGTCAGAGGCGCGACCACGATAGAGGCCAACACAGTCGAGGCAGTCCTCGAAGCCACGCAGGAACTCCTCTCCGCCATGGTGGAGGCCAACGATATCGACGCCGAAGACGTCGCATCGGCGCTCTTCACCACCACACCGGATGTCAACGCAGAGTTTCCCGCAGTCGCCGCCCGGGAGATGGGCTGGGAGCACGTGGCGCTGCTCTGCGGACACGAGATGAGTGTGCCCAAGGCGCTGAAGATGTGCCTCAGGATACTCATCCACGTGAACACCGACAAGCCTGCCAAAGAGATCCGGCACATCTATCTGCGGGGCGCCACCGCACTGCGGCCGGACATCGAGAAGCAGAACGACTGACGTAATCGTCGCAAGGGAGTCGAAGCAATGATCGTAGTAATGAAAACTGGAGCAACCGACGAACAGGTCGCCGGCGTACGGAAGGCGATCAAGGCCCTCGGGTTCAAGGCCCACCCCATCCTCGGCGAGGAGCGGTCCGTCGTGGCCGTGCTGGGCCATGTTTACCCGGAGCTGGTGGACGAGTTGGGCGTACTGGACGGCGTCGACTCCGTCGTACGCATCAGCAAGCCGTTTAAGCTGGCCAGCCGTGAGGTCAACCCGTTCAACACCGTCGTCCGCGTCGGCAACGTCTCGATCGGCGACGGCAACGTTGTCGTGATGGGCGGCCCGTGCTCGGTGGACACTGAAGAGAACGTGATAATCACGGCTCGCGCAGTCCGCGACGCTGGTGGCCACATCCTGCGCGGCGGCGCTTTCAAGCCGCGCTCCAGCCCTTACGCGTTCCGCGGACACGGCGAGAAGGGCCTCAAGATGCTGGCGGCCGCGCGAGATGAGACTGGCCTGCCGATCATCACCGAGGTGATGGACGCGCGGGACGTTGAACTGGTAGCGAAGTACGCGGACATCCTTCAGATAGGGGCGCGCAACATGCAGAACTTCACGCTGCTGGACGAGGTGGGCAAGGCGGCCAAGCCCGTGATGCTCAAGCGCGGCCTCTCGGGGACGATCGAGGAGTGGCTGCTGGCGGCGGAGTACATCCTCTCGCATGGCAACCGCGACGTGATCCTCTGCGAGCGCGGCATCCGCACCTACGAGACGGCGACGCGGAACACGTTCGACATCAACGCGATCCCGCTGGTCAAGCGCCTTTCGCACCTGCCGATAATCGGCGATCCGAGCCACGCTACCGGGGCCTGGTACCTGGTTGAGCCCGTCGGCCTGGCGGCGATCGCGGCGGGCGCCGATGGCCTGATCGTCGAGGTGCACCCGGAGCCGGATCACGCGCTGTCTGACGGCGCACAGTCGCTGACGCCGAAGAACTTCGCGAAGCTGATCGAGCGAACGCGGACGCTGGCGCAGGCGCTGGGCCGCGATCTGGCGCCGAGCGGCGCGACCGAGGAGAAGGCGCGCCAGGCGAGCTAGCCGGTCGGCTCTCGACGGATCGGAGAACGGGAGAATCGATTTAGATAGGCAGGGGCGCGGGGTTCCGCGCCCCTGCTGGCGTTCCGGCACCGTATAATCGACTCGTGAAGAGCAAGAGCGCTACGAAAAATACTAAAAAGGCTAAGCAGTTAAGCAAATCCTCTTGGCAGAAGGCCTTTGCCCTGTCTATCATGGGTGAGATGGTGCAGATCCAGGTTCACGGCTTTGAAGGGCCGATCGACCTTCTTCTGGAGCTGATCGACCGCCAGGAGCTGGACATAACTACACTGTCGCTGGCAGAGGTCACGGCGCAGTACTGGCAGGAGCTGGAAAACGGCGGCGACCTCGATGCCGATGCCCTCTCGGACTTCATCAGCGTTGGCTCGAAGCTCATGTACATCAAGTCGAACGCCCTGCTGCCCAGCGCCGAACCACCGCCGGGCGACCTGGACCAACGCATCGAGGAGACGGCGGCCGACCTGACGGCCGCGCTGGAGGAGCACCGCCGGTTCCGCGACGCGGTCGATCTCTTCCGTCAGCTGGAGGAGGAGGGCCGCCGCACGTTCGCGCGCACGGCGCCGCCGAAGAACGTGCCGATGCCGCCGGGCCTCGAAGGTGTGACGCTGGACAACCTGCTAAGTGCGGTCAAGGACGCGCTCGCCAATCGCCCCGTCGAGAACGAGGAAGAGACCGTGATCCACATCGAGCCGGTCACGGTGGCGGAGAAGAGCGACGAGATTTCGGCGAAGCTTTCGCGCAAGGGTGGCCGGCTACCGTTCCGTCCCCTGCTCAAGGCTTGCCAGACGCGGACTGAGATCGTGGTGCTGTTCCTGGCGGTTCTGGAGCTGATCAAGGGCGGCGGCCTGTGGGCGGAGCAGGAAGAGGCGTTCGGCGAGATCCACCTGATCGACACGGCGGCTGAAGCAGAGGCGGCGGCGGAACCGGCGAGCTCCTAGGCGGTTCCGGATAAAACAAACAGGCCGGGCGTTTAGCCCGGCCTTCGTGTTTGGTTCGCGACGCGGCTATGCGCGGGCGAGGCGGCGGCCGCGGCGGCGCCCGCGCCCGTAGCGGGGACGGGCGCCGAACTTCTTCGGCTTGCCGTTCTGGGTTCCGTTCTGACCCTGCTTGTGCTGCGGTTCGTCCTGACGGTCGCTGGCGCCATTTTCGGCGCCGGGCGCGGGGATGCGTGGCAGCTTGACGCCGAGCTTGCGCTCGATCTCGTGCCACTTCGACAGGTCCGTCGCCGTGACGAGCGTGATCGCCTGGCCGGAGCGGCCCATGCGACCGGTGCGGCCGATGCGGTGCGTCATTAGCTCGGCCGTGTCCGGCACGTCGAAGTTGATGACGCGGGCGATGTGCAATACGTCGAGGCCGCGGGCGGCGACGTTCGTGGCGACGAGCACGTCGGACTTACCCTCCCGGAAGCGGCCCAGCGCACGGTCACGCTGGTTCTGGCCCAGGTTCCCCTCGAGCACCGACACCTGGAAGCCCTGGTCGTTCAGCTTGCGGCCGAGGTTGCGGACGCCGTGCTTCGTGCGGCCGAAGACGAGGGTCGTGCCGTCCAGAGGCTGCCTCAGCAGCTTGATCAGCACCTGGAACTTGTCCTGGCGGAAGACGTCCATCACGACCTGCTCGATGTCGAGCTCGGTCTCTTCGTCCTTGGAGGAGATGATTTCGGGGTTGATCTGGTGCTTGCTGGCGATCTTGTGTACCCATTCGGGTGTAGTTGCCGAGAAGAGGGCGGTCAGGCGGTCTTTCGGCGTAGCGGAGATGATGCGCTCAACGTCCGGCGCGAAGCCACGGTCGAGCATCTCATCGGCCTCGTCGAGGATCAGCAGGCGAAGCTCTTCCAGTCGCAGGTTGCGGCGGCGCAGGTGATCCAGCACGCGGCCGGGTGTGCCGACGACAACGTGGCTGCCCTTGCGCATGGCGGTCTCCTGTGGACCGTACGAGACGCCGCCATAAAGGACCGTCACGCGAAGACCGGAGCCTTTGCTCAAGTCGGTAAGGACTGAGCCGACCTGGCGAGCCAGTTCGCGCGTGGGAGTGAGGATGAGCGCCTGCACTTCCCTTCGTGCGGGATCGCAGTGCTCCATGATAGGGAGCGCGAAGGCGAGTGTCTTGCCGGATCCGGTCTGGGCCTGGGCGATGATATCTCGTTTTTCGAGGAGGATGGGGATCGCTTGTGCCTGGATAGGCGTTGGAGTGTGGATGTCCATCCGCTCCAGCGCCTTCAGGCTGGATTCGCGGAGGGCAAAGTCATAGAACTTGGGCAAAAAGGAGGTTCCTTTCCTGTGTGGGTGGGGAAGTACGCGAGTGTTTAAGCGAGCGAAATTCCAAACTTAGCTTTTGCTAAGTATAACCTAGCACTCTGCCATGGGCAATTCTGCCCGCTGGCGGCTTTTGTGCGCCATCTCGTAAACTACTCTCGCAATGACGACCAACATGAACAAGAACGGCCGCGTTGAAGCGGCGCTCAAAGGAGACGACGTCGATCGCGTTCCCGTATCTGCGTGGTGGCACGATTACGTGCGCGAATGGACAGCTGCCGACCTGGCGGAGACGACGCTTGAGGCCTATCGGGAGTATGACTGGGATTTCGTGAAGGTAAACCCGCGGTTCTCCTACTACGCCGAGCCCTGGGGCACCGATTACACTCGCTACGACGATCGTATGCCGGAACCGAACACGGTCGCCGTGAGCGACGCCTCCGGCCTGCCGAAGATCAAGGCGGTTGACGGAACCGCCGGCGCCTTCGCGGAGCAGCTGGAGTCGCTTGAGCTGATCGCCAGCGGCCTCGACGGTGAGGCGCCGTTCGTGCAGACGGTGTTCAGCCCGCTGGCCGTGCTATCTCGTATCACCGGCTCCACCAAGGCGGTGCAGCAGATGATGCAAGACGCCCCGGAGGCGCTGGAAGAGGCGCTCGGCGCGATCACCGAGACGATCTCTGTGTACAGCGAGGCTTGTTTGGACGCCGGCGCGTCGGGAATCTTCTACGCTGCCGTTGAGTGGGGCTCGTCCGAGTTCATCTCCGGTGCGGACTACGACCGCTTCGGCCGGCCCTACGACGAGAAGGTTCTGGAGGCGGTCGCCGTGGCGCCGTTCAACGTGCTTCACGTTTGCCGCAACAACAACCACTTGCCGCGGTTGCTGGACTACCCCGTCGCGGCGTTCCACTGGGACGCGCGAGGAGAGGCCAACCCGTCGCTGTCGGACATCAGGGCGCTGACAGACCGCGCTCTCATGGGTGGTGTCGATCACAGGCGGACGATGCGCCGCGGTGGCCCCGCCGACGTTGGCACGGAGGCCGCCGAAGCGCTGGACGAGACCGGTGGCAGGCGGTTCTTGCTGGCGCCAAACTGCTCGATCGACCCCAGCTCGCCGGAGGCGAACCTGTTTGCGCTGGTCGAGGCGGTGCTGGCATGACCGTGTCGCTGGCGCGCCGCGAGTTGCAGCGGATCGCCCCTGGGCGGCCCTCGGCCGTCACGTTCGGTGTCTTCGATGGCGTTCATCGCGGGCATCGGCACCTGGTGGCGGCGCTGCTAGAGGAAGCCCGCCGGGAGAGCCTGGCGGCGGTGGCGATCACGTTCAATCCGCACCCGCGTACGGTCCTGCGGCCGGGGGCGACCATCGCCTACCTCACCTCGCTCGAGGAGCGCGTCGAACTGCTGCAGTCGCTGGGGCTGGACGCCGTCGGCGTGCTGGCGTTTACTTCGGAGCTCGCTCAGCTGGAGCCACGGGAGTTCCTCGGCCTGCTCGCGGACGAGCTGGAGATGCGCGTGCTGCTGGTCGGGCCGGACTTCGCTTTCGGGCGTAACCGCGCTGGGACGCTCGAAGTAAGCAGCAAGATTGGTGAAGAGCTGGGCTTCCGCGTAGAGGCTGCCCCGATGCTGGATGAAGGCGGAGAAAAGGTGGGGTCAACGGCGGTACGCGAGGCGCTTGGCAGAGGTGACGTCAGACGGGTGGCTCAGTTGCTGGGCCGGCCGTTTTCGCTGCGGGGTCCCGTGATCGAGGGCGACAAGCGGGGCCGCGAACTGGGTTTCCCGACGGCGAACATCGCGATCGGCCTCGACCACGCGCTGCCGGCGTACGGTATCTACGTCTCGCGGGCCTACGTGCGCGAGACGGCCTACGAGGCGTGCACGTCTATCGGCGTGCGGCCGACGTTTGAAGGCGACGAGAAGCCCACAGTCGAGGCGTTCATCCTGGACTTCGACGGCGACGTCTACGGCGAAGAGCTGCGGATCGAACTGCTGGAGCGGCTGCGCGGCGAGGAGCGCTTCGAGAGCGCCGACGAGTTGGTCGCCCAGATGCACAAGGACATAGAGCAGACGCGCCGCTACTTCCGCTCGCACGGTGACCCGGCGGATGGCTGAGGCACGGGTCCCGACGGCTGCCGAGCTTGACTGGCTGACGCAGCGCGCCGTCGCCGAGATCATCCCGCACGACGAGTTCGTTAAGGCGCTCAAGTCGGGCAAGGCGCTGCGCCTGAAGATGGGCTTCGACCCCAGCGCGCCGGACCTGACGATCGGCCACGCCGTAGGGTTGCGCAAGCTGCGGCAGCTTCAGGAGTTCGGTCACACGGTCGTGATCATCGTCGGCGACTGGACGGCGCAAATCGGCGACCCGTCCGGGGAGTCGAAAACGCGCCCGATGCTGTCGGCGGAGCAGGTCAACGCCAACGCAGAGACGTACCTGGCGCAGTTCTTCAAGATCATCGACCCTGAGAAGACCGAGGTGCGCCGGCAGAGCGAGTGGTTCGGTGACTTCGGCCTGGCGGACGTGGTGCGGCTGGCGGCGCGGTTCACCGTCGCCCAAATGCTCGAACGTGCGGACTTCGCGGAGCGCTACCAGCGCCAGCAGCCGATCGGCGTTCACGAGCTGCTGTACCCGCTGTTGCAGGGATACGACTCGGTCGCCGTGAAGGCGGACGTCGAGTTCGGCGGCACCGACCAGAAGTTCAACCTACTCGTCGGCCGCGAGCTGCAGGTTGAGGCTGGCCAGAAGCCGCAGTCCGTCTTCACCGTGCCGCTGCTGGTCGGAACGGATGGCGAAGTGAAGATGGGTAAGAGCGTCGGCAACTACGTGGCGGTTGACGATCCGCCCAACGAGATGTACGGCAAGCTGATGTCGATCCCGGACCACTTGATCGGAGACTACTTCGAGTACCTGACCGACGTGCCGGACAAGGAGATCGCGGTCATTCGAGAGATGGTGGAAAAGCGCACCGGTAACCCGATGGAAGCGAAGAAACGACTGGCCCACGAGCTGGTGGCGCAGTTCCATGACGCGGCCGCCGCCGATGAGGCGCAGAAGTTCTTCGAGAGCACGTTCAGCAAAGGCGAGCTGCCCGATGACGTGCCGGAGAAAAGCGTGTCGTTCGACGCCATCACGGATGGTGACACGGTGCGTATACCGACACTCCTGACCAAGCTCGGGTTGACTCCGAGCATCTCCGAGGGAAGCCGCCTCTTCAAACAGGGCGCGGTCGAAGTGGATGGAGAAGTGGCCAAAGAGTTGCGCATCACGCCGCGCGACGGCATGATCATCCGCGTTGGCAAGCACCGCTTCGTGCGCCTTCTGAACGCCGATGCCTGAGTCGCGTATGGCCGAGCTTCCGGACGATTTGCGCGGTGCCGTCGAGGACCAGGCGCAGGCGCGCGTCGAGATGAGCATACAGGGCTATGCGAAGTACCTGACGCCGGAGGCGACGGACAGCCTCCGTGCCTCGGCGAAGGGCATGCCGCCGCGCGTCAACCGCTTCGAGGTCGATGCGGTGGAGGGTGGCGGCGACAAGTACACGGTCGACGTGCGCTATTTCCAACGCGACGAGGCGTTCGTCGTGCGCAGCCGCTGGCAGCGGCGCGACGATGCCTGGATGGTCGTGCACGCCGAACGGCTGTGGCGCGAGGGAGAGGCGCAGCCGGGCCTCATCTCGAGGGTGATGGCGAAGGTGCTCGGGCCCCTGGCAAGGCTGCGGCGCTAGTTCGCCCGCCACTATCCACGAATCGGCATTTCCAGAGCGTTGACACGCACGTTTACGTGGGGACACACTACCGTGCAATGGTGAACCGCTGGAGGTTGAGACGATAGGTTGGTGACGCTTACTTGGCCGACCTGACCGTCACTGGACTGACCAAGAGATTTGGCGGCATCCTCGCCCTGGACGGGGTCTCGTTCAGCGTCACGGCGGGTGAGATCGTTGGCCTCATCGGCCCCAACGGCGCCGGCAAGACCACCGTCTTCAACTGCATATCTCGCTTCTATACTCCTGAAGCGGGCGAGATCAAATTCGGCGAGTTGGACGTCTTGCGGTTGGCGCCGAACGCTCTTATGGGCACCGGCATCGGCCGCACCTTCCAGCAGGCCCAGCTCTTCCAGACTATGACCGTGGAGGACAATCTCCTCATCGGCCTCCACAACCGCGCCGGGCGCCTGAACCCGCTTGCCTACCTCGCCTCGATCTTCACTGGCATCGAAGATCGCACGCAGCGAGACGCGGTCAGCGAGATCATCGAATTCCTCGGCCTGAGCGAGGTGAGGGCGACGCCGGCGGGTTCTCTGTCGTTCGGCCTTCAGAAGAGGGTGGACGTCGCCAGGGCGCTCGTCGCAGCTCCAAGCCTCGTGCTGCTTGATGAGCCGGCGGCGGGCCTGACGCAAGGCGAGCTAAAGAACCTCGCTGAGCTGATCCGGCGGATCCGCGATGACCTTGGCGTGACGGTCCTGCTGGTCGAACACCACATGAACCTGGTGATGAGCGTGTCGGACCGGGTCGTCGTCCTGGACTTCGGGCAGAAGATCTCGGAAGGGACGCCGGAGCATGTCCAGAACGACCCCGCGGTCATCGAGGCGTATCTGGGAGGCCCAATCGATGCTGAAGATTGAGGGCATCGAGGCTTCCTACGGCCCGGTCAAGGCGCTGAACGGCGTCACGATCGAAGTGCCGGAAGGCGCCGTCGTCACGTTGCTCGGCCCGAACGGCGCGGGTAAGACGACGATCCTGCGCGTCGTGTCGGGACTGCTGCGGCCGTCGGCGGGCCGGGTCGAGTTCGACGGGCGGCGGATCGACCGCCGCTCGGCCGAGGCGATCGTCAGGATGGGAATCTCCCAGGTGCCGGAGGGCCGCCAGCTGTTCGAGGAGATGACCGTCCACGAGAACCTGATGCTGGGCGCCTACACGCGCCACGACCGCGATGGGATCAAGGCGGACATCAAGCGCCTCAACGGCTACTTTCCGATCCTGGAGGAGCGCCGCGAGCAGCCCGCGGGCTCGCTGTCGGGCGGCGAACAGCAGCAGCTGGCGGTCGCCCGCGGGCTGATGAGCCGGCCGCGCCTTCTGCTGCTGGATGAGCCTTCACTGGGGCTGGCGCCGCTGATCTCGCGGGAGATCTTCCGCATCCTGCGTCAGGTGAACCGCGAAGATGGGATCACGATCCTCCTCGTCGAGCAGGACGCCACGAGCGCCCTCTCATTCGCGGACTACGGCTACGTCGTGGAAACGGGCCGCGTCGTCATCGAGGACACGAGCGACAAGCTGAAGGAGGACGAAAACGTTCGTCGTACGTACCTCGGCTACTGACGTGACCAGGGAACGATCGGCATGATCGAGGTCTTCCTCGCGCCTGCGCCGTGGAACGACTTACCGCTGTTCGGTGAGCAGGTCATATCCGGGCTGGCGACGGGCAGCATCTACGCGCTGCTGGCGCTGGCGATCGTGCTGATCTACCGTTCGACGGACGTTGTCAACTTCGCGCAGGGCGAGATGGCCATGCTGGTGACGTTCTCGATGTGGTCGCTGACGCTGGCCGGATTCCCGCCGTGGACGGTGATATTTATCGGCATCGCGCTGGGGTTCGCGCTCGGTGCCTTCGTCGAGCGGACGATCATCCGGCCGGTGGAGGATAAGCCACCGCTCAACGTCGTCGTGGTCACGCTCGGCCTGTTCGTTCTCTTGAACTCGATTGCGACCTGGATCTGGGCACAGGGCGAGCTGCCGAAGGTGTTCCCCACGCCGTTCGGGTTCACTAGCGTCGACGTCGGCCTGGCGCGTGTGTCGACGCACAGCATCGGCATCCTGGTGGTCGCCTTGATCGTCATGAGTGTGCTCTACCTGCTCTTCAACCACACCAAGCTGGGTCTGGGGATGCGGGCCACCGCTCACAACCCCGGTGCAAGCAGGCTGATGGGGATCAACGTCGGCCGGATGCTGATGCTGGGTTGGGGGCTGGCGGGGGCGGTCGGCGCGGTGGCGGGCATGCTCGTGGCGCCGATCACGTTCCTCTTCCCGGGGTTCATGCTGGCGGTGCTCTTGTACGCGTTCGCGGCGGCCGTGTTCGGCGGTCTGGACAGCCCGCCGGGAGCGATCGTGGGCGGCCTCGTCGTCGGCGTGGCGGAGAACCTGTTCGGGACCTACACGCCCGGCGACATCTTCGGGCCCGAGATGAAGCTGCCGCTGACGCTGCTGTTGCTGGTCATCGTGCTGATGTTCCGGCCGCAGGGGCTGTTTGGCCACGTTGAGACGAGGCGGGTCTAAGCCGTGGAGATGTCGATCTGGCTCTTCCTCGGTCTGCTGGTTGCCTGCTCGACTGGCGTTCGCATGCAGGCGCTGGGCAGCCTCGTTCAGCGCGCGATAGTCGCCGGTGCGCTGGCAGCCGGCTTCCTGGTCTTCCTGGCGTTGGGCGTTGGCGTCGCGGCCGGGCTGCTCGGTGTGCTGCTGGCTGCTGTGGTCGCTAATCTATTGACGGGGGAGTACGTTCCGCAGCGCTATCGCATCGCCCTGGCGGTCGCCGTCGCGGTCGTCTTCTTCCTCGCGGCGCCGTGGCTGCTGGAGAACTTTCGCTTGTTCCAGTTCAGCCGTATTGCCATCTGGGTGATCGTGGCCGTGGGGCTGAACATCCTGACGGGGTACAACGGGCAGATCTCGCTCGGCCACGGCGCTTTCGTGCTGATTGGTGCGTACACATCGGCGATCCTGATGGACGATCAGCAGCAGCTGGGATTCGTGGATGCGAACGCCTGGCCGTTTTGGACGACGATCATCGCCGCGGCAGTCGTCTGTGGCATCGCGGGGTTCGCGCTCGGCATCCCGGCGCTGCGGCTCTCGGGCCCCTACTTAGCGATCGCCACACTGGCGCTCGTCATCAGCCTGCCGTCGATCTTGCGCAAGTACGATGGCCTCACGGGCGGGGCACAGGGGCTCTTCGTGAAGCAGCCACCGCCACCACCCGGGCTGGCGGGCGTGCTCGAGCGAGATGAGTGGTTATATCTCTTATGCGTCGGCGTGGCGATCGTAATGACGCTCATCGCCTGGGGTATCCTGCGTGGGCCGCTCGGGCGCGCGTTCGTGGCCGTGAGGGACAGCGAAGTCGCGGCAGCCGCAATGGGTATCAACGTTGCGCGGGTGAAGATCGCCGCCTTCTCGATCAGCGCGCTCTACGCGGGCGTCGCCGGCGCGCTCCTGACGCAGCTCCTCGGCGTCGTCACGCCGGAAAGCGTGGATCTCATAGTGTCGATCAACTTCTTGACGGCGATCGTGATCGGCGGGCTGGCCTCGCTGCTGGGCTCTGTGATCGGCGCCTTCGTGCTGGTTCTCTTGCCATCGGTCGGCCCGGACGTTCTGGACAGCGTACCGCTCTTCCCGGGCGACTTCGCGCGCAAAGCGCCCGGAGCCATACAGGGAGCGGTTGTGATCTTAGTCGTGTTGCTGATGCCCTTCGGCGTTGCGGGCAGCTATCATCGTCTCATCGCGACGCCACCGGGCAGGATCATCGAAGCGGTGAGGGGCGTTCCAGCCGGCATCAGGGCGCGAGTGGCGCGAACCAAGGAGGATATCGTCTGGGCCTGGGAGGATTCGCCGTTCTACCGGAGAGCCTCAAAGTCCAAGGCCGGAGAGGAGAGAGACGTTTGATCGAATGCTAATTTCTGGCCGTTGACGCAGAAAACATCAAGAGATCAGAATGTGAACCGCACTTCGGCGAGCAAGCGTATGTTAAGGCGAGAGGAGACAAAAAAGATGGGAAAGCTATTCAAGCCCTTGTTGTTGCTGTCGGCGCTGCTCATCGTGGCTCTGACAGTGGGGATTGCCTGTAACGACGACGACGACGGCGGCGGCGATGGAGACGGGACCGTGCCCGAGGTCACGACTGACTTCGGTGTGTCGGACACCGAAATCAAGGTTGGCCAGAGCATCGCGCTGAGCGGCAGCCTGGCGGCCGTCTACCAGCCGATCGTGCCGACGCTGGAAGCGTACTTCGACTACGTGAACACGGAGTTGGGGGGCGTCTGTGGCCGCGCCATCAACTACGGCGCAAAAGACGACGAATACAACCCGGCCGTCGCGCGGGAAGTGGCGCAAGAGTTCATCGACCAGGACGAGATCGTGGCCTTTGTCGGCAACCTGGGCACACCGCCCAACTCGGGCTCGGCCGGATACATCAACGACCCGAACGGTGACGGAGACACGTCCGACGGCGTCCCCGACCTGTTCATCGCGACCGGGGTCAGTTCCTTCGCGGACGCTGCGGCGCTGCCGTGGACGATTCTCTTCAACCCGGACTACACGTCCGAGGGCACGATCCTCGCCAACTACCTGAACGACAACAACCCGGGCGAGACCGTCGCCACGCTGTACCAGAACGATGCCTTCGGCCAGTCCGGCCGCGATGGCTTCGTGGCGTTGATTTCGGCCGACGTTGTCGCCGAGGAGACTTACGAGTCGACGGCGACCGACATCAACTCCCAGCTCGCCAACCTGCGGAACGCGGACCCCGACATCGTGTACGTCTACGCGACACCAGGCTTTACGGCTCGCGTGTACGCTTATATGGCGCTGAACGACTGGGCGCCCCAGATCGTGATGAGCTACGTCAACACCGCCTCGACGCTGGCTTCCATCGTGGGCGGTGATGACGGTGTCGAGGCAGGGTTCGAGGCGATCGCCGGCACGATCTCCAACAACTACCTGCTCGACCCGGTAGCCGACGCTGATGATCCAGCGATCGTTGAGCACACTAGAATCATGGCTGATTACGGCGGGCCAGGCGTCGGAAACCTCACCGTTTACGCTCAGGCGATCGGCGAGACGGTCGTGGAAACGTTTGAGATCGCCTGTGACAACGGCGACATGACCCGCGCCGGCGTGATGACGGCTGCGGAGTCGATCAACGGCTTCCACCCGACGGTCATGCTTGAGGGCATCGACCTGACGATGTCGGACACGGATCACGCCGCGATCCAGTCCCTGATCCCGATCGAGATCCAGGCTGACGGCGTGCTGCTGCCGCTCGTGGATGAGCCGATAGAGGCCGGCGGATAGGCGAAACACCAGATCAGTCGAGGAGCGGGCACGCCAGAGGTGTGCCCGCTCCTCGGGCTCCGCTTCCCGGAACCTTCTTCAACGAGTGGCCGAAGCTCAACTACGATCGGAGCGATCCACCCTTGCGTTCACTGGTTTGGCTCTGGCTCCCCGCCATAGTGGGAGCCCTCATGCTGGTCGCTGCCGGCTGCGGCGGGGGCGGTGATTCTGCGTCCACGCCTGTCGCGCCGACGCCGGAGCCGACTGCGCCACCCGGCACGTCAGGCCCGGGCGTCACGGAAACGGAGATACACCTGGGCATGACCAGCGACGTCGCCGGCGCCGGTGAGACGCCGTACGCCGCCGTGAGCCTGGCGGTGACGGCCTACTTCCAAAAGGTCAACCAGGAAGACGGCGGCGTCTGCGGGCGAGAGATCGTTCTGACCGTGGAGGACGACGAATACCTGCCGGAGCTGGCCCTGGCCCGGACGAAGAAGCTTGTGACAGAAGACAAGGTGCTCGCCGTTATCGGCGCCCTGAGCACGCAGGCGCACGGGGATGTCGCCGCTTACCTGAACGATCCGAACGGCGACGGCGACACCGCTGACGGCGTTCCCGATCTGTTCGTCTCGACCGGCTGGAGCGGCTGGCGCGACGTCGCAGTGTACCCGTGGACGACGGCCTTCCTTCCGGACTACCTCTCGGACGGCCGCGTGCTCGCCTCCTACATAGCCGCCAACCTGCCGGACCAGCAGATCGGTCTCCTGTACCGCGACGACGAGTTCGGGAAAGACTACCTGGCGGCGCTGGAGCAGGCGTTCGGCGCGGGAGACAAGCTGTTCTCTCAGCCCTACCCGGTCGACGACGAAGACGTCAGTCAGGAGATCAGCGCGGTGGTGGACGCGGGCGCGCAGGTGATCGTGCTGGCCTCGGACCCGACTGTCAGCGCGAACGCGATCATCTCGGCCCGGGGCGGCGGATTCGATGGGCAGTTTCTGCTGAGCTACGTCAATCAGCCGAGCAACCTGGCCAGCGAGCTGGGCGGCGGTATGGAGGCGGAGGCGATCATCGCGGGCTTCGAGCAGCTGGATGGAGTGCTGACGACGGCGTATCTGCTCAGCGGCGTCGAGGACGAAGACAACGCGGCGGTCGTCGAGCACGTGCGCATCATGGAGGCGTACGGCGGGCCACCGTCGAGCAACCTGAGCATCTACGGCCAGTCGCTGGCGGAGACGGTCGTCGAGACGCTGGAGCGCGCTTGCCCGGACCTAACGAGGAGCGAGGTAGTGGCGGCCGCCGAGTCTCTCGACGGGTTTCACCCATCGTTGCTGCTGCCGGGAATCGACGTCGTGCTGAGCGAGAGCGACCACGCGGCGATTCAGGCGATGCAGGTGCAGCGTATCAACGCCGACGGTACGATAGATTCGCTGGGCGAACCGATCGACGTCGGCCGGTGAGCGGCGTTGACAGGCGCACGGGGCGTGCCTAGCATTCGCGGCGGAAGGCAGGCGAGGAGGTACGGATGACGCAGGATCAGGGGATCGACGATGTCGTCGACGCGCACGCGAAGGCGATCCTGACGATGGACATCGCGAAGATCATGGACGACTTGATGCCGGAGCCGATGATGAAACTGCAGGAGCAGGCCGGCGGCGGGACGGCGCTACAGATCGACTCCTACGAAGTCCTGGGGTACACGCGCGAGGGGGACGACTACTGGTACGACGTGAATTACATCGGGCCGGCGTCGTTCACGGTGCACGCGCGCTGGTCGCAGGTCGGAGGCGCGTGGAAGATCGTCGACGCCGACATTACGGTGCGCAGTTAGCGCCTAGGTCTTCGCTTCTTCGCGGTCTCGGTTCGCCTCTTCGATGACCTTCTGTGCCGCGTGTGCCGGCACTTCCTCGTAGTGCGAGAACTCGATCGTGAAGAAGCCGCGGCCCTGCGTTAGCGAACGCATGTCGGCAGAGTAGTGCTGGACCTCTGGTAGCGGCGCCTGCGCTTCGATCGTCGTCATCGCCCCGGACGGGTTCATGCCCTGGACGCGGGCGCGCTTGCCGTTGAGATCGCTGATAACGTCGCCAGTGTTGGCCTCAGGCACGGTGATCTGCATGTCCATGATCGGCTCGAGGAGGATCGGGTGTGCGGCCTCGGTCGCTTCGCGGAGGGCCATCGCGGCGGCTAGCTTGAACGCCATGTCGGACGAGTCGACGGGGTGCTCTCTGCCGTCAACGAGGACGATCTTGGCGTCCACCATCGGGAAGTGGGCGAGCACACCCTCACGGGAGCCTTCCATGACGCCCTTCTCAACCGAGCCGATGTACTGCTTTGGTACAGAGCCGCCGACGATGCGGTCCTCGAACTGGACGCCCGAACCCCTGGGCAGCGGACCGATCTCCAGGGCGACGCGCGCGAACTGGCCGTGGCCGCCGGTCTGCTTCTTGTGCGTGTACTCTGCCTGGCCCTTCGAGCGCACGGTCTCGCGGTAGGGCACGCGCGGGGTGTGCATCTCCAGCTCGACACCGAACTTGCGCTTGACCCGCTCCAGGTTGACCTCGACGTGCGAGTCGCCGAGGCCGGAGAGGATCATCTCGCCCGTGTCCGCGTTGCGTTCGAGGCGCAGGCTCGGGTCTTCCTCGACGATGCGGTGGAGGGCGCTGCCCATCTTGTCGAGGTCGGCCTTGGTCTTTGGCGAAACAGCGGCGCTGGCCGAGGGGCTGGGGAACGAGATCGGCTCGAGCTTGACGTCGCTGCCCTTGGCGCAGAGCGTATCGCCGGTCTGCGTCTCTGCCAACTTGGCGACGGCGCCGATATCGCCGGCGACGATCTGCGGCACCTGGTCCTGTGTCTTGCCGGTGATGTGGTACACCGTGCCGATGCGCTCGTCCACGTCCTTCGTGGCGTTCCAGGCATGGGAGTCGCCCGCGACTGTGCCGGAGAGCACCCGGAAGTAGGTGAGGCGGCCGACGTAGGGGTCGGCGGCTGTCTTGAAGACGAGCGCGGCCAGCGGGGCTGCGGAATCGCACTTCAACTCATTGTCGCCGGCCTGGACGATGCGGTCGGTCGGCGCGGGGAAGTATTCGGTGATGGCGGTAAGAAGGCGGCGCACACCCAGCACCCCGGCCCCGGCGCCGGCGAAGATCGGGACGAGGCTGCCGCTGGCGATGCCCGCGCGGACGCCGGCGGAGAGTTCGTCCGCTGTCAGCTCCTCGCCCTCCAGGTACTTGTTGACGAGTGCGTCGTCGGTTTCAGCGGCGGCCTCGATGAGCTTCTCTCGCGCCTGATCGGCCGCTCCCTGCAGGTCGTCGGGGATGGGGCCTTCCTCGCCCTGATCGCCGGTGTAGGCTTTCATCGTCAGCAGGTCGACGACTCCCTGGAACGAGGACTCGGCGCCGATCGGCAGGGTCACGGGCAGGCACTTGTTGCCCCACGCCGTCTGGATGTCGGTGACGCAGCGGTCGAAATCGGCGTTGTCGCGGTCCATACGGTTGATGAGGAAGGCGCGCGGCAACTCCAGCTCGTCGGCGAAGCGCCAGGCGAACTCAGTGCCGACTTGTAGGCTGGACACGGCGTCGATCGATATCAGGGCGGTCTCGACGGCGCGCAGGCCGCACTTCACTTCGCCCATGAAGTCCATGTAACCGGGGGTGTCGATGATGTTGATCTTGTGGTCGTTCCACTCCAGCGGAATGATCGAGAGGCTGAGGCTGAAGGTGCGCTTGTGCTCGTCCGGGTCCCAGTCGCTGGTGGTGGTGTGGTCTTCGATGGTGCCGAGGCGGGTGACGGCGCCGGCGGCAAAGAGCATCGCTTCGGCGAGCGTCGTCTTGCCGGTGCCGGAGTGGCCGACGAGGGCGACGTTGCGGATGCTGTCCGAGGGGTATTCCTTCATAGGGGCGTTCCTCGCTTCTGAGTGGGGCTCGTCTGCGATTCTATCCTATCTGCGCTACGCTTGAAAACGGGTCGATTGTACGCCGCGAATCTACCCCGGCCGGCTCGATGCGGGACTTCCCATTTGGCGAATGCGCATCTATCCTGTCCCCTGAGGAGAATGATGCCCAAAGCCAAGAAGTTCACCGTCGCCGCCGCCCAAATCGCGCCTGTCTTCATGGATCGCGCGGCGACGATCGACAAGGCCTGCGAAACGCTGGCCGAGGCGGCCGCCAACGGTGCCAAGCTGGTGGTCTTTCCGGAGGCGTTCGTGCCGTCGTATCCGGACTGGGTTTGGGTGACCCCTGCCATTAGGGCCGACATTCACAGCTCGATGTACGCCGAGCTGCTCGACCAGTCCGTGACGGTGCCCGGCCCCGACGTCGACAAGCTCTGCCGCGCGGCGAAGAAGAACAAGTGCTACGTCGTCATCGGCGTCAACGAGAGAAACGCCGATGCCAGCGGTACGAGCCTCTACAACACGCTCGTCTACATCGACGACAAGGGCAAGGTGATGGGCATCCACCGCAAGCTCATGCCGACAGCGGCCGAGCGGCTGGTCTGGACGCCCGGCGACGGCAGCACGCTTGAGGTCTTCGACACTCCGTACGGAAAGCTGGGAGGGCTCATCTGCTGGGAGAACTACATGCCGTTGGCTCGCTACGCCATGTACGCGCAGGGGGTACAGATTTACGTCGCGGCGACGTGGGACAGCGCCGACAGCTGGGTCGCGACGCTCCGACACATCGCCAAGGAAGGGCGCCTCTACGTCATCGGCTGCTGCATCGCCATGCGCCGCGACGAGATCCCGGACCGCTACGAGTTCAAGAGCCTCTATCCGCCGGACGGTGAGTGGGTGAACGTTGGCAACAGCGCCATCGTCGGTCCCGACGGCGACCTTCTCGCCGGCCCGGTCACCGCCAAGGAGGAGATCCTCTACGCGGAGATCGACATCACCCGCCAGCTAGGCTCGCGCTACTGGCTCGACGCGGCCGGCCACTACGCCCGGCCGGACGTCTTCCAGCTCACCGTGAACCGGCGCGCCAACGCGATGATCGCCGACGCCCCCGAACCTCCGGCGGAATAGCGCGGCGCATGAAGCTCGAAGACATCATGCGGCGGACGATTCCGCCCGCCCCGTGGGCCGAGGGCGACACGATCCCCTGGTCCGATCCGGACTTCAGCCGCCGCATGCTGGCCGAACACTTCTCGCAGGAGCACGATGCGGCCAGCCGCCGCACGGAAACGATCGACGCTCACGCCGAGTGGATTCACGCGGAGCTGCTCGCCGCCCAGCCGTCGCGCGTGCTGGATCTCGGCTGCGGCCCGGGCCTGTACATGGAGCGCCTGGCCCGCCGGGGACACACGCTGACTGGCGTCGACTACTCGCCCGCGTCGGTAGCACATGCTCGCAAGACGGCCGAACGTGGGGGCCTCCCAATCACGGTAATCGAAGGCGACATGCGGAAGACGGAGTTCGGTGGGCCGTACGAACTGGCGATGCTGATTGCCGGCGAGCTGAACGTATTCCGCCCGGAGGAGGCGCAAGACATCGTGCGCCGCGCTGCTGAGGGGCTCGTGCCCCGCGGACGGTTTCTCATAGAGGTTTCGACGTACGAGTCGACGCAGCGCGACGGTCACTCTCGTCAGCGTTGGTACGGGATGGAATCGGGCCTCTGGTCGGACGATCCGCATGTGGTGCTCGAAGAGTCGTTCTGGGACGAGGAGACGGAGACGGCGACCGCTCGCTGGTACGCCGTGGACGTCGCGACGGGCCGTGTGGGGCGCTACGTTGCGACCTACCAGGCGTACACGGTTGACGGCTACCGTGAGCTGCTGAGCTCGGCCGGGCTCGGTGAGATCAGCGAGCTGGAGTCGATGGGCGAGGGCACGGCCGATCCGAGGCTGACAGTGTTCGTCGCTAGCCGTCCGGCCTAGCGGCGGGCGGTCTGCTCGGCCAGCCAGACCGTGTTGGAGAGCAGCATGGCGATCGTCATCGGCCCGACGCCGCCGGGCACGGGTGTGATCGCGCCGGCGACCTCGCGCACCGGCTCGTAGTTCACGTCTCCGACCAGGCGCCGGCCCGACTTGCGGCTGGCGTCCTCGACCCAGTTGTTGCCGACGTCGATGACGACGGCGCCGGGCTTCACCATGTCTGCCGTGATCGCCCCGGCGACGCCCATCGCGGCGACCAGGATATCCGCGCGGCGGGTGAATTGCGCCAACTCCTTAGTGGCCGTGTGGCAGAGCGTGACCGTGGCGTTGGCGCGCTCGTTCTTCTGCATCAGGATGCCGGCCAGCGGCTTGCCGACGATGTTCGAGCGGCCGCAGATCACTACGTGCTTGCCGGAGGGCGGATTGCCGGTACGGTGCAGCAGTTCGACGATGCCGGCGGGCGTTGCGGGCCAGGTCGTGGGCTCGCCGCGCAGCAGCTTGCCCAGGCTCGTGGGCGTAACACCATCGGCGTCCTTGGCCGGGTCGATGGCAGCGATGACGGTGTCCTCGCGCATCTGCTTCGGCAGCGGTAGCTGGACGAGGATGCCGTGAAAGCGCGCGTCGGCGTTGAGCGCGGCGACGCGGGCGATGATCTCATCCTCTGGCGTGTCCTGCGGCAGGTGGATCATCTCCGAGAAGAGGCCCGCTTCCTCCGCGGTCGTGCCCTTTGATCGCACGTAAGAGAGCGAAGAGGCGTTATCGCCGGCGAGGACGAGCGCGAGGCCGGGCGTAACGCCGTGATTCTCGCGCAGAAGCCTGGAACGCTCGGCGACCTCGGCCCGGACCTGCCCGGCGATCGCTTTACCGTCGATGATTTCGGCTGGCACGGGGCAATCATATCGGCTTGCCGCGCGCCGATCCACGCGCGCCGGCGCCCGTCGCTGGTACAATGCGCCGCGTGACTCGTATCGGTACTGTCTCCGCACTCTGGCGCTTTCCCGTGAAGGCGATGATGGGCGAGCAGCTGAACCGCGCGCTCGTCACCGCTGGCGGTCTCGCCGGCGACCGCGATTGGGCGCTGATCGACGGCGACAACCACATCGGCACCGCCAAGATTCCCCGCAAGTGGGGGCCGTTGTTCAACTCGCGCGCCCGCTATCTCGAGGAGCCGAACGGCGAGGCG
>JADFQV010000029.1 GCA_022561635.1 Chloroflexota bacterium | reverse complement strand
CCTCGGGCCGGGCGTCGGGTCGCGGCAGACGACGGCGGAGGAGCGGACGAACCGCCTGCTGCGCGTCATCGGGCCGGACCGCGAAGGTGGCAGCCTCCTCGTCCACCAAGACGCGGCGATGTACGTCTCACGGCTGGAAGCGGGGCAGAACGTCGGTCACGCGTTCGCGCCGGACTTCGGCGGCTACCTGCTGGTCCTTGACGGCGCGGTGACCATCAACGGCGAGGCGCTCGCCAACGGAGACGCCGCCATGATCTCGGACGAGGACCGCATCATCGTCGAAGGGGCCGAAACGTCCGAACTCCTGATGATGGAGATGCAGGTCAAGGTTCGCACCGAGTAGACGCATCTACGCACGGTTGACACGCTGCAAGCCGCTCCTAGAATGAAACTCGCACGCAGGAACACCAATTGCTCGCCCAACCCATCGCCCCGCCGCCAACCCTCGACGATGCTTACAAGCATTGCCGCCGCATCGCTCTCGGGCGCTACGAGAACTTCCCCGTCGCCTCGTGGCTGCTGCCGCGGGCGCTCCGGCATCACGTCTACGCCGTATACGCCTACTGCCGCGGCGTCGACGATCTCGGCGATGAAGCCGACGGCGACCGCCTGGCCCTTCTGGACGAGTGGGAGCGCGAACTGCGCGCCGCCTACGATGGCTCGCCGTCCGACCCGCGCTTCGTGGCGCTGGCGAACACGATCCGCGAGTTCGACATCCCGGCCGAGCCGTTCGAGCGCCTGATCGAGGCTAACCGCCGCGATCAGACGGTCAAGCGCTACGTCACCTTCGACGAGCTGCTTGACTACTGCACCTTCTCGGCCAATCCTGTGGGTCACCTGGTGCTCTACGTCTTCGGCTATCGCGACCGGGTGCGCCAGGGGCTGAGCGACACCACCTGCACAGCGCTCCAGCTCACGAACTTCTGGCAGGACGTCACCGCCGACCTGGAGCAGGACCGCATCTACATCCCGCAAGAGGACCTTGAGCGCTTCGGCGTGAGCGAGGACGACCTGCGTGCGCGGCGCGTGACTGCGGACTTCCGGCGCCTGATGGCGTTCGAAGTGCGGCGCACGCGCGAGATCTTCGACGAGGGAGTCGCGCTGATCGGCGTCGTCTCCGGCCGGCTGCGCACCGACCTGCGCCTGTTCACGCTCAGCGGCCTCGCCGTCCTCGACGAAATCGCCGCGCGCGGCCACGACGTGCTCACGAGCCGGCCGACTCTATCACGGCCGCGCAAGGCCTTCCTCACCGCCCGGGGCCTGCTGCCGCTGCCAGTGCGGGCCAGGCCGTGAGGAACGGCATAGACGCGGCCTACGAGTACTGCCGCGAGATCACCCGCCGCGAATCTTCGAGCTTCTACTACGGCTTCCTCCTGCTTCCGCCCGCGCAGCGCCGTGCGATCTACTCTGCGTACGCCTTCGCCCGCCAGTGCGACGACCTGGCCGACGGCGGCCTGCCTCCCGAGGAGGCCGAGCGGGCGCTGGACGGCGCCCGTGACGCTCTCGATCGCACCCTGGCCGGTGACCCTGACGGGCCGGTCTTCGAGGCGCTAGGCAGGACGATCGAGCGCTACGACGTGCCGCTGCAGCACTTCGTCGACCTCATCGACGGCGTGCGCACGGACCTCACCGTCAGCCGCTACGCCACGTTCACCGACCTGCGCGCCTACTGCTATCGCGTCGCCTCTTCCATCGGGCTTATCTCGGTCGAGATCTTCGGTTACCGTGGCGGCCAGCGCGCGCGCCAGTGCGCCATCGACCTCGGTATTGCGCTTCAACTCACGAACATCCTGCGCGACGTTGCCGAAGACGCGGATCGCGGCCGCGTTTACCTGCCGCAGGAGGAAGTCGAGTGGTTCGGTTATAGCGACGCGGAGCTACTGGAGCGCAAGGTGACGCCGGAGTTCCGGCGGCTGATCGCCTACCAGGTTCACCGCGCGCGCGAATTCTATACGAGCGGCCGGCGCCTGCTGCCGTATCTGCCCGTTCGCGCTCGTGCCTGCGTCGGCGTGATGGCGGCCATCTACAGCAGCATTCTTGACGAGATTGAGCAGCGGCCAGGCGTCATCTTTCGTCGCCGCGTCGGCCCCGGCACCGGACGCAAGATCGCCCTGGCCGGGCGCGAGCTTGTCCGCTCGGTCGTGCGATGACGGACCGTCCGGTCGTCTTCGTCGCCGGCGGCGGCCTGGCCGGCATCACCGCCGCCTGCGAACTCGCTGACGCTGGCGTGCGCGTGAAGCTGATCGAGAAACGCCCGTTCCTCGGTGGGCGGTCTTATTCGTATGAGGCCGACGGCGTCGAGGTCGACAACGGCCAGCATGTCTTCCTCGGTTGCTGCACGGCGTACATCGCCCTGTTGGAACGCCTGGGCGTGCGCGACGGCGTACACCTCCAGCGACGCTTTCGTGTTCCCGTCATCGACAGAATCCGGGGCGAATCGGTTCTGCAGAGCGCCTCGCTGCCGCCGCCGGCGCACCTCATGCCGTCGCTGCTGCGCTTCAAGTCGCTCTCGCTGCGTGAGAAGGCGCTCGCCACGTTCGCCTTCGCGCAGATGCGCTCGACCGATCTCGCCAGGCACCCGGAGCTGGACGACATAACGTTCGAGCAATGGCTACTCGACCGCCGCCAGAGCCGCAACGCCATCAACAGCCTCTGGAACCTCATCGTGCAGCCCACGCTTAACGACCACGCCTCGCGCGTCAGCGCCGCCCTCGCGCTCATGGTCTTTCAGGAGGGCTTCCTGCGCACGAGCGATGGCGCCAACGTTGGTTGGGCGAAGATGGGCCTTTCGTCGCTCCTGGCGGGTGCCGCTCGCGAGTACATCGAGTCCCGTGGCGGCGAAATCATGACGACGGTTGCCCTTCACGGCCTCGAGTCGGACGCGGCCGGCATCTCACGCGCCCTGACGAGCGCCGGCGAGTTTACTGCCGACGCCTACGTTATAGCGCTGACGCCGGGAGACGTGCCGGCCGTGCTCCCGGACGCCGTCCGCGACGATCGCTTCTTCGCACGCATCGGTGAGATCGGCGCGTCGCCCATCGTCAACGTCCACCTCTGGTACGAGCGGCCTGTCTGGGACCGGGCGTTCGCGGCCTTCCTCAACACACCGGTGCAGTGGGTCTTCAACAAGTCGAAGCTCTGGCGGCAGGATGGCCCGCAGTACCTCGACATCTCACTCAGCGGCGCGCACGAATGGATCGACGTGCCCGCGGCCGAGATCCGCGACCAATTCGAGAAGGAGATCCAGGTGCTATTCCCGGCGGCGCGCGATGTTGGCCTCGTGCGCGCGCTCGTCGTCAAGCAGCGCGAGGCCACGTTCTCGGCGCAGCCCGGCGTCGCCCGGCTGCGCCCGACACAGGGCACGCCGGTGCGCAACCTCTTTCTCGCCGGTGACTGGACCGACACCGGCTGGCCGGCGACGATGGAGAGCGCGGTTCGCAGCGGCGCCTCTGCCGCCATGGAAGCCATGCGCTCACTCGTGCGTTCCGAAAGGCAGGTTAGCGAAGCATAAGCTTGGGACAAGGCGTGCAACTGCTGTCACCAGGTTGTAAACTACCGGACGAGGAGGCGTCCCGCATGGGTGGACGATTCCCCTCGTCGCCAGTATGCTGTTCCTCAAGCCCAGAATGACAGAGACACACCAACAGGCACTGACACCACCCGCCACGGCCTTCTTGGCTGCCGGGCGTCCATCATCCACTCAACAGAAGGAGCGTGCGCGTGCTTAAGGGTACCCGCGAAGAGAGCCGCAGCAAGATCGCCTCGCACACCCTCACCTTCCAGACCGAGCGCGGGCCTCAGTTCATCGATATCACGGATCAGGTGACTGAGCTCGTCGAGCAGTCGGGGATCGAAAACGGCTTCGTCGTCGTCTTCTCCAAGCACACGACCGCCGCCATCAGCATCAACGAGAACGAACCTCACCTGATCGCCGATATGGAGAAGATGCTGGAGCATGCCGCTCCCTGCGGCGCCGACTACGCGCACAACCGCTACGGTCACCCGATCGATAGCGGCGAGGAACCGAACGGCCACTCCCACTGCCAGCACCTGCTGCTGGGGGCCAGCGAAAGCATCCCCGTCGCCGGTGGCCGCATGCTCTTCGGCCAGTGGCAGCGCATCTTCCTCGTCGAGCTTGACCACGCCCGCGAGCGTGAAATCGTCATACAGCTCGTAGGCGAGTAACCTTGCAGCCTCCGGCTGCCCTCACTCGCTACCGGCGGGCGCTGGACGATCACCTCCGCAGCCTCGTCGACCGCCCTGAACCGCGCGACCTCTATAGCATGCTGCGCTACCATCTCGGCTGGGAAGACGCCGAAGGGCGCCCCACCCAGAGCACCGGCAAGCGACTGCGACCCGTTCTCTGTCTCCTTGCCTGCGAAGCTGCCGGGGGCGAGGCGGAACGCGCCCTGCCATTCGCTTCAGCCGTAGAACTCGTGCACAACTTCTCGCTCGTCCACGACGACGTGCAGGACGGCGACCGTCTCCGCCACGGCCGTGACACGGTGTGGGCCGTCTGGGGCGAGCCGCAGGCGATCAACGCCGGCGACGCACTTCTCGCGCTGGCGCGCCTCTCGCTCACCGAAGTCACCGAGACGTCGGTCATTGCTGCCTCGCGCTTGCTCGACGAGCGCACGCTGGAGATGGTCGAGGGACAGGTGATGGACATCGCCTTCGAGGGGGAGACCGACGTCTCGCTCGACGCCTATCTGGCGATGATCTCCCGCAAGACCGGTGCGCTCTTCGACGCTTCGCTCGCTCTTGGCGCGCTCGCCGCCGGCGCCTCGGCCGAGATCGTCGCGGCGCTCGGACGCTGCGGCCGGCAGCTTGGCCTCGCCTTTCAGGTGCGCGACGACATGCTCGGTATCTGGGGCGACGTCGACCGCACCGGGAAGCCTGTGGCCGCCGACATCCGCCGGCACAAGAAATCCCTTCCCATCGTCTTCGCATTGGAGCGCACTGAAGGCGACGAACTGGAGCGGCTCCAGAGAGTCTACGGGGCGGGCGAACCCTCGGCGGGCGACGTTTCTTTCGTCGTCGGGCTGCTGGACTCGCTTGGAGCGCAGGCGTACTGTCAGGATGAGGCCGACGGATACCGCACCGCCGCGCTCAGTGAGTTGGCCGCTGCCGATCTCGACGAGAGCGCGGCCGGCGAAATGCGGGAGGTCACGGACTTTTTGCTCGAAAGGGACTTCTAAAGGAGGCGGCATGCCGGGAAGACCACTGGGACTTTCGCTGAAGCTTGGCTGGTATCTTCTGCAGCAGAAGATCAAGGGGCGTGAGCACTTCCCCCTGACCATGATCCTCGAGCCGCTGGAGGAGTGTAACCTCACCTGCACCGGCTGTGGCCGTATCCGCGAGTACGAGCCGATCATCGAACGCAAGCTCACCGTCGAGCAGTGCATGGCCGCCGTCGATGAGTGCAATCCGCCCGTCGTCTCGATCGCCGGTGGCGAGCCGCTAATGCACCCGAAAATCGGCGAGATCGTCGCCCGCATCGTCAAGCAGAAGCGCTACGTCTACCTTTGCACGAACGCCCTCCTCTATCGCAAGGCGCTTCGCGTGATCAAGCCCTCGCCGTACCTGGCGTTCGTCGTCCACCTGGACGGCCTGCGCGAAACGCACGACGTCGCCGTGGAGCGCAAAGGCGTCTACGACGTGGCGATCAAGGCGATCAAGGCCCTTCAGAAAGCCGGTCACCGCGTCTGCACAAATACGACTCTCTTCAGCGGCAATCAGCCCGAGGAATATCACCGGCTGTTCGCGATGCTCAACGACATGGGCGTCGAGGGGATGATGGTCTCGCCCGGCTTCCAATACAAGGAGGTCGCGCAACACGACATCTTCCTTCAGCGCGAGGAAGCACGGTCGTTCTTCCGCCGCGTCTTCGAAGGCTGCCGCGAGAGCGTGCGCTTCTATCACAACCCGCTCTACCTCGACTTCCTCATCGGCGAACGGGAGTACGAGTGCACGCAGTGGAGTACGCCGACCTATACGCCCGCGGGCTGGCGCAAGCCGTGCTATCTCATCGCCGACGAGCACGTGACGACGTTCGACCAGCTGATGGAGACGGACTGGAAGGCCTACGGCCTGGGCAGAGACCCCCGCTGCGATACCTGCATGATGCACTGTGGCTACGAGGGCTCAGCAATCCAGGAGGCGATGTCCAGCCCGCGCGCCTTCGTCGAAATGGTGCGCCGCTCGTCGAGGCCCGGCGTCGCCAAGAAGGCCCGCGAACTGGAGCGGGCAGCCGCGTCAGCGGTCGATCCCCGGGACGGCGGGAGCTCAGCCTGAGCAGCGGACGCAGGCGGCGCAAGTGATCCTCGTCTTCGCGGCGATGGAGCCTGAGGTCCGGGCCTGCTTTGGCGGTGGCGCCATCGGGCCCTCTCGAGACGTCGCAGGCTTTCCCGTCTACGAGGCCAACGACCTCGCCGTCTGTCAGACGGGGCTTGGCCGCCGCTCTCACGACGTCGCGACGTCCGTGCTGGAACATTTTAAGCCGGAGGCTGTTCTGTCGGTCGGTACGGCCGGTGGCCTGAACCGTGAGCTGCGCGCCGGACAGCTGCTCGCCTGCTCACACGTGCATCACGCAAGCATGCGCGGCACCCTCGAGGAGACACCGGCGTTCTCGGACGAGCGGCTCCTGACGCTGGCGCTTGAAGTCGCTGGCGGTGCAGAGATCGAGGCGAGGATCGGCTCAGCTGTGACGGTCGACGAGGTCGCCTGGACGTCCGCCGACAAGGCCGACCTCCACGCCTGGATGGAGCATGACGTTGTGGAGATGGAGAGCTACTGGATCGGCAAGGCAGCCGCGGCGGCCGACTTGCCGTACGTCGCCCTACGGGTCGTCACGGACCAGGCTGCGGATGAACTTGTCGAGACGCCGGCGATCTCCGCAGACGGCACGTTCGACGTGGGAGCGTTCCAGGACTGGATCAAGGACCACCCCGAATACATCCCGATGTTTGCTCAGCAAGCTGAACGCTCGCGGCGAGGCTTGGGCACCCTTGCGCGCTTCTTGAACGCCTTCCTGCCTCGGCTCGTCGGCTCTCAAGCGTCATGAGCGCTTCTCCAGAGGCGCTGGACGAGGCGATCCGGCGGACACAGGACTACTTTCTTCGCACGCAGCACCCGTCGGGCTACTGGCTCGGCGATCTGGAATCGAACGTCTGCATGGCGGCGGAGTATCTGCTGCTCACGCACTTCCTCGGCGTCGGCGAAGACGAGCGCTGGCGTAAAGTCGCCAACTACCTGCGCCGCCAGCGGCGCGCCGACGGGACATGGGCCGTTTACCACGGTGGCCCGCCTGACCTTAACGCCACGGTTGAGTCCTATTTCGCGCTCAAGCTCGCCGGCGAATCGCCCGACGACCCGGCGATGACCCGCGCTCGCGAGTGGGTTCTCTCGGCCGGCGGCGTGCCGAAGGTACGTGTCTTCACCAAGATCTGGCTCGCGCTCTTCGGCCAGTGGGACTGGCGCGGCGTTCCGGTGCTGCCGCCGGAGATGATCTTCCTGCCGCGCTGGTTCCCTCTCAACATCTACGACTTCGCGGCCTGGGCGCGGGCGACGATCGTGCCGATGCTGATCATCCTCAGCGAGCGACCGACGTGCCCGGTGCCGGACCACGCCCGCATCGATGAACTGTTCCCCGATGGTCGCGACGGCACGGACTACAGCCTCCCCGCGCCGCAGAACTCGCGCTGGAGCTCGTTCTTCCACCGCGCGGATGGCCTGCTCCGCCGCTTCGACCGCTTCGCTCCAGGCGCTACCCGCGAGGCAGCCTTCCGCGCCGCCGAGGACTGGATCGTCGAGCACCAGGAGGCCGACGGCGCCTGGGGCGGCATCCAGCCGGCATGGGTTTACTCGCTGATCGCGCTCAAGGTGCGCGGCTACGCGGTCGATCACCCGGTGATGAGGCGCGGCCTCCAGGCGTTTGAGTCCGGCTGGGCGATAGAGGACGGCGAAACGTTCAACCCGCAGGCTTGCGTGTCCCCGGTCTGGGACACGATGCTGGCGATGAACGCGCTGCTCGACTCCGGCCTGGCGCCCGATCATCCGGCGCTCGTGCACGCTGCTTACTGGCTACTGGGCCGCCAGGTGCTGACCGGTGGCGACTGGCAGGTCGGTGCGCCTGGCGTCGAGCCGGGTGGCTGGTCGTTCGAGTTCGCCAACAACTTCTACCCTGACACCGACGACACGGCCGAAGCCCTGATCGCCCTTTCCCGCGTGCGGTTGCCGGACGAACGACGAAAGAACGAGGCGATGGAGCGCGGCCGGCGCTGGCTGCTCGGCATGCAGTCGGCCAACGGCGGCTGGGGCGCATTCGACCGTGACAACACCCGCCGCCTGGTTAACGAGATCCCCTTCTGCGACTTCGGTGAGGTGATCGATCCACCGTCGGAAGATGTCACCGCGCACGTCATCGAAGCGCTCGCCCTCCTCGGCGCAGGCGACTCCGCAGCGGTGCACCGCGGCCTGCGCTACCTGCGGCGCGAGAACCGTCCGGACGGGCGCTGGTTCGGTCGCTGGGGCGTGAACTACGTCGCCGGCACGGGCAGCGTGCTGCCGGCGTTCAAGTCCGCCGGCTGCGACATGACGAAGCGGCGCTTCCATCGGGCCGCCGCCTGGCTCACCGGCGTGCAGAACGCGGATGGCGGCTGGGGCGAAGATCCCCGCAGCTACGTCGACGAATCGTGGGCCGGCCGCGGCGAGAGCGCGCCATCACAGACGGCCTGGGGGATGACCGGCCTGCTCGCAGTTAGTGGTGACGGCGCGATCGACGACTCGCTCGAACGGGGGGCGCAGTGGCTGATCGAGAATCAGGAGGAAGATGGGCAGTGGTTGGAGCCGCAGTTCACGGGCACCGGTTTCCCCGGCGACTTCTACATCAAGTACGACCTGTACCGGAACTACTGGCCGCTCCTGGCGCTAGGCCGCTATCGTGATGCGCTGAACGGTCCTAGGCGCCGGCTTCCTTCGCTTCGATCAGCTCCCAGATCTGCTTCTTGATCTCGCGCAGGCGCTTCATCTCCGGGTAGATGCCGTCCTCCGCCTTGCGGTCGAAGAGCGCCTTGCCGTCGGCGTGCAACGTCAGGTTGCCCTTACCGACGGGGATCAGCGTCACCGGGGCGTCGGCACCGAAGTCGTGCCAGATCTCGGTCGCCATCCAGGCGGCTAGGGGAAGGTATCCTCACTCGACGCAATACGTGATTTCGATCGCGATGCGACCGTCGTATCGTCCTTCGATCACAGCAGTCTCCTAGTCCAGGCCGAGGTCGGCTCGCGCCTCGTCCGTCATCTTCTCCGTGGACCAGGCCGGGTCGAACGTGAACTCGACGTCGACCCCTGTTACGCCGGGCATGAGGCCGAGGAACTCCTGGATCTGTTCCGTGAGCATCGGACCGATCGGACACATCGGAGTGGTCAACGTCATCACGATCTTGACCGACCGGTCTTCCGCGATGCGGATGTCGTAGACGAGGCCGAGGTCGTAGATGTTGTAGTGAAGCTCCGGGTCGTAGATCTCCCGCAGCCCCTCGACGATGTCGTTCTCGGTTACCATTGCCTCTCTATTGTAGCGCACTGCCGGGGTGAGTACCGCCGCTTGACAAGCTTCGGCAGGCAATTAGAATAAGCCCATCCCGTTGAGTGGGCGGCTAAAATCCGCCGCTTAGCCCAAAGGGAGGGGTCAAACAGGGCGCCGCGCAGGCGCCTTGTTTGTGTCCGGACTACTCCACGCTGACGCTGCTGCCGGCCTGCGTCTTGTGCACGACGATCCGCGCCGGCATCCGCTCCGCCAGCGCCGGTACGTGCGTGATCACGCCGATCAGCCGGCTGCGGTCCTGGCCCAGCACCTCGAGCGCCGACGCCACGATATCGAGCGTTTCGCTGTCCAGGTGCGAGAAGCCTTCATCGATGAACAAGCTCTCCAGCGTGCCTCCCGACTCCTCTCCCGCCAGGCCCGGGAGCTGCTCGGCCAGCGCCAGCGCCAGGGCGAGCGAGGCGAGGAACGTCTCGCCGCCGCTCAGAGTCTTGACGGAGCGCTTCTCGCCGCCGTTCCAGCGGTCCTCGATCGAGAAGTCCTGCCCTTCGACGACGAAGCTGTAGCGCCCCTGCGAAATCTCCAGCAGACGCCGCGAGCCGTCACGCGCCAACGTTCGCAGCGCTTCCTCGCGGATGTACGAGGGGAAAGCGTCCGCCCTGAGGAGCGACGCCAGATCTTTAGCCACGCGGGCCTCCTCGCGGGCCTCCTTCTCTTCCGCGCGCAACTCCTTCGCCCGCTCGATCTCCGCCGCGATCGCTGCGATGCGAGTCTCACCAACGCCGATCGCCCGGCTCACCTCGCGGTCGCGCTCCTGGGCGTCCCGCAGCCGGCGCTCGACGACCGGCGAGGCGTCCTGGTCACGGGCCAGCGCGCTCACGACGTCGTCCCAGCCGGCGCTCTGCGACGCTTCCCGCAGCGTCTTCTCGGCGGCGGTCGCCTTCTCCGCCGCGCCTTCTTCGGCGCCTCGTGCGGATTTCGCCTCGGCCTGCAGGCGCGCCAGGCTCGAAGTAGCTTCCTTCATCTCGTCCGTGATCGCGGCGAGCTTCTTGTTCTGCTCCTCGAGATCGGCTGCGAGCTGCTTGCGCTCGGTCTCCGCCTTCTGCAGCCGCAGCAAGTGCGCTGCGATCTCCTTGGCCGGCGGCGGCTCGCGGCCCAACGTCTCCTTCAGGCTCCGGCGCCTCTCCTCGACTCGTCTGGCGGCAGCGCCCAGGTTGTCTGCCGCGGACTCGACGCGAGTCTGTAGCTGCGTGAGCGTGCGCTTGGCGGCTTCGGTAGCCGTTCGCGCCGCACTCTCCCCGTCCTTCGCTCGTTTCGCCGCCGCCTGTGCGTCCTTCAGTTCCGGGTGCTCAATATGCGGTAGTTCGCCGACGCTCTGGCCGCAGACCGGGCACGGATCGCCCGCCTTGAGCCGCTGCTGAAGAGCCGCAGCGGCGTTTGCGCGACGCCCCGCATCAAAGGCCTCCTGCGCCGCCTGCGCCGCCTTCTCGGCGTTCTCGTGGCCGCTCGCCGCCTTCTTCGCCTCAGTGTTCGCCGCCTTCGCCCGCGATTCCAGAGCGGCGCGCTCTTTGTCGACGTCGGCTAGCTCCTTCTCCGCCGCTGCTAGTTCGTCCGCGAGCCTGGTCGCTTCACGGTAACGCAGGTATTCGTCGGCATCGAAGGTGTTCGCTTCTAGCCGCTCAGCGAGCCACGCGACCTTCTTCCGGATCGACTCGGCCTTCGTCTCACCGGTCTGCGTGGCGTCCTTCGCCTTCTCCAACTCCTTCTCGGCGGCTTCCAGCTGCTTGGCCGCCGCGCGCTGCTCGGCGCGGGCGCCCGACAGCGTTTCGGCCGTGCGGCGTGCCTTGTCGAGCGCCTCCCGGGCAGTAGTCGCCGCCTTCGCCTCCGCCTCAAGATCGGCCAGCAACTTCTTGGCCTCCTTGAGCGCGGCCGGAGTGGCGTCCGCAAGCTCGCTCGCCAGTCGCGCTGCGATGCGCGTGGCGTTGTCGTTCTGGCGCGCTGCGATGGCGTTAGCGGCGCGCTGCATGTCTCCGTAGACCCCGAGGCGCAGGAGGCCGTCGAGGACGCGCCGCCGTTCTCGTGGCTCACCTTTGACGAACCGCTCGAACTCTCCCTGCGGCAGGATGATCGAGCGCGTGAAGCCCTCGTAGTCCATCCCCAGCAGGTTCTCGATCTCCTCGGTCGCCTGCTTGACCCTGTCGGCGACCGGAATCCACTCTTCGCGGCGCGCGTCGAACGTTTCGAACTGCACTTTGCCCTGGCCCGTCCTGCGCGTAGAGCGATGAATGCGGCAGCGGGCACCCCTGTGACTGAACTCAAGCTCTACCGTGAGGGAATCTCCGCCGGGCGAGATCAGTTGCTTCACTTCGCTGCCCACGCGCGGTATCTGGCCGAACAGCGCATACGAGATCGCGTCGACGAGCGACGACTTGCCCGCGCCTGTCGGCCCGGTGATCGCGAAGAGATCGAGGTCCCTGAAGTCGACTTCGACCGGCTTGCGAAAGGCCGTCAGGCCCTGCACCTTGAGCTTAGTCGGCCGCATGCAACGCATCCATTGGACCGCCACCCTCCTCGTACAGCCGGTTGAAGAGCGCCAGCAGCTCCTTCGCCGGTGCGGAGCCGTAGGCGCCCTGGTGGTACGCCGCGAACAGCTCCTGGGCCGACATCCGCTGCACCGTCGGCCCCGTGTCTTCCGCTTCCTCGTCCGTGCGCTGGACGACGATGTCGACGGCGTTGGGGACGATCTCGCGCACCTGCTCGGCGAGCCCGGGCAGCGGCCGGTCGACCTTCACAAACACCTTCACGTAGTCTTCTGTGACGTCTGGTGCCAGCGTCTTCAGTTCGTCCAGCGTGACGCCCTCCTTGTGGCTGCCGACGTTGCGCAGCCGCTTCGGCGTCGTCAGCGGCACCTCGCGCACCTTGGCCTTGCGTCCGGGCGCGATCTCCACGACGTTGACGCGCTTGGTCTGACCGGCTTCGCCGAAGTCGCACTGCAGCAACGACCCGCTGTAAGAACCGTTCGCCAGGCCGGTGTCCTGCGGCATATGTACGTGGCCGAGCGCGATGTACTGTGCGGTCGTTGGCAGGGCCTGCCGCTTCACGACATAACTCTGCCCCATGTGCAGCGGCCTCTCGCCGCTCTCCGGTCCTCCCACCTTTGCGTCGTCGACTAGCAGGTGAGTGACGAGGACGTTCACGGTGTCGTCTCGGAATGCCGTACAAACGTGCGCCAGCATCTGCGCGACGCCGTCGGCGTACTCTTCGAGGTGCTTGCCCTCCATCATCAGCGACTCGAAGTCGCGTACGCGGCGCTCGTTGACCCATGGTAGGGCGGCGATGATCGCGGTCTCGGCGCCGTCGCGCGACGGCAGCTCAATCGCGCCGCCGTCGGCCACGCTGACGGGCTCGCCCCGGACATGGACGCCCAGGTGGCGCAGCACCGGCGCATAGGCGTCCCAGCGGCGTGGGTGATCGTGGTTGCCCGCGATGACGACCGCCGGGATGCCCGCGCCGGCCAGCTCGCCGAAGAAGTGGAAGACGATGCGCTCGGCCTCCGGCGGCGGCACGGCCGAGTCGAAGACGTCGCCGGCGACCAGCAGGCAGTCGACCTCCTCGCTCCTGGCGATTTCCAGCACTTCGGTCAGCGCGGCGGCGTACTCATCGTCGCGCCGGCGGTTGCGGAGCTGCTTACCGACGTGCCAGTCAGACGTGTGCAGGAAGCGCATTCTTCCCCAGCCTCAGGAGGCGCTGCCGGCGCTCACGACTTGAAGCCCTTCGGCACAGCGGTCGGCGCCGCGACTTCGTCCGGGCGCGTCGCCCAGGCGGGGAAGGGGAACTGCATCAGCAGCGGCACTGGGATCTCCGGCTGGTGCATGAACATGCTGCCGGGCTTGAGCAGCGACGCCCGCGCCCGTGCTGCCTGCGTCAGGAACCCGTATTCGCTGCGTTCGGCCTCGGCGGCGTCCAGGCGGCCGACGATGCGGAAGCTGGCGTTGGCGACGACCCGCCGCTCGACCTCGCTCGCCGTCTGTTGCGCGCCGACGAGGATCACGCCCAGGCTGCGGCCGCGCTCGGCGATGTCCAGCACGACCTCCTTGATCGGACTCCAGCCGTCGCGCGGGGCGTACTTGTTCAGCTCGTCGAGCACGACGAACACCAGCGGCTGCCGCGAGCCGTGGGCGTCCTTTTCCTCCAGAAGCTGTTTGAGCACGACGCCGACGACGAAGCGCTTGGCCCGGTCGTGCAGGCTGTGGATGTCGATTACGTTGAGCTGGTTGGCCCCCCACTCGATGCGGTGCCGCTCCTCGTCCTCCTTGGCGTCGAGCTTGCGGATCAGGTGGCCCGCTGTGTCCACGGAGGCCGCCAGCCGTCGCAGGAAGGCGTCCTGCGTGCCCGTCGCCAGGCTCCCGCGCGAAAACACCGCCTCGCGCTGATCGCTGATGTGCTCCACAAGGTCTTCGAACGACGTGATGCGTGTGCCGTCGATCTCGACCCAGGTGCGGTCTTTCGGCTGGCCTTGCGTCTCGTGGAAGAGGTAGCGCTCGACGACGGAGACAGCGTACGAGAGCTGGCTCGACTCGCTGTCTGCCTCCGCGAAAAGGAAGCGCAGCATGCGGTTCTGGCAGAACTCGCGCAGCGACCAGCAGTACGCCGTCACGCCTTCCTGCCGCGAGGCCAGGCTGTGTACGATCTCGAACGTGCTGTCCTTGCTCGCCGGCGACCAGAGCCCGACGTCCTGGAACGGCCCGCACGGCAGGCCGAGCTTCGCGTACTTCTCCTCATCTTCGGGCGAGATGCGCTTGTTCGGCTTGTCGGCGAACATCAGGTCCTCGCCCTTGACGTTGAAGATCACGGCGCGCGCGTTTGCTCTGTCCTGGCCCAGGACGTCCGAGTGAAAGAGGCTGTAGAGGAAGAACATGGCGCAGCTCGTCTTCGTCGCCACGCCGGAGATGCCCGAGATGTTGACGTGCGCCCCCCGCGTGCCGTCGAGGAACTCGAGGTTGCCCCAGATCACGTCGCCCTCCCGTGAGAGGCCGGCCGCGAACCGCTTCTCCATGCCGTCGAAGTAGAGCGCCTTGTCTCGCTCGGCGCCTTCCGCGCGGGCGGCCGGCTGTCCCGGCTGCGGCGGTACAAAGATCTCCGGTTCGATGCGCGTCACCGAGACGTGCGCGGCCGTCGCGATGCCCACCGGCAGCACGCCCTCGGCCGCGCGGAAGACGTCTGAGTCGAATCTGGCGCCTTCGTACTTGGCGCGCACCATGTCGACGACGCCGTACAGCGTTATCTTCTCGCGCCCCGGTACGTCGGTCTCGACGGCGACGATGTCGTCGAGCTGCAGGTAGCTCTCTTCGCCGACGCCCACCCAGAAGTCCAGCGGGTGCGCCGGGTCCGTTCCCAGGACGCGTCCGACGTCGGTCATGCGGCCGCGATCTCCCGGGCGAAGTGCATCTCGATGTGCCGGCGGATCCACTCGGGGTCGCCCAGCGAGTGGCGCAGCTGATCCTCCAGCCCGCCGATCGGGTAGAGGTTCTGCGGGGCGCGCGGATCGTGCATCGAATCCGACGCGAACGTTGGCAGGTGGCAGGCCGTCAGGTCGGCCAGCTTCACCGCCGCCTCGATGCCGATCGTCTCCAGCGTCTCCACGCGGACGACGCCGGCCCAGGCGTGGTCGATAGCGCGTCCCTCCGTGAGCCGCAGATACCACGAGTAGACGGCGCGATCGCGGCCGATGCGAAAGAGCGGTGTGCGCGTCCGCTGTCTGAGCGTCGCGATGACGGCCGCCTGTTCGTCGTCCAGATATCGCTTGTGGATCGTCTTGATCAGGCCGATCACCATCGCCTTGCGCTTCGGCTGCCAGTTGAGCCGCCCGTCGACGACGACCATCTCGCGCCCCTGCTCGTCCAGCCGCTCGCCGAGCGCGATCTCGGCTTCGCGGCGGGCGCTCTGCACCGCCTCCTGGACGCCGGCGAGCCCGGTCGCCGCCGTGGGGCGCGACCTGAACTCCAGCGTCGCCTCGCCGCAGGGCACTGACACCGCCGGGTGCGTCTCGCCGTCCGCCAGCGCCAGTATCCGCAGCGGCGTCTCGGCGGCTACCTCCGAACCGCCCTGGCGCGTGAACACGGCGCCGACGGCGACCGAGGCGAAGGCGCCGTACACGGTCTTGCCGTCGCGGTCGCCGATGACCCGCATCTCGACGCGCTGCACGCCGTCCACAAAGGCGATCGTGGCCGGGCGCTCGACGAACTGCGGCTCACGCGCGCGCCAATCGTCCGTCTCGACGAACGGGTCGACGTCCGGCTGCGGGCCGGTCTCGTCTTCGTCGATCTGGAGGGCGGACTCGTACGTCGGAGTCCAAGGGTCGAGGCGAAGGGTCAAGGGCATCGGCTAGAGGTTCGCGTTTGTGTGCGCACAAGTCAACGGAAGCAGGCGCGCGAATTGTTGGCAAGGCCCAAGTGTCTCGAGGCGCGTGGAACGGGATGTAGCGATCAGTCGCCGCAGAAGTCGATGACCGCGCGCGCCAGCTCGTCGGGGCGGTCCATGGGCACGAACGTGCCCGCGCCGGGGATCGGCTCGATGCGGGCGTTCGGGAAGTCCGCGGCCAGCCGCTCCGCGTAGCGCTTGCCGAAGAACCAGCACTTATCGCCCCAGGCCAGCAGTACCGGCCGCTCAAAGCTGCCGAACGACTCAGCAGCCTTCTTCGTGTGCTTGCTGTGGATTCCGCGCAGCACCTTGTTCACGTCGCGCCGCACGTCGCCGCGACGGGAAGGCGCCCCGAACGAGCGCCTCAGGCGGTCGTCCGTCGGCTCCCGGCAGACGATCCAGAGGGACGCCCAACGGGAGATGCGCAGCCGCTGCGACTGCACCATCAGCCACGTCGCACCGGGGATCCAGCCCAGCGCCTGGAACGGCCAGAACGCCTTCGGCAGGAAGTTCTCGTAGGCGTCGCAGTTCGTGAGCACGACTCGCTTGATGCGCTCCGGATGGTTCGCGAGCACGATCTGCGTCAGGGCGCCTCCTGTGTCGTTGGCGACGATCGTCACGTCCCGCAGGTCAAGCGATGCCATGAAGTCGGCGATGATGCGCGCCTGGCCGGGCGGTGTCAGGTCGGCGTCGCGGTTCATCGCCTCCGCGTGAGCGCCCAGTGGCAGGTCCGGCAGGACGCACCGGAACCGCTCGGAGAGCGCCGGCACGACCTTGCTCCAGAGCCCGCCGTGCACGAACAGTCCGTGGATGAAGAGCAACGTCTCGCCCGAGCCGGCCTCGCGATAATGGACGCGGCCCTGCGGCAGCTCCGTGACGTGCGTTTCGAGGTCCTTCCAGTCCATGCTGCGCCCTAGAACGCGCTAACGCCCAGCACTTCGCGGCCCAGCAGCAGCTTCTGGATCTGCGTCGTGCCCTCGTACAGCGAGAGGCCGATCGCGTCGCGCAACAGTCCCTCGACGGGATACTCGCGCAGGTAGCCAACGCCGCCGTGCAGCGAGATCGCGGTCCGCGCGGCCTTCACCGCCGCCTCCGTCGCGAAGTGCTTGGCCATCACCACATGCTTCGTCGCGGGCTCGCCGGCGTCGCGTGTCTGCGCGGCCTGGATCGTCAGCAGTCGCGCCGCCTCGCAGTCGGTCGCCATGTCGGCCACCATCTCCTGCACCAGCTGGTGGCCGGCGATCGGCTTGCCCCACTGCTCGCGCTGCTTGGCGTAGCTGACGCAGGCGTCGAGGCACGACTGAATGATGCCGACGGCGCACGCCGCCGTCGACGTCCGGCCGGACTCCAGCGACGTCTGGGCGATCTGGAAGCCGTCGCCCGCCGTTCCCAGCAGGCGGTCGTCGCCCACGTGCACGCCGTCGAAGAAAAGCGCCGCCGTGTTGGAGGCGGTCAACCCCATCTTGTCCGGGATGTCCTGCCGCTCCAGCCCCGGCGCGTCGCCGTCGACGACGAAGGCGGCCACGCCCTTGTGCCGCGAGCCGGGATCGGTCTGCGCGAAGACGACGATGAGGTCCGCCTGCGAGCCGTTGGAGATCCAGAACTTGCTGCCGTTGAGCACCCAGTCGTCGCCGTCACGCTGCGCCGTCAGCTCCATCGCCGCCGGGTCCGACCCGACGTTCGGCTCGGTCAGCGCGAAGGCGCCGACTTTCTTCGCCGCGAAGAGGTCCGGCAGCCAGCGTTGGCGTTGTGCATCGTCCCCAAAGTTGCAGACGGCGGTGCTGACGAGCGAGAGCTGCACCGTGAGCGCCGCCGTGAACACCGAGGGGCTGGCGCCGCCGATCGCCTCGCACAGCAGCACGTACGAGACGTTGTCGATGCCGGCGCCGCCGTACTTCTCCGGAAAGGGGCCGGCGAGGAGGCCGCTCTCCGCCAGCTTGCGCATGATCTCCAGCGGAAACGTCTCGTCGTCGGCGCGCTCGCGGACGTGCGGGCGGATCTCGCGCTCGGCGAACGACTTCGCCGTGTTGTAGATCATGCGTTGGGCTTCTGTCAGCTGCATCTGTTGCTCCTTGTGCGCTTGTGCCTGCACAGGATACCAGAGCCGCCCCCGAGCGCCGCGCCGAACCCGCCGCCCCAGCCAACACGGCAGTGTGCGCTAGCGGGTTCGTCACGACTAGAATAATCGGATGAGCAGGGTCGCCGTAGGGTTCGTGGCCACCAGCGTTATGGCGATCCTTCTGGTCGCTGGCTGGGCTTGCTCCGGCGCCGACGAGCCAGACGGCGAGCCCGAACAAGAGGCTGGCCTCCTCGCCGGAAATGCTCAGGACCCTCGACTCGCCAAAGTGCGCCACTGGCTTTACATGATAGATGTCGATCTGGATCAGCAGGCGGTCGACCTGGTGGCCGCGTCGGAGCACGACCTGGTGGTGCTCGATTTCATCCCATCGGAGCGGGGGAGTGCCGAGTTCCCGATGGCCGAGGTGGTGTCTCAGCTGCAAGACGGGCCACAGTCGAAGCTCGTTCTCGCCTACATCAACATAGGAGAGGCTGAGGACTATCGCACGTATTGGCAAGATGGCTGGCGCCCCGGCGATCCCGGCTGGATTACTGGTCTTGACCCGGACGGCTGGGAGGGGAACTTCCCCGTGGCTTTCTGGCACCCGGAGTGGCGCGAAATCTGGCTCGCCGAAAGCGGTTATATCGAGGCCATCGTCGCGGCCGGGTTCGATGGCGTCTACCTGGATTGGGTCGAAGCGTACTCTGACGAGCTTGTCGATCGCATGGCAACCGACGCCGGCCTCGACGCCCGCCGGGAGATGGTCTCCTGGGTCACGGACCTGGCAGATCGTGCGCGCGGGCTCCAGCCAGGCTTCATCGTCGTCGCGCAGAACGCGGCAGAGCTAGCGGACGACGACGATTACCTGCGTGCCATCGACGCCATCGCTCAGGAGCAAGTGTGGTTCAACGGCGGCGCCAATAACGACCCGCCCGGCGACTGTCCACTTCCTGCGACGGACGACGCCGTTGAAAGCGATGGCTATGTGCAGTCGCTCCCGGATCGGTGCCGGCGGCAGCACGACGACTTTCCAGAAGGCACGCTCCACGTCAGCAGCGAGGAGTACCTCGCGGCCCTGATCTATGCCCAACAACGGGGCGAACTCATCTTCACCGTGGATTACGCTCTGGATCCGGTGAACGTGGCCTGGACCCACGAGACTTCCCGCGCGCTGGGCTTCGTCTCCTTCGTCAGCAGTCGCGCCCTGGATGTCTACGTGGAACCGTTCGCCTACTAGATGCGACGGGGCTCTTCGATCCAGGCTAGTAAACGCCCGCTTCGAGGTGCGTCGCGAACTGCCGAGCAGCATCCGCCCACTTGGATGTCACGTCGCAAAGCACCGTCTTGCGCCCCGGCGCACCCCTGCTCACCCTGCGCCGTCGCAGGTATAAAGTCGTATCTGGCGACCCCGATCGGATTCGAACCGACGATCTCCACCGTGACAAGGTGGCATGTTAACCGCTACACCACGGGGCCGTGCCCGAATTTTAGCACGAACGCCGGAGCGGTCAACGCACCCCGTCCTCGTTCGCGCACCGCCCGGCCTCCCGCTATAATGCATTGGAATCCCACGTAAGGAGCCAACTGACACACAGTGCCTAAAAAGAACCGCCGCCGCAGCCGCAGAACCGTCCAGTACGACTTCGCCGAAGCCCCGTCTGGCCAGGTCGCGACCGAAGTCGATGACGAGACCGCCACAGAGGCGCCCGAGCCCGGAGCGCCCGGCGCCGATTACGTGCGTGACGTTTCGCCGGACGGACGCGCCGAAAAGCACGTCAGCCGCGATTACACCCACGTCCGTTACGAGGTCGTGCGCATCGTCGTTCTCGGTGGTGCACTGATCCTTGGCATCGTCACCCTCGGCTTCTTCCGCTAGCCGCGCAGCCGGCTGATCACCATCACGATGCCTGCCAGCAGGACGATCAGGCCGCCGATGTCGTTCGTCGGCACGAAGCTGTTGTCGGCGACCATGTTGCGCACGAAGTAGGCTGCCACCACTCCCAGCGCACCGATCACCTGTAGCGGCGTCCCCGTCCGGCGGTTCGTCGCGCGGCCGATCGCCTCGGCGACGACGTAGCCGATCCCGATGCCGAGGAAGATCATGAAGAACCCGAAGCCCCGCGGCAGCAGCAAGCCCCAGGCCGCTCCCACCGCGGCGCCTGCGCCCAGTGATGCAGCCATCGCCCGGATGCCGAGCAGCGGGCTGATCTCGAACTGGGGCAGCTTACGTTGCGGCGCGCAGGCCGGGCAGCGAAAGCCGACTTCGGTGGAGACGGCGCACTGGGGGCAGATGGGCGTCTCGCAGCGCCCGCAGGCCAGGCCCGTCTCGACGCCGGGGTGTCGCGCGCAGTACTGGACGTCACTCGTCTGCTCAGCGATAAGTGTGCCTCAGCAGCGCTCGCTCGACCGCCCCGCGCTCCTCGGCGAGGCGGAACAGCTCGTTCACCGGCTCGATCGGCAGCGGGATGTCGCCGGGTTCGCGCTGTTTCGGTCCGCCCATGCCGTGGAAGTCGCTTCCGCCCAGAGGCAGCAGTTCGTTGCGCTCGCAAATCTGGCGGAACATCTCCACTTCGCCGCTGTCGTAGTCCTGGTAGTACGTCTCCATCCCGGTCAGCCCCGCCGCGCGTAGCCGCTCCAGGAGAGTGTCCAGGCTGCCCGCCGCGTGTAGCTCCCGCGGATGAGCAAGCGTGGCGAGGCCGCCGACGCCACGGATCGTCGCGACGACCTCCTCCGGCTCCAGCCGCTCGCGCTCGACGTAGGCTGGTCCCGAGCGGCTGAGGTACAAGTCGAACGCCTGGTTCACCGATTCGACGTGGCCGGCCTCGATGAGCGCCAGGGCGATGTGCGGCCTGCCCACGGCACCCTCGGCGAACGACTGCACGCGCTCCCATTCCACGGGCTTGCCTAACTCGGCCAGGCGATCCACCATCCGCCGCGCCCGGCCCAGTCGCGAGTCCTGCAGATGCGCCAGCTTGGCCCGGAAGTCTTCGCTCTGCCAGTCGATGAAGTGCCCTAGGATGTGCACCTCGTTGCCCGGCACGTCGGTGCTCATCTCGATCCCGGGGATTAGCGTCATGTCGTCATACTTCTTGGCCGCTTCGATCGCAGCGGGCAGGCCGTCGACGATGTCGTGGTCCGTCAGCGCCATCACGCGCACGCCGTTCTTATAGGCCAGATCCACAAGCGCCGCCGGCTTCAGGCGGCCATCGGAGATCGTGCTGTGCAGGTGCAGGTCGGCCAGGCTCGTCACGCCGGCACCTCGCGGTCGATTCGCTCGATCGCAGTCGCCCGGCCGCTGTCATCGACCGTGACGAAGACCGAGTTGAACATCGCCGGGCCGGTCTTCACCGGGTCCCAGCGACTGGGGAGCTGCGTCAGGAAGCGTTGTAGCACCGGCTCATACTCCATTCCGAGAACTGAGTTCGTTGCGCCGACCATGCCCAGGTCGCTCACGTAGGCCGTTCCGCCCGGCAGCACGCGCGTGTCAGCCGTCGGCACGTGTGTGTGCGTTCCCACGACGGCGCTGACGCGGCCGTCCAGGTAGTGGCCCATCGCGATCTTCTCGCTCGTCGCCTCCGCGTGCAGGTCGACGATGATCACGGAGACGCCGGCCAGTTGCTCCAGCGCGGCGTCAATACTCCGGAAGGGGCAGTCCACGCTGTCGCCCATGAACGTTCGCCCGATCAGGTTGACTACCGCCACGTCGCCGTCGCGGTGGATGCCGCGCCCGGGGGTGCCCGGCGGGTAGTTGAGCGGGCGAATCAGCGGCGCCGACTGATCCTCCAGCACGGGATATATCTCGCGCTTGGCCCAGATGTGGTTTCCGGAAGTGAAGACGTCGACGCCCGCGTCGCGCAACTCATCGACAGTTGCCGGGGTCATGCCCCGTCCGCCGGCGGCGTTCTCACCGTTGGCGATCACCAGATCAACGGACCTGGTCTCGCGCAGGCGGGGGAGAACCGCGGCCACTGTCCGCCGGCCGAGCTTGCCGACGACGTCGCCGATGATAAGGATGTTCAGCGCCATGGCTTCAGCGGGGCAAAGCCGGCCGGTCTCCCTTCCTACTTGGCGTATTCGATTGAGCGGCGCTCCCGGATCACGGTGACCTTCACCTGGCCCGGGTAGTCCAGGCTCTCCTGAATGCTCTTGCTGATCTCCTTGGCCATCCGCTGCGCTCCCAGATCGTCCACCTCTTCCGGCTTGACGATAATACGGATCTCGCGGCCGGCCTGGATCGCGAACGACTTGTCGACGCCGGGGAAGGCGTTGGCCACTTCCTCCAGCTTTTCGAGCCGCTTCAGATAGTGCTCCATCGACTCGCGGCGAGCGCCGGGGCGGCTGCCGCTGATCGCGTCGGCGATGATCGTGATGGTCGCTTCGACGGTGCTGGGCTCGACCTCTTCGTGGTGCGCCTCAATGCAGTGCACAACGGCGTCCGGCACCTTGTGGCGCCTCGCCAGCTCCGCGCCCAGCTGCGCGTGCGTGCCCTCGACCTCGTGCGAGATCGCCTTGCCGAGGTCGTGCAGCAGGCCGCCGCGGCGTGCCACTTCGACGTCGGCGCCCAGTTCGTGCGCGATCATCGCCGCCAGGTTCGCCGTCTCGATGGCGTGGTTGAGCTGGTTCTGTCCGTAGCTGTAGCGGAACTTCAGGCGGCCGAGCGTGCGCACGATCTCCGGGTGAAGGCCCGGGCAGCTAGCTTCGACCATCGCGTCTTCGCCGGCTTCCTTGATCGCGTGATCGACCTCTTTGCGCGCCTTCTCCACCATCTCCTCGATACGTGCCGGGTGGATGCGGCCGTCGCTGAGCAACTTCGTCATCGCTATTCGTGCCACTTCGCGCCGGATCGGATCGAACCCGGAGAGCGTAACGGCGTCCGGCGTGTCGTCGATGATGACGTCGACACCAGTGGCGTGCTCAATCGCCCTGATGTTGCGGCCGTCCCGGCCGATGATGCGGCCCTTCATGTCCTCGGAGGGCAGCGGCACGATGGACACAGTCGCGTCAGAGACTACGTCGCTTGTCAGGCGCTGCATCGTCGTCGCGATGATCTTCCGCGCGCGGGTGTCAGCCTCTGCCTTGACCTCCTGTTCGATCTCGCGCAGGAGGCGGTTGGATTCGTCTCGGATCTCGCGCTCGACCTGCTCCAGGAGCGTCTGGCGCGCCTCAGCGGCGGTCAGGTTGGAAAGCTTCTCGAGCTCCGCCCGGCGCTCTTCGGAAAGCTGGGCGAGCTCCTGCTCCTGCTCTTCCAGAGCAGCTTCCTTTTTCTGGAGATTGCGTTGCCGCTGTTCGGTTCCCTCAAGCTTACGTTCGAGGGTATCTTCCTTCTGGCTTAGGCGGCGCTCGCCACCCTTAAGCTCATTGCGGCGTTCACGAATCTCTGATTCCGCCTCGCGGCGGGTGTGGACGGCCTCTTGTTTGGCCTCGCGTAGTAGGTCTTTCTGGCGCCTGTCGGCTTCGTTAAGGATGCGGGCGGCGCTGCGCTCTGCAGCTTCGACGCGGTTGCGACGAACGTACTGCTGAACGAAGAGAGCGCCGAGTACACCGATAGCAACGCCGACAAGCCCCACGATAAGGGCAATGGCCGGCATTTCGCCTCACTTCCTGTGAAAAGGACAAATTGTAGAAGCATTAGAAATGGTGTGACTGGGCCAGAAGCATCTCTTCTGATGGTTTCATCATAGGTTCAGCAAGCGAAAAGTGTCAAGAAAAGGTGGCACTGGCGTGAATGGCGGACGTAGGCGCTATAGACGGCCGCTATCGGCTGTGGGAGTCGCCAACTTCGGCCCAGAGCTGCCTTATCGTCGCCTCGCAGACGTCGTAGCCGAACCCCCTGCGGGCCAGGAAGTTGCCCAGCCGGCGCCGGAACTCGCGGAACTCGAGGCCCCCAAACGTTCGCGAGCGCTTGCGTCC
>JADFQV010000028.1 GCA_022561635.1 Chloroflexota bacterium | reverse complement strand
GCTCGCCCCGTCGGACCAGCAGCCGGGGCGGCCGCCGTCGGTGCTGGGCGCGCCGCCCGCCTTGCCGCGCCGCCCGCACTTGACATCGCCGACGCGGTCGCCTACATCGTCACGCGCCCGCGCCGCGTCGCCGTCAACGAGATGCTCGTCCGCCCCACCAACCAGGAGATGTAGCGCCGCCAGACGCTTCCGCGTCAGCGACGAACTGGATCACGATTTCGATACGTCGTGCGCGCATGGGAGTTCCTATCGATCCACGTCCTTGAACTCCCCCTCCACGTCGAAGTATTGGCACTTCTCGAAGCCGAACGCATTCCAGAGGTGGTTGGCAAGATCAGCGGCCACCATACGACCATTGCCCGCAAGGTGATCTTCGAAGATTGCCGGAACATCCAACACTGGGGTGCTCCAGGCGGCCACGGTTTCATCAGAGTTTGAACGCCGCGGATATCCGATTCCATCTGGATGCGTCAGAACGATGCCAAAGACCATCGGAACGACTGCGCCGAGAAGTGCGTATATTTCCTCAACAAGCAGAACGAAATCGAAAATAGTGCCGGCGACCACAGGCGGAAACATCAGGTTTGTCCCTTCCTTGTGCCAACCCCATTCGCTGAAATACTCCACATGGCCGCTCCTGTGGACCGAGAGGTATCTTCTATAGCTGTCTGAATCCGCAGCTTTCAGGCCATCGAGTGACGGCCGCGCTGTGAGAGATGGGCGCCAACTCCGATGGCCCCCGCTCCCGCCCGAGAGTCGCTATTCATTAGGAGTCGAATGCGCTCATCATGAATGTCCACTAACGCCTGATCCGGGAGGGCCGGCGTCGCGTAAAGAAAGAGAGCGGCCTCACTAGGAACTAATCCTTGAGCATGTCGCTTTCTCGCTGTCACGAATGAATCCATTTTCGACTGGCCTTCGAGACGCCTCTCGAAGGCGAACTGGATCTCATCGATCGCCATAGGGTTTTTCTCCCGTCCGTGCCGCTTCCAGAACTGATTCAGTCCTTTGAACGTGACCATATGCGGCCTCGTATAACTGAACGGAACATGAATTACGACGACGCCCGCGGCATTGTAGGGGACTATGACTACTTCAAGCCCGTTCAGTCGCGGCGTGACGTTGCTGCGGAGACTCGCCCTCAGTCGCTCGTCGTGATCCCCAAGCAGCACTCCCGGAATATCGCTCGCGACACCGTCCCCGTTCTCGTTGACCCCTATCAGCAAGTAACCGCCCTGGTGGTTCGCGAGCGCGGTTACGTCACGCAGCATCTCCCTCGTCGGCTCGTCGTTGTTGCCGTACATCTCAGACTTGAACTCGAGGCGGTCGTCTTCGCGCGCGCCTCCATCTACCAAGCGATCCAGATCTGACGCTTCCCATTCGGATAGCGGTTTGCGAATGAACTCCTCAAGCATGACTCCACGATTGCGGTATGGCGGCGAAGAGTCAAGTAGACGCGGCTCCCTTGCCGCGCCTCCGCCTTCCCCATACACTTACGCACGAATCGCCCTAACCACTGCCCACTGCCCGCTACACAGAAGGAGACCCGCCCATGGCCCTCGTTGACGGTGGCGACCTCGTCGCCCGCGCTATCAAGCAGGAAGGCGTCGATACGATCTTCACGCTCTGCGGCGGCCACGTGCAGGCGATCTACGACTCCTGCATCGACGAAAAGATCAAGGTCATCGACGTCCGCCACGAGCAGGTCGCCGGCCACGCCGCCGAAGGCTGGTCGCGCGCCACTCGCAAGTGCGGCGTCGGCGTCGTCACCGCCGGGCCCGGCGTCACCGACTGCACCACCGCCATCGCCAACGCCTGGCACAACAAGTCGCCGATGCTCATCATCGGCGGCCGCAGCCCGCTCGCCCGCTTCGAGATGGGCGCGCTGCAGGACATGGACGCCACCGAGCTCCTGCGCCCGATCACCAAGTTCGCCAAGTGCGTCCACCAGACCGAGCGCATCCCCGAATACATCTCGATGGCCTTCCGCGCGGCGATGACCGGCCGCCGCGGGCCCGCCTTCCTCGAGATCCCCACCGACGTCCTCTTCCGCAAGGTCGAGGAGTCCACGGTCACCTTCCCGAAGAGCTACCGCCCGCCCGGCCGCGTCTTCCCCGACACCAACGTCCTGGCCCAGGCGACTGAGACGCTGCGCAAAGCCGAGCGCCCGCTGATCATGGCCGGCTCGGCGATCTACTGGAGCGAGGCGCACGAACAGCTGCGCGAGTTCGCGGACGCACTGCAGGCGCCGGTGTACCTGAACGGCATGGGCCGCGGCTCGCTGCCGCAGGACGACCCGCTGTTCTACAGCCGCAGCCGCCGCAACGCCCTCGGCCTGGCTGACGCGATCATCCTCATCGGCACGCCGATGGACTTCCGCCTCTCCTACGGCAAGCGCTTCAACGCCGAGGCCAAGCTCATCCAGGTCGACACCGACCCGGCGGAACTCGGCCGCAACCACGACATCGACCTCCCGATCGAGGCCGACGCCCGCGCCTTCCTCGAGGCAGCGACCGCCGATCTCACCGGCTCGAAGCCGGACCACTCCGACTGGCTCGCCGAGCTGCGAGAGCAGGAGGACAAGGCGCGCGCAAAGATGGAAGAGTGGATGACCAGCGACCGCGAGCCGATCCACCCCTACCGCCTCTGCGCCGACATCGCCAGCTTCGTCGACGATGACACGATCGTCGTCGGCGACGGCGGCGACATCGTCTCGCACGCGTCGAAGATCATGCCGGTGAACCTGCCCGGTCAGTGGTACGACCCGGGCCCCTTCGGCACGCTCGGCGTCGGCACCGGCTTCTGCATGGCGATCAACTCCGTCTACCCGGACAAGCGCATCATCATGGTCAACGGCGACGGCGCCTTCGGGCTCAACGGCTTCGACTTCGACACCTTCGTCCGCTTCAACATCCCGGTCGTCTCCGTCGTCGGCAACGACCGGCAGTGGGGCCAGATCACCGTCGGCCAGCGGGCGATGTACGGCAAGGACCGCGTCGTGGCGAGCATGCTGGGCGACGACTGCCGCTACGACAAGATCGTCGAAGGTATGGGCGGCCACGGCGAGTTCGTGACGAAGCCCGAGGATATCCGCCCGGCGATCCAGCGCGCGCTGGACAGCGGCAAGCCGGCCTGCGTGAACGTGATCATGGACCAGGAACCGCCCGGCATCATGGGCGGCTACGAATTCATGTAGCCTGCGGGGCCACAAACGCCTGGAACTTGACGATAATGCGAACGGGGTCCACACTCGTCACGCGGACAGCAAAGGTCGCCTGTACGAGGGTAACCCCCCTTTCCACGGTCGTGCCATCGCTGTCCGCTTTCGTGGGCTGCTAGGAGTTCGGCGCGATCTCGATAGCCAGCACCGTGGCCAGTGGGTCGAGCACGTCTTCCGGCACGCTAATCGTCAGCTCGCCCATCGGATCGCTGTTCAGCAGCTGATCGAGGATCGCGCAGCGCGTCTCGAACACCAGCTCGCGACCGTCCGTTAGCGCCCGCACCCTTCTCACGCGGCGGATCGGCACGCCACGCACCGTTACGGTCTCATATGGGCGCATGAGCAGGTGAAGATAGACTGTGTCACCCTTCCGCGTACTCGGGCCGTAGAACTGCCACGGCTCGAGGCCGGCTCCGCTGCCGTGGATCGCCTCGCCGCAGCGCGACATCCACGCCGCGACGTTGTCGAGACGCTCGGTCTGCTCCGTGGGGATGACACCGTCGCCGTCAGGCCCAACGTTGAGGAGGAAGTGTCCGCCCTTGCCGGCGATCTCGCAGAGCGTGTGCACGATGGCGCGCGCCGGCTTGTAGCGCGTATCGGACGGGTTGTAGCCCCAGCTCTCGTTCATCGTCAGGCAGACCTCCCACTGCCCCTCGGGCGCGCGGGCCGGCACAAACTGCTCCGGCGTCTCGTAGTCTCCGCCGGGCAGCCGGTCGTTGATCACGATCCTGGGCTGGAGCTCACGGATCATCTTCGCCAGCTCCGCCGCGCGCCACTCTTCCGGCGTGTGCTCCCACTGACCGTCGAACCAGAGAAGGTCGATCGTCCCGTAGTTGGTAAGCAGCTCCCGTACCTGGCCGAACATGAACTCGAGGTAGCGCTCCCACTGCTCCGGCGACGGCCGCGGCCAGTTGTTGGGGAGGTACGGCCGGTGCTCGTCTGTGTACGGTGGATAGTCCGGGTGGTGCCAGTCGATCAGCGAGAAGTAGAGCCCGACGCGCATGCCCTCGTCCCGAAACGCCTCGACATACTCGCGCACGACGTCCCGCCCGAACGGTGTGTGCTCGACGGAGAAGTCGGAGAGCTTCGTGTGGAACATCGAGAAGCCGTCGTGGTGCTTGGAAGTGAAGACGGCGTACTCCATGCCTGCGTGCTTCGCGGACCGCGCCCACGCGCCGGCGTCCAGGCCCTGCGGATCGAACGTCGCCGCCGTCGCCTGGTACTCCGCCACGGGCAGCGCGCCACACTGCGGTAACGCCGGATTGCCGCCGACCATCGGCCACGACAGCTCGCACCCACGCTGCGAAGAGTGGCCCCAGTGGATGAACATCCCCAGGCGCGCGGCGTCGAACCAGTCGGCAGGCATAACGGCCCCTATTGGGTCACAGCAGCCGGGCAAATTCAAGCGCCCCGGCCGTGTGACCGGGGCGCTTTCGTTTCGCGGTTCGTTGCGCGCTAGTTGTCGAGGAACTGGCGCAGCAGCGGGTTCATGCGCTCCCTGCGGTCGCCGAGGCCGGCGACGGTCAGGCGGTGCATGTACTCGTTGACCCGCTTGCGCTGCACGCCCATGGAGAGCTGCAGGCCCTTGTCGAAGTTCTTGACGCCGCCGCCCATGAGGATGGCCAGCGCCTCGAACAGCGCGAAGTTCGCGGCGTCGCTGTCCATCGGGTCCGGCGCCAGAGACGACTCGACCTTGTCCAGGTAGTGGTGAATCTCTTCGCGGCGGTGCGGCTCGTTGTCCATCACGTACTTGAGGTGGAGGACGCCGAAGCCCAGGTGGCGGGACTCGTCCTGGCCGCAAAGCCGGAAGATCATCTTTTCCGCCTCGTTCTGGCCGATGTACTCGCCCATGCGGAACATCGACTGAATGAACCCCTCGGCCGCGACGTGCATGATCGCCGACATCTCAGTGAAGTCTTTCGCCTCGATGATGACGCGCAGGCCGTCCTGCGGCAGGGAGGAGAGCAGGCCGCCGCCGTTCGCGAACGCCCGCTTGCGGAAGACGTCCAGGTGGCGGGCCTCGTCCATGATCTGGCTGAGGAGGAAGAGCTTGACTTCGTGGTGCTCGCTGTTGAGCTTGGGGAGCCACTGCGCGGGCGTGTCGCCGGCGATGAACTCCACCTCGGTGAGGAATGTGCAAAGCTGGCACATCGCCCGCTCGATGTCATCAGGCAGACCTTCGATGGTCTCCCAGGGGATGTCGGTCGCGGAAGACCACTGGCGTTGCACGGCCTCCTCATAAAGAAGCCGCGTGTTGTCGCTGTAGACGTCCGCCTTGCTGACGTAGCCACCCGGCACACGCGGTGCGTCCGGCCGCGGCACGGAGCCGCGCACGCGTATCGAGCGGTTGTCGGACTGCTCCGGCACCTCTCCCACTGGGCCGACCTCGATCTCGTCGAGCGTGAGGCCGCGCTTGCCCGGCTTGGCGCGCATGCCCCAGGGGTGACCGTTCTCGTCCAGGTTGAGCCAGCTGAGGTCTACCTTGGGCGGCTCAGCCGACTCTGTTCGTAGCTTTTCTAGAGTGTCGACGTCGATAGCCATGATTTCTTCCTCTCGTTGGAGCCTCTCACAGGCCTCCCGAAGCTACTTAGCCGCCGCTAAGTTACACGACGTTTCTAGCACGAAATCGCGCCTCCTGTCAACGTGCGCGAGTGTCTCCGGTCACAAACTAAGGGGGCGGAACCCTACCCGCCGTCGGCCGTTCCCCTACGCTCTCTCTGCTAGACTGATGCCGATGGGCGAGCGAGATGATCGACCGGGCGCCGACATCCAGGGCCCGACCACGGGCGACTACAGCGTCGACAACTTTCCGGACTGGGACAACCCGGAAGATGTTGACGACGAACGGGAAGACGCGCCGGAGGGCTACTACGACGACCAAATAGACCACGCGGGCGGCTACATTCCCGCCCCGGGCGACACCGACTACGACCTGTCGGAGGCGGCCGGTTACGCTGGCTACGAGCCGCCGAAGCGCAAAGGCATCGTGCCGCAGTGGGTCATCATCGTCTTCACGATCGCGCTGGTCCTGGCGTTCGTCATCCCGCTGTTCATCCGTATCACCTGAGGATGATAGTGCGTTGCGTATGCTGCTGCAGCGCTAGACCGGTGGCACCGGGGCGGGCTTCGAGCCCGTCTTGCCCTCTTCGATCTCGAGTTCGATGAACGGCTTGCCGTAGGCGCCGCGCAGCACTTCTGCCGCCTTCACCAGCCCCTGCTTCAGTTCCGTATCGCCGTCCCAGTAAGAGATCGTCTGGCCGATGAGCGTCGGGGCGAGCACCTTCATCCCCTTCTCGTCCATCGCGAATCTCAGCTCTTTGGTGATCGTCATTCCGCGCTCATCTTAACGGACAGCCCCATTACCGGCACGGCCCGCTTGACCGGCCACAGCTTGCTGGCCATGATGTGCGTCGTGAACGCCGAGAAGCCGCTCCTTGACCAGGTTGCCGTCGTCACCGGCGCCAGCCGCGGTATCGGCCGGGCGATCGCCGTCGATTTCGCCAGGGCCGGCGCCGACATCGTCGTCTCCGCCCGCACCACCGAGGCCGCACCCGCCGATCTACCGGGCACGATCGACGAAACCGCGCGACTCGTCGAGGCCGAGGGCCGGCGGGCGCTGGCGGTCGCCTGCGACGTCTCGAAGGAGGACCAGGTGGCGGCACTCGCCGAGAAGACGTTGGCCGCGTTCGGCCGCTGCGACGTGCTCGTCAACAACGCCGGCATCAGCTCCCCTGCGCCGTTCCAGGCGACGCCACTCAAACGCTGGGACCTCGTGATGAACGTCAACCTGCGCGGGCCGGTAATGTGCATGCAGGCGTTCCTGCCGTCGATGATCGAACGCAAGTCCGGCGCCATCATCAACGTCTCCTCGATGCTCGCAGAGGCGGTCTACCCGGGCATGGTTTCGTACTCCGTCTCCAAGATCGCGCTGGAGAAGCTCACGGTGTACACGGGCATGGAGCTGAAGGAGCACGGCATCGCCGTCAACGCCCTTCGCATCGAACTAATGATCGCCTCCGAGGGCTGGCTCTACCGCAACCCCGGCGCTGATCTCTCCCGGTGGGAAAAGCCGGAGGCCGCGTCCGAGGCCTCGCTCTGGATGGCGACGCAGCCTCGGGAGTGGACTGGCAACGTCGTCACGATTGGCGACGTGCGCGAGAAGCTCGCCGGGCGCTAGCCGTCCGCCCAGATGCGGCGGAAGGCATACCACTGCGCCGGGTACCGCCTCACGAACCCCTCGAACGTCCGCGCCAGCTCCTGCGTCATCCGTGCGATGTCGTCGTCGGGCGCCCGCTCGCGATCCGGCAGCAGCGGCGGACAGATATACGCCTTGAAGAGCCCACCGGGCCGGCGCACTGCCAGTCCAAAGACGATCGCAGCGTCTGTCAACCGCGCCAGCCGCGCCGGGCCGCTGGGAAAGAGCGCTGGGCGACCAAAGAACTGGACGGGGATCGAGTCCGGGCGTTCGATACCAGCGTCGATAACCATCGCCACCATGCCGCCCCGGCGAAGCGCGCGGATGAGTCCCAGGCCAGCACCGTCCGCAGAGACCAGCGTTATGCCCATCGCCTGTCGCGTGCGCACGATCCAGTCCATCAGCCAGCCCGCCGACAGCTCTTCCGTGACGGCTCGTATCTGGTAGCCGCGCAGCACGGCCAGTGACGCCGCGATCTCGGTGCTGCCCATGTGCCCGCTGACGAAGACGATTCCACGTCCGCGATCCGCCGCCAGCGCAAAGTTCTCCTCTCCTTCGACCGCCACTCGGTCGAGCACAGTCTCCGAATCCCAGCTCTGGAGGTGAAGCGCCTCCGCGAAGTAGCGGCCGAAGTGGCGGAAGCAGGCCCGCACAAGCCTCTCTACTCGCGGATCGTCCGCCGGCAAGCCGGTGACCTGCGCGAAGTTCGCCGCCGCGATACGCCGCTTCGACGGCCAGAGCGCGTGCACGGCGTCGGCGGGCGGGATCGCCAGCATCTGCGCCAACTCGAACGGGATGAGACCGGCGCTTCGGCGGTTGAGTTGGTACAGGAAGCGGCTGGCGAAGGAGCCAGAGGAACGGAGGACGGCCAACGGACCTACGCGGTGCCGAGAAACGACTGGTTGAAACGCCGCGACGTCTCCTCCGGCATGCGCAGGAAGAGCCCCTTCGCCTCGGCCAGCACTTCACCGGACGCAGTCTCGATCCGCGCTTCAGCCTCGAGGCGACGGCCGCGGTCGCGGATGACTTGGGCGGTGACCCTGACCTCTTCGCCCAGCGGTAAAGGTCGCCGGTAGCGGATCTCCATGCGTGCCGTCATCGCCATTGCGCCGGCAGCATACATCGCCCAGCCCATCGCCTCGTCCAGCACAGCCGCCGCTATGCCGCCGTGCGCGACGCCCGGAAAACCCTGGTGAGGCTTGCGCGGCAGGAAGCGGCCGTTAACGACTGTGCCGTCGACATCGAAGTCGATATGCAGCCCCTCGGTGTTGCTTTCGCCACAGCCGTAGCACCACTGGCGCGGGCTGTCTCCGGCTTCCTGCATCCGCTATGACGTCCCGTTATCGAATCTCTTGAAGGCAGCAACGCCGTTCTGTCCCCCGAAACCGAATCCGTTGACGAGCGCCACACGCGTGTCCATCTTTCGCGATTCCAGCGGCACGAAGTCCAGGTCGCACTGCGGATCAGGCGTCTCAAGGTTCAGCGTCGGCGGCACGACGCCACGGTCGATCGTCAGAATCGCCGCCAGCCCCGACACCGCGCCCGCCGCGCCGAGCTGATGCCCGACCATCGACTTTGGCCCCGTCACCGCGACCTTGTACGCATGCTCGCCGAGTGCTCGCTTGATCGCCACCGTCTCGGCAGCGTCGTTTAGCTGCGTGCCGGTGCCGTGCGCGACGATCACGTCGACGTCTTCAGCGGCGAGCCCGGCGCGCTCCAGCGCCTTCGTGATCGCCCGGCCCGAGGACTCCCCCGACGGATCCGGCGCGGTGATGTGGAAGGCGTCAGAGGTGACCGCGCCGCCGGCAAGCTCGGCGTAGATGCGCGCGCCGCGGCCCCGAGCATGGTCGACAGACTCGATCACAAACGCCGCCGCGCCCTCCCCATAGACGAAGCCGTCGCGGTCCTTATCGAACGGGCGGCAGGCCTTCTCCGGCTCGTCGTTGCGGGTCGAAAGCGCGCGCATGTTTCCCATCGCGGCCAGGGAGACCGGGATAATGTTGGCCTCTGCGCCGCCGGCGATCACGACATCAGCCTCGCCGAGATCGATCAGCCGCTTGGCCTCTACGAACGCAAAGACGCCCGCGGCACAGGCCGCCACGGACGTGATCGTCGGACCGCGCACCCCGAGATTGATCGCCACCTGGCAGGACGCCATGTTCGGCGCGTAGGCGGGAACCGTGAAAGGCCCGACGCGGTTGGCGCCCCTCTCCAGGCGGGTCTTCTCGCCGTCGGCGATGACGTCGACGCCGCCGCCGCCAGTGTTCATGGTGATCGCGATGTCGTCGCGGTTGGCGTCAGTGATCGCCAACTCGGCGTCTTCGACTGCCTGCCTGGCCGCGGCCACCGCGAACTGCGAGAAGCGGGCCGCGCGGCGGGCGGACTTCGCCTCCATCCACGTCGTCGGGTCCCAGTCCTTGACCTCGGCGGCGATCTGGCACTCCAGGTCGCTCGGGTCGAACTGGGTGATGCGGCGCACGCCCGACTCGCCGGCCGTTAGCGCCGCCCAGAACTCCTCGACACCCTGGCCGATCGGCGTCACGCAACCGAGGCCGGTGATGACGGCGCGAGTCATCCCGCCGACCCGCAGCTCTCGAGTCCGGGGATGATGTCGATCCGCCAGGAAGTGCCTTCGCGCACGAACGTCCACTGCTCTTCCTGGCGCTCGTCGTTATAAGTCAGGATCACGGTGGCGGTCGCGGTGTCCACGCTCTGGAACTTGATGTCCTTGATCTGGTCCCAGCCGGTCGGCTGCTCGTGCCCGGCGAGCGCTTCCCTCACCTGCTCCTTCGTGCAAGCGTCGGTTACTTCCTCCGAGAGGTAGTCGTACAGGCCCTCGGCCCCGGCGTCCGTGTAGGCGTACGTCGCCAGTTCGGAAACGCCGCCGATCTGGCCGACCCGTTGGTCGGGATCGCCCCCACCGCTGCAGGCCGCCACGAGCAGCAGTCCGCCCGTCATCAGCGCGGGCAATGCGGCCAGCCGCCACGCTCCTCTCCCCCTCATGAGCGGCTCACTTCTGCCTGTCCAGACACCAGAACCTCGCCGCTTTCGTTCCGGCATTCAATCGCGCAAACGGTCTTCCCACCTTCAACGCTGGTCACCGTGCCGGCGGACGTCAGCGTGTCCCCCGGCCGTGCCGTCGCCCGGAAGCGCACTTTCAGCCGCCCGCCTGTCAGCCAGTCCTCGCCGAACGCCGCCGTCATCATCTCGGAGACGTAGCCGAGGAGCAGCATCCCGTGCGCAATCGTGCCGCCAAACTGCGTGTTGGCGGCGAAGGCTGGATCGGTGTGTAGCGGGTTGCCGTCGCCACTGGCCAGCGCGTAGGCGTCGATCTTCTGCTGGGTGATCGTCCTCATTACCGTTGGCAGCGCCGCGCCAACCGCCAGTGACGTGCTCTGCTGCTTCAAACGGCCGTCCCTTCCGCCGCGGGGAACGACAGCGTCACCCGCCCGGTCATCACCGTCCCGTCATCGCCTGCGACTCGCAGCTCGACGGCTATCAGGGCCCAGCCAGCGCGTTTGCCACGGGAGGCGATCCGCGCAGCCACCGTCAGCGTCTCGCCCCGGCGCACGGGCGCTGTGAACGCCAGCTCCTGGCCGATGTGCAGCGTGCCCGGCGGCAGGCTGGCGTTCTCCAGCAGGGCGCGAATCGCCAGCGCCGCGACCGCCATCGGCGGCACGAACCCGCCGTCCAGCGCGCCGATAGCCTCATCCTCGACTGCTGCGACGTAGGCGTCGACCCATTCCTCGCTGAGGTCGAAGGACGCAGGCGGAAACTCGTGGCCCTTCTCCAGGGCGGCAAGCGTTGTCACGCCGACGAGCTCGGCCCGGCGAAGCGTGTCATATCGATTGCCCGTCGTTCATGCTTTCCCTCGCCGATCTTTACTCCCGTCTCGTTGTACGCCTCTACGGCGAAGACGGCCTTGCGTTCGCTGGATTCGATCGCCCTGGCCTTCAGAGTGACCTTCATGCCGATCGTCGTCGGCGCAGAGTGCTTGACCTCGATCTTGTAGCCCACGGAGTTCTCGCCCGCGGCAAGGAACGGGATCATCATCTTCAGGCAGAGCTGTTCGAAGTGCCCAACCATCGAGGGCGTTGAATACATCGGCACCGGCAGGTGGCGGACGCCCATCTCGGGCGTGGTCTCGATGACCATCTCGTCGCTGGTGCCATCGGGAATCGGCTTCATCTGGCGCAGACCTCCTGTGGAGAGGGAACGGGATCAAATAAGTATATGCGACCGCGACCCACCTGCCGCAAGCCTTCCCACACGGGTGCTACCATGATCCCGGAGCTCACATCGTGCCGAAAATCAGGATCCTCCCTCTTGACCGCGAGATCGATGCGCAGGCCGGCCAGACGATCATGGCCGCGGCGCTCGCCAGCGGCCTCTACTGGCCGACGACCTGCGGTGGCCAGGCGATCTGTACGACTTGCCTCTGTCGCATCGACGCGGGCGCCGAGAACCTCGACGAGATCGGCCGCACGGAACTGAAGACGATGACCGAGGAGCGGCCCGAGACGATGGTGCGCGAGAACAATCTTCGTCTCGCCTGCCAGGCGCGGGTTAGCGGCGACGTGACGGTTAACAAGCGCGGCGTGAAGGAGGAATGATCCCACTTCTCTTGTTGAGCTACTTAAGCGAGCGTTAAAATACCAGGCAAGCGAAACCAATGACCTACACCATCACGGATCCGTGCATCGACACCAAGGACGCCTCCTGCGTCGATGTCTGCCCGGTCGACTGCATCCACACGACCGCCGACGACCCCCAGTACTACATCGACCCCAGCATGTGCATCGACTGTGCCGCCTGCGAACCGGTCTGCCCAGTCTCCGCGATCTTCTTCGAAGACGACGTACCGGAAGACCAGAAGCACTTTACGCCGATCAACGCGAAGTGGTTCGAGGCGCACGACACAAGCGGCGCCTGGCGCTCGACAGCCGAACGCCACGAAGACTAACACCTTCCACCGCCGCGCCTTGACCTGCCGTTCGTGACCTTCTATTCTCATTCATAGTACCCATAGGCGTTCTTAATAGCTGAGGTAGTCGCGCTTGGACTTCGGGCAGATCGAGGCTTTCGTACAGGTCTCCACACACAATTCCTTCAGTCGCGCCGCCGAGGCGCTTCACCTGACTCAACCGTCCATCACAGCGCGCATCCAGGCGCTGGAACGCGAGCTGGGCGAGGAGCTATTCGAGCGAGGCGGTCGCGGCGTGCGTCTGACCGACGCCGGCCACGTCTTCCTCCCCTACGTCGAGCACATCCTCCAGCAGCTGCAGGAGGGCCGCGACGCCGTTGAGGAGGTGCGCAACGTCCAGCTCGGCTCCCTCCGCCTCGGCTCGGCGATCACCATCTCTACTTACGTTCTCCCGAGCATCCTCCACCGCTTCTGCACCGACTATCCGCTCGTCGACGTCGTCATTCGCACGGGCCGTTCGGAGCAGGTTCTGAACATGCTCCTCGCCGACGAAGTGCAGGTCGGCCTCCTGCGCACGCTCTCTCACCCGGACACAGAGAGCATTCCCCTCTACGACGACGAGATCGTGCTCGTCGCCCACCCCGATCACGCGTTCGCGGCGGCCGGCAAGGCGACGATCGCCGAAGTCGCCAGCGAACCGATCGTGCTCTTCGACCGCGGCTCCTCCTACTACGGCCTGATCCACGACCTCTTCCGCAAGGCGAACGTCATCCCCAACGTCGCCATGGAACTCGACTCACTCGAGGCGACCAAGCGCATGGTCGAAGAGGGGCTTGGCGTCGCTCTCGTACCGGAGGTGACGATCCGGCGGGAACTGGAGACTGGTGCGCTGGTCCAGGTCGGCCTGTCGGACGTTGATCCGATCCGCCGACGGATCGCGCTGCAGTACCGGCGAAACCGCAAGCGTTCGAGGGCCGTGCAGGCGTTCATCGACACCCTGGCCGAGATCTACTCCGCGCGCCTGCCCGTTAGCTAGCCGCGGCGCGCAACTCTTTAAGGATGTCCACGTTCGCCTTGTCCGGGCCGCTGTCGTCGAACCCCGGCACCTCGAGCAGGAACGGCACGTCGGCGAACGCGGCGTGCGAGAGCAAATTCTCGAAGCCGTCACGACCGATGAAGCCTTCGCCGATGTTCTCGTGCCGGTCCCGGCTGCCGCCAAGCTCGATCTTCGAGTCGTTCGCGTGCACGGCGGCGAGCCGGTCGAGGCCGATCTCCTTGTCAAACTCCGCCATCGTGGCGTCCAGGCCTTTGCGCGTCTTCACGTCGTAGCCCGCAGCGAACGTGTGCTGCGTATCGAGGCAGATCTTGACCCGGTCGCTGCCGGACTCCTGGGCGATGCGGCCCAGCTCGGCGAACTTCGAGCCGATCGCGCCACCCTGGCCGGCGGCGTTCTCGAGGATCAGCCAGGCGTCGTCCGGCGTCGCATCCAGCACTTGACGGCACTGATCGACCACCTGGCCGACGCGAGCTTCGTAGCCCGCGCCCTTGTGGCTCCCAAGGTGAAAGATCACACCTCGAGCCCCGATCAGGGACGCAGAGTTCATCTCCGCGATGAGCGCCTCTTGCGACTTCTTGAGCAGCTCCGGGTTGTCCGTCCCGAAGTTCATCAGGTAAAGGCCGTGGATGAACACCGGCCCGATGCCGGTCTCCTTGAGCCGCGCCTTGAACGCAGCTACTTCCTCGTTGGAGTAGTTCTTCCGCCGCCAGGCCTGGGGAGCGCCGCTGAACACCTGGATCGTCTCCGCGCCCATCTCCTCGGCGCGGTCGACTGCCTTGTCGACGCCACCCGCCGTTCGCACGTGTGCACCAAGCTTCATGGCGGTCAGTATAGCGGAGCGGAGGGGTCCGCGGCCTGCCGTCTCCTCATAGCCGCTGGGCTTCGCGGCGAAGGTCGGCGCGGAAGTCGGGGTGCGCGACGGCGATCAGCTCCTCGGCGCGCTGGCGGTGGTTCTTGCCCCAGAGCCGGGCCACGCCATGCTCCGTGATCACGGTATCGGCGAAGTAGCGCGGTATGGTGACCATCGACCCTGACTCGTGCTGAGCGACGACGCGCGAGACCGCGCCGTTCATCGCCGTCGACGGCAGCAGCGTAATCGCCCGGCCACCCTTCGAGAGAACGGCGGCGATGTGAGCTTCCGGCTGGCCGCCGGTACCGTTGATCAGCCGCGAGCCGAAGACGGTTTCGGCGTTGATCTGGCCGACCAGGTCGATGGATAGGGCGTTGTTGATGGCGTGAAAGTTCTCGTTCTGCGACATCAGGTTAATGCTCATCAGGTAGTCGGGGTCGTAGCACTCGAACTTCGGGTTGTTGGTCACGATCTTCAGGCCCTCCGAGTCCGAGCCCGACCAGGCGACCGCGACGGCCTTCCCCCGGTGGACCTGCTTGCGAGCGCCGTTGATCACGCCGGCCTCGACCAGCTGCGCGACCCCCGGCGCCACCATCTCTGTGTGCAGGCCCAGATCGTGCTTGTCGTCGAAGGCGCCGGCGCGAGCCAGGTACATCCCGGGCTCGCCAACGCCGATCTGGATCGTCGCGCCGTCCGGGAGTAGTTCCGAGACATACCCGGCGATCACTCTCGCTTCCTCCGGCGGCTGAGCGAGGCCGAGCGTCCGGCGAACCTGCATCGGCGCCAGCCGCGTCATCGCCGGTCCGATCACGATCAGGCGATCGAGGTCTCCCCCCAGATCGTCAACGATCGCCTGGTATTCGGCTCTCAGTCCTTCATCCTCGACGCGGCCCAGCCAGCGATCGACCAACGGCTGCGTGATCTCGATCCGGGGCACCTCGACGAAGCGCGCGATCTCGCTGACGTGCACCTTGTTTTCGCCGAACACTGGGCGCAGGCCGGGGTCGACCTCAGCGATAGTCTTCCGCGCGTGGCGGACGTAGACGCGCTTGTTCCAGTTGTGGGCGCCGAACTGCACGTATCCCTCGTCGTCCGGCGGCGTCACGGAAGTCAGGAAGACGTCAACGTCTCGCCATTCCTCGCGCCCCTCATCCTGGCCCTTGAAGTTCAGCGAAAAGAGGTTCGGCAGGTAGGTGGCTCTGCCCTCATCCGTCGCCGTTCGGCCGTAGTCGCTGATGAACAGCTCGAACTCGATCCGGAAGAGGTCGTTGCCGGGGCGGATCCAGCCGGGGTCCGTCAGCGGCGCGGAGAGCCGCAGTTCGATCTCGCCCACGTCCTGGCAGCGGCGAAAAAGCGCCGCCTGCAGGGTGCGCGGCCCGGCGATCGGAATCGCCACAAGGTCTCCGCCCTGCACCTCCGCCATCGCCTCATCGACACTGCAGAGCCTTCGCTTGTAATCTTCTCGCCAGTCCAAAGTCGCACCCTCCCGAAAGTTAGCGCTCATTATGCCCACCGCGGGCGCCAAAAGCCACCAGCGATCCCATTTCCTTTCTGGACGCGTATCTAGAGGCAGCATAAGATGAAAGCAGGAGAACACGCCGACGAATTCCCATGCCTAACCGGTCAGACCGCATCCAGCAGGAGGTCGATGAGCTTCTCGCGAACATCGAGAAGTTCCCGCCGCCGCGATCGCTCCGCCGCCGCATTAGCGACCTCGTTTCGGCGCCGTTTCGCGCCGTTAGCCGCCGCCTCTCCGGACTCAACCGGCCGCGCATCTCCGCCGGACATGTGCTCCTCGCCGCGATCGTCCTCATCGTCATCGCCTATGTCTCCGGCTTCTCATCAGGTTTCTGGGTCTGGGTCGGACTCGCCGGCGCTGCGCTCTTCGTCGCCGCCTTCGTCATCTCTCTCCGCCGCCAATCCAAACCGCCCGCCCAACGGTACTGGCGAGACCGTCCGCTCGATGCCAACGACCGCGGCTCCGGGCGCTCCTTCTGGGACCGCTGGCGCGGCCGTTAGACCGGCCGTTCGATTGCCCGCCCGTCTTCTCCTGATTCCCGCAATCGCTTGCCTCGCGTTCGCCATCGCCTGCACGAGTGGCGGCGATCCGGACGCCACACCGTCGCCCACTCCCTCACCGTCAGCGGCCGCCCCTTTTCGCGACCTCGACCCAGCGTTCGACTCGGACCGCGCGATGGCGCATGCAGAGGTCCTCGCCGTCGACATCGGCTCGCGGCCCGCCGGCAGCGCAGAAGAGCTTGCGGCTGCCGACTACATCCGCGCGGAGCTGGCCAGCTACGGCTACGAAGCCGGCCTGCAGCCCTTCCCGATTCAGGTCTACGAGACCTTCAGGTCGGACCTGGACGTCGCCCACGCGAGTGGCCCTTCGCAGATCGACGCAGCGCCGCTCATCGTCAGCGCCTCCGGCACGGAAACGGGGCAGCTCGTCTCGGCCGGCCTGGGCTATCCGGACGACTTCCCGGTAGAGGCCAACGGCAACATCGTCCTTATCGAGCGTGGCGAGATCGAGTTTTCGTCGAAGGTTGCGAACGCCGAGAATGCGGGCGCCGTCGCCGCCGTGATCTACAACAACGAGGGCGGCCCGTTCGATGGTCGGCTGAGCGAGACGCCGGGCATCCCCGTCGTGTCCATCGCCCGAGAGGACGGCGAGTCGCTCCTTGACCTGATGGCCAGCGAGACGCTGACGGCGACCGTCGAGGTCGAGATCAACATCGTCGATGGCGAGTCCCAGAACGTGGTCGCGCGACCAGCCGACGGGGCCTGCCGGATCGTCGTTGGCGGCCACTACGATTCAGTGCCCGCCGGCCCGGGCGCCAACGACAACGGCTCCGGCACGGCCGTCGTAGTCGAGCTGGCCCGGACGCTGGCGGCCAACGGCGGCGGCGACGTCTGTTTCGCGCTCTTCGGTGCGGAGGAGCTCGGCCTGATCGGAAGCATCGCCTACGTCGCGGCCCTATCACCGGACGAACTCAGTAGCATCGAGGCGATGCTGAACTTCGACATGTTGGCCGTTGGCTCAGGCTGGCCAATGAGCGGCTCGACATCACTGGTCCGCCTCGCCGGCGAGGTTGCCGACGGACTGGACATCCCATTCGACATCTCGACTTCCGAGCCCGGCGGCAGCGACCACGCACCGTTCATCGAAGCCGACATACCGGCCCTGATCCTCAACTGTTTCTGCGATCCGAACTACCACACAGCCGACGACAGCCTCGAGTTCCTGGATCGACAGCGTTTCGCGGAAGCCGGAGCGCTGGGCCTCGGCCTGATTGAGGCGTTGCTTGCGGCCTGAGAAGCCGCTTGCCCGACCAACGTGGCCCGCGTTACCATTCGCCCTGATGTGAACATGCCACCCCCTTCGTTCCGCTGGATCACGTTCGCCCTCGTGCTTCTCGTCCCGGCGCTGGTCGCCCTGGCGGCGTGCGGCGGTGATGACGACGACGGCACGTTTGAGCCAGGCAACCTCACTGACCCCGACAGCGTGCCATCGGCCACGCCCTGGACCGACGTGCCCGACGTCGTCATTCTCGACCCCGACAACATCAACCCTCTGCCGCCTGACAGCCCGAACCAGGCCGAGCCAACGGAAACGCCCGAACCGATCGCCGCCGAGCCCGGCGCCTGCGGCGAAACGTATACGGTCGAGGCCGGCGACACGTTCCAGGTCATCGGCGAAAAGTGCGGCGTTGACTGGCAGCTGATCGCGGAGCTGAATCCGGACGTCGACTCGACCGCGCTGAGCATCGGCCAGGTGCTGATCCTGCCCCCGCCAGACGACGGCGAGACCGAGTAGTTCCGCCCTTCCTGAGCACTACCCGCTGTGCTAGTATTCACGGCGCACACCCCCATTAGTGAAAGCTGGAACTAACAGCATGGCGATCAAGCAAGAGCGCTCACAGCCAGGCGGTACGGCAGAGGAACGCCTCGCCGACCTGCAAAAGCGCAAGCAGGAGGGCGCGCAGGGCGGTGGCGCAGACCGTATCGAAGCCCAGCACAAGCGCGGCAAGCTCACGGCGCGTGAGCGGCTCGCCATCCTCCTCGACGAAGGTTCCTTCGAGGAGATCGATGCCCTCGTCACTCATCGCTCGGAGGAGTTCGGCCTCGGCAAGCAGAAGTACGCCGGCGACTCCGTCGTCGTTGGCTACGGCAAGATCGAGGGCCGGGCGACATACGTCTTCGCTCAGGACTTCACCGTCTTCGGTGGCTCGCTCTCCGAGGCCGCGGGCGAGAAGATCTGCAAGGTCATGGACCTCGCCATGCGCAACGGCGCGCCGATCATCGGCATCAACGACGGCGGTGGCGCGCGCATCCAGGAGGGCGTCGTCTCGTTGCGGGGTTACGGCGAGATCTTCACCCGCAACGTGCTCTCGTCAGGCGTCATCCCTCAGATCTCCGTGATCATGGGCCCGACCGCCGGCGGCGCAGTCTACTCACCCGCCATCACCGACTTCGTATTCATGACCGAAGGCAGGAGCTACATGTACATCACCGGCCCCGACGTCGTGCGTTCCGTGACCCATGAGGACGTCACCCACGACGAGCTGGGCGGCGCGCGGGTCCACGCCACCAAGAGCGGCGTCGCCCAGTTCACTTACGAAGGCGAAGAGGAGTGCCTGCTGGAAGTGCGGCGGCTCTTCTCCGTCCTCCCCCAGAACAACGCCGAGGACCCACCGTACGCCGAGCCCGCCGACTCTCCCGATCGCATCTGCGACGAGTTGCAGAGCCTCGTTCCGGAGGACTCGAGCAAGCCGTACGACATGCACAAGGTCATCGAATCGATCATCGACGACGGCGACCTCATCGAGGTGCACGCGGACTACGCCCGCAGCATCGTCGTCGGCTTCGGCCGCATGGGCGGCCGCGTCGTCGGCATCGTCGCCAACAACCCGGGCTCGATGGCCGGCGTCCTCGATGTCGACTCCTCGCGCAAAGGGGCGCGCTTCGTGCGCTTCTGCGACGCCTTCAACGTGCCGATCGTCACGCTCGTCGACGTGCCGGGCTACATGCCGGGCACGGGCCAGGAGTACGGCGGCATCATCATCCACGGCGCCAAGCTCCTCTACGCCTACGCCGAGGCCACCGTGCCGAAGATCACCGTCATCCTGCGCAAGGACTACGGCGGCGCCTACCTCGTGATGGGCTCCAAGCACCTGCGCGCCGACCTCAACTACGCCTGGCCGGGCGCCGAGATCGCCGTCACCGGCCCCGACGCCGCCGCCAACATCGTCTTCCGCCGCGAAATCGAAGCGGCGAGCGACCCGGAGGCCAAGCGCGCGGAGCTGATCGAGGAATACCGCCACAACCTGGCGAACCCCTACATCGCCGCCGCCCGCGGCTTTATCGACGACGTTATCGAGCCGCAGGACACGCGGATCAAGGTGATCAAGGCGCTGGAGATGCTCCAGAACAAGGTCGCAACCAACCCCCGCAAGAAGCACGGGAACATCCCGCTCTAGGTGAGGGGGAGCGTGGAAGCGGTCCGCTCGGCCTTCATCGCCGGCATCGCCATCTGCGGCCTCGCCGTTTTCGTCCTCTCGCTCCTGCCCTGGCTCACGTTCGAGGCCCGCGACTTTGACGGCACGATCGTCCCACCCATCCCGATCGTCAGCGAGAGCTTCTCCGGCCTCGACATCAGCCGCTCGCGCGACATCGAAGATCACGCGGAGACGGAAGCACCTCACGAGGTCGGCTGGTGCAGCTGCGATGCAGCGATCGGCGATGGCTACTTCACCGCCGCGCTCGGGCTCCTTATCATCGCCTCCGCCGGCATCGCCCGCCTCGGGGGAAGGCCTATGCTCGGTGGCGGCGCCGCAGCGCTGGCAGGGCTGGCCATCGTCACCATCGCCGGCTACAACGCCATCGCCGACTGGAACGCAATCATATGGACGAGCCACCCAGTGGTCACAGAAGGCACGGTTCAAGTGGCGCTCTACGCACTGATCGCCGTCGGAGCGATCGCCGCGTTCGACGGCAGCTCCCTGTGGGCGATCTCGCGCGCGCCTGAGCCTACGGACGAAGAAGCGTACGATTACGACGAAGACGACGAGCCAACGGAAGGCACAGAAGCATGGGCATGAAGATCACCGACACCACAATGCGCGACGGGCATCAGTCGCTCCTGGCCACGCGGATGCGCACCGAGGACATGCTGCCGATCGCCGAAGAGATGGACGAGGCCGGCTTCCACAGCGTGGAGGTCTGGGGCGGCGCCACGTTCGACACGGCGCTGCGCTTCCTGCGCGAAGACCCCTGGGATCGCCTGCGCGAGCTGAAGAAGCGCTTCAAGAAAACGCCGCTGCAGATGCTCCTGCGCGGCCAGAACGTCGTCGGCTACCGGCACTACGCCGACGACGTCGTCACAAAGTTCTGCCAGCTCGCCGTCAAGAACGGCATGGACATCTTCCGCATCTTCGACGCGCTCAACGACCTGCGCAACCTGGAGACGGCGATCAAGGCCGTGAAGAAGGCCGGCGGCCACGCCCAGGGCACCGTCTGCTACACGATCAGCCCGGTGCACACGACCCAGATGTTCGCCGACCAGGCCAAGCAGCTGGAAGAGATGGGCTGCGACTCGATCTGCATCAAGGACATGGCCGGCCTCCTCCATCCATACGACGCCTTCGAGATCGTCAAGGCGATCAAGAAAGTCGTGAAGATCCCCCTCCAGATGCACTGCCACTGCACCAGCGGCATGGCCGAGATGTCGTACCTCAAGGCAGCCGAGGCCGGCCTCGACGCCATGGACTGCGCGCTTTCGACGCTCTCGCAAGGCACCTCGCAGCCGCCGACGGAGTCGCTCGTTGCCACGTTCGAGGGCACAGACAAGGACACTAAGCTGGACCTGGAGCAGCTGACGCACCTCGCGGACTACTTCGGCGAGGTGCGCAAGAAGTACGCGGCGTTCGAGGGCAACGTCAAGCTCGACGCCGGCGTGCTCCTCCACCAGGTGCCCGGCGGCATGATCTCGAACCTCGTCTCACAACTCCGCGAGCAGGGCGCCGCCGACAAGCTGCGCGCTGTGCTCGACGAGATCCCGGCCGTGCGCGCCGACACCGGCTACCCGCCGCTCGTCACGCCCACGAGCCAGATCGTCGGCACGCAGGCCGTGATGAACACGCTCTTCGGCGAGCGCTACAAACAGGTGACGAAGGAGACCCGCGGGCTCGTGCTCGGCCAGTACGGCCAGACGCCCGCACCGATCAGCGCCAAGATTCGCAAGAAGATCGCCCCCAACGAAGAGCCGATCACGGACCGCCCGGCCGACCATATCGACCCGGAGCTGAAGGCCGCGCGCAAGGAGACCGGCGATTTCGTGAAGTCGGACGAAGACCTGCTTTCTTACGTCCTCTTCCCGCAGGTGGCGCAGGAGTTCCTGGAGTGGCGCAACGCCGGTGGCGGCATCGAAAACGAGATCGCCGCCGCCATCGCTGCCGCGCTCGCGCACGACCGGGCGCGCGCCGCCCCCGCAGCCGGGGCGGCCACCGACGGACACTCACACGACCCGTGGAAGACGGCCGGCCGCCAGAGAGCGCTGAGGGGCTGAGGATGAAGATCAAGATCGGCGACCAGGAGTTCGACGCTCAGCCGACGGCCGAGACCGTGACTGTTGACGGCGAGTCGTTCAACATCCGGATCGTCAGGCACGAGAAGACGCTCACGGTTTATGTCAACGAAAAGCCCTTCGCTGTCCAGCTCCCGGATCCGCTGCCCGAAGACGGCGTGATCGACCTGCTCGTCGACGCCAAGACGTACGCTGTGGAAGCGTCCGGCGCCGCCACAGCCGCCGCCCCACGCCCGAAGGCCGCCCGCAAGTCGTCCGCGGCCGCCACCGGGGCCGTCGTCTCCCAGATGACCGGCCGCATCGTGCGCATCGACGTCAAGACCGGCGATGAAGTGAGCGAAGGCGACGTGCTGCTCGTCATCGAGGCGATGAAGATGGAGAACGAGATCACCGCGCCAGTCAGCGGCACCATCAAAGAGATCGACGTCAGCGCCGGCGCCCGCGTCTCCGAGGGCGACACGCTCCTCGTCATCGAACCCGCCGGCGATTAGGACCACCCCATGGCCGACTACAGCGACATCCTCTACGAGAAGCACCACCGCGTCCGCGGCGCGGCCTGGCTCACGATCAACCGGCCCGACGCCATGAACTCGTTCACCGGCGAAACGCTGGACGAGATGCGCGCGGCGATGGACGACGCCAACGCCGACCCGGAGGTGGGCGTCGTGGTCATCACCGGCGCCGGCGACAAGGCGTTCTGCGCCGGCGGCGACGTACGCTGGCTGCAGGAGGTGCAGCGCGAAGGCAAACAAGTGCCGATGGACCCGCACGCCGGCATCGAAGACTTCCTCAAGCCCGTCATCGCTCGCGTCAACGGCTACGCGATCGGCGGCGGCAACCACCTCGCCTACTTCTGCGACTTCACGATCGCCTCCGATCGAGCAGTCTTCTCGCAGGTCGGCCCGCGCGTCGGCAGCCCGGCGTCGGGTCACTGGGTCTCTTACCTCGTGCACGTCGTGGGCGCCAAGAAGGCGAAGGAGATCTGGATGCTCTGCCGCCGCTACTCGGCGCAGGAGGCGCTGGAGATGGGGCTCGTGAACACCGTCGTCCCGCACGACAGCCTCGACGACGAAGTCGACCGCTGGTGCACCGAGCTCCTCCAGAAGAGCCCGGCCTGCCTGAAGATCCTCAAGGCGTCCTTCCGCGAGGTGTTCCAGCCGCTTCGGCAGCCAGACCGCGACTGGGTCGGTCAGATCGCTCCGGACTTCTACCAGTCCGGCGAGGCGGACGAGGGAAAAAGCGCCTTCCTCGAGCGCCGCGAGCCGGACTTCTCTCGCTTCCCCAGGTGAGCGGCTCGCCCGCCGCTCCTTGCTCGCCAATATGCCCTCTGCTAGACTTCGGCGACGTAAACCTCGTGAAATTCACCACTAGCCGCGCACGTCCGCGGCTTCACTAATCCCGCACCTGAGTAAGGGGAACGCGAACCAATGACCGTAATCATCATCGCCATCGTCGCCAGTATCTGCGCGCTGCTGTTCGCCGTCTATTTGGCGCGCGTAGTCATGGCGCACGACACGGGCACCGACGCGATGCGCTCCATCGCCGCGGCGATCCAGGAAGGCGCCTCCGCCTTCCTCTACCGCGAGTACCTGTACATCTCCGTCTTCGTCACGATCGTGACGATCACTCTCGCCCTTCTTGTCGACGCCGACATCCTGGACAAGTTCCCGTCCGAAAAGGGCGAGCTGACGGGACTGCCACGCACCGCCATCGCCTACCTCATCGGCGCCATCGCCTCGGCCACCGCCGGCTACATCGGCATGATGATCGCCGTGCGCGCCAACGTCCGCACAGCGGCCAGCGCCCGCGAGGGGCTGAACCCGGCGCTGCGCGTCGCCTTCTCCTCCGGCGCTGTCATGGGCGTCACAGCCACCGGCCTCAGCCTCATCTGCCTGACGACTCTCTACCTCCTCTTCGAGGACGTGCGGCCGCTCACCGGCTTCGCCTTCGGCGCGTCCTCGATCGCCCTCTTTGCCCGCGTCGGCGGCGGCATCTTCACCAAGGCGGCCGACGTCGGCGCAGACATCGTCGGCAAGCTCGAGGCCGGCATCGAGGAGGACGACCCGCGCAACCCGGCCACGATCGCCGACAACGTGGGCGACAACGTCGGCGACGTCGCCGGCATGGGCGCCGACCTCTTCGAGTCCTACACCGGCGCCATCGTCGCCACCATCTCGCTGGCAGCTGTCGGCACCCTGGCCGTCAGCGAAAACGTTGTCCTGACGGACGTCGATATCGCGACGTTCGACTCCAACGGCTTCGTCTTG
>JADFQV010000002.1 GCA_022561635.1 Chloroflexota bacterium | reverse complement strand
CCGCAACGTCGGCGAGGCTGTTGCCGGCGTGTAGCTCATCCTTCAGAGCGTCGACCTCCAGGCCGAGGACCTCAGCGGAATTCTCGACGACCAGGCCGTGAAGCCGCTGCATGTTGCCGTGGCCACCTCCGCGCCCACCGAACGGCGGGAACAGGCGTCCTTCGCCGCTCTCGATCCGCTCGATGATCTCCGCGGCCTCTTCCTCCGTGATTGTGCCGTCAGCGACCTTCTCGGCGATCAGGTCGAGGTGGCTCTGCGTCAGGGCCCCTTCGAGCTCCTCAACGGTGACGCCGAGGTTGTCCGCCAGCAGTTCGAGGTAGTGGTCGGCGCGGCTGTCTTCCGACGTGTCCTCCTGGGCACCGGCACCGGCGACGGCGACGATGCCGATGGCCAGCGCTGCCAGCACCCCTCCTAAGATCAAGATCCTCTTCATTTGGTTCGCTCCTTTCTGGGAATCGCCTTTTGGTTCTGGAGCAATCCTCGCGTCTGGCCATGAACCGACTATGAGAGGGAAGTTAGAGTTTCTTAATGCGGCGCCGCGTCGGTGTGGGGCGTTGCGCTTGATCGTGGCGCCAGCGTCCTTCAGGTGGATGAGCCATAAGGTAGAATCAGATTATGGCCGACAAGAAGCAGCCGAAGAAGAAGAAGAAGGCAAAGAGTCAAGAAATCCCGGCCTGGAAGCGCAAGGACGCCATGCGCAATCAAAAGGCCAGCTGGGCCAACCAGTCGGCGCCACGGCCAGTTCACAGGCCTCAGAAGCACTAGCTCGCACGAAGAGGCCCGCGCCGGTCGCGACGACTGTGGCGCCAGGCATATTCGTTTGGCAGCTTTGGTCCTCAACCGCGTCCGCCCAACCGTAAGCTGTCGGAACGCCCTTAACGTTCCTTTAATGTCGAAGGGCTACCATCCGGGCGAACCATGTACGTACTACTTGTAGAAGATGAACGCCGACTTTCGCAGCTCGTGCGCCGCGTGCTTGTGGAGGAGGGCCACACCGTGGATTCCGCCTTCGACGGCGAGGAGGGTCTGGCGATGGGCCTTGAGGGCACCCACGACGTGATCGTGCTCGACATCATGCTCCCGGAAAAAGACGGCATCGAGGTCTGTAAGTCGCTCCGTCGCAAGAAGATCGATACACCTGTCCTGCTCCTCACCGCGCTCGACGGCGTGGACGACCGTGTCCGTGGCCTCGACGCCGGCGCCGACGACTATCTGCCGAAGCCGTTCGCTTTCCAGGAGCTGCTGGCCCGCCTGCGCGCCCTCTCTCGTCGCCGCGTCCAGACGAGCGACCCTCTGGAGATGAAGGTCGACGATCTGAGCCTTGACGTGCGCCGCCGTCGTGCCGAGCGCGACGGGAAGCCGATCGACCTCAGCCCGAAGGAGTTCTCGCTGCTCGAATTCCTCATGCGCAACCAGGGCCGCGTCGTCACCCGGACGCAGATACTGGACCATCTCTGGGGCTACGACTTCGCGACCGACTCCAACCTCGTTGATGTCTACGTGGCCTACCTTCGCCGCAAGATCGACAAGGGCCACGAGCATAAACTGATCCGTACGGTCCGCGGCGTCGGCTACGCCCTGGGTGACTAAGCATGTTTAGCGCGGCTCGCTGGCGCCTGGCGCTCTGGTTTGCCGGCGCTTTTGCGGTGATCCTGGTGCTCATCGGGGGCGCTGTGTACGGCGTCACTCGGGCGTCGCTATACGATCAAGTAGACGATGACCTGCGAACGCGAAACGCGGTCCTTCTGAGCACGCTCATCCGGGATGTTTCTCGGCCGCCGGGCCCCCGCATTCAGCGCGATCAGTTCCGGCTGGCCGCGAGTTTGCTCTCTGCCGGGGGTTATTCGGCTGCCATCGTCGTGGAAGGGGAGGACGAGCCGGTCGGCACAGCGAACATCGAGGAGATCGCGATCCCATCGTTCGAGGAACTCGAGGCGGATGTCGGCGAGGGTTCGGCCACCATCGACACCAGTACGTCGGACGGCGAGGACATTCGCTTGCGCGTGGAGCGGCTGGGTCCGACTTCCTTCATCACGGTAGGGCGCAGCATTGAGCCCGAACAGCAGGCGCTGAACCGGCTGATCATCGTCCTGGTCGGCGGCGGAGTCTTCGGCCTGGTGCTGGCCAGCGGCAGCGGCTTCATCCTCTCCGGTCGCGCGCTGCGGCCGATCCGACAAGCGATGGACGCCCAGCGGACCTTCGTCGCCGACGCCTCGCACGAGCTGCGCACCCCGCTGGCGCTGATCCGGGCCAACGCAGAGATTATGAAGCGCGAGGGAGCGGGCGAGAGCGCCGAATCGGTGGACGACATCATCAAAGAGGCCGATCACCTGAACTACCTCATCGGCCAGATGCTCACGCTGGCACGCGCCGACGTTAGCGAGGCCCCGTTCGCGAGCGAGGACGTCGACCTTTCGCACCTCGCTGGGGACGTCGTGCGCGAGGCGCAGGTGCTGGCGCGCGAGAAGGCGATCACGCTGGTCTACGAGGGCGAGAGCGGCCTGCACGTGCTCGGCGATGGGCAGCGCCTGCGCGAGGTGCTGCTGATCCTGCTCGACAACGCGTTCAAGTACAGCGCTGAGGGCGGAAGCGTCAAAGTGCGGCTGACAGCCGATGGCGCGGCTGCTCGCCTTGCGGTTGCCGACAACGGACACGGCATCCCGGCTGCCGACTTGCCGCACGTCTTCGATCGTTTCTATCGTGTCGACAAGGCGCGCTCCCGCGAGATGGGCGGCACGGGGTTGGGCCTGGCGATCGCGCGCTGGATCGCTGAGGAGCACGGCGGATCGATTCGCCTCGAGAGCACGGCCGGCGAGGGAACAACGGTGACCGTCGAACTACCGGCCGCCAAGGCCTAGGGTTGCCGCCCGGCGCTAGGATGAGCCGGCGGCGCTCTTCGGCGCCAGCTCTGGGTGGCCCGACCAGCGCCACGCCACGCTCGTGCCGCTGACACCCATGAGGATTCCGTGCAGCGCCGACGGGTGGATGTAGAGGCCGGCCGCAGGATCGTTCGCCAGCTGTTGGTAACGACCTTCGCGGGCGTCCAGCCGTTCCTTGATCGCACCGGCGTCCGGCGTTTCGACGAAGCACATGTAGATCGACTGGCCGCGACGCTCGTAGAACCGCCCCATGGCGCGCGTCGAGTCGGTCGTCTGCGTGATCTCGATGCGGTCGAGGCGTTCGGGCGGGTTGAAAAGCGTGAGCGTGCCGACGTAGCCCCACATGTCGCTGTCGATCGGTGAGAAGCGGGACTGGTCCAGCCCGAAGGCTCGGGTGTAGAAGTCCGTAGCGGCCTTGTGGTCGTCGACGACGTTCGTCACTTCGTAGACGAAGGAGATGAGGCCAGCCGGTTCACGCGGCGCGCTCTGGCGGATGGCAACGCGCATGCCGTGTGTCTGATCCGGCTCGATGTAAAGTGAGTTGCCTTCACGGGCGAAGGCAACGCCGCTGTCCTCGAGGTTGCTGGTCAGTTCGTCGAGATTCGGTGTCGAGAAGCCGCCCCCGAAGATGCCCTCACCACGGGACTCCAGCAGTTCGGCGACCGGCCCATCGCCCGATGGCTCAAGCAGGTCGAACTCGCTGTCGCCGGCACGCATGGTGGTACGGCTCGCGGCGTAGAGCGCGATGGAGTCGTCGCCGACCTTCTCGGCGCCGAGAACGGCGCTGAAGGTATCGGCGGCGGCGGCGCGGTCACGCACCGCGACCAGCATGCGATCGAGGCGATCAAGCATCCGGGAAAAGAATGAGCCCCGCCGGGTGGCGGGGCTCTCGATTCACTGGTTGGTCAGGTGGCTTTACCGATGCGGGTGATCTTGGTGCCGCAGACGGGGCATGTGCCCTGTACCGCCGGGCGACCGTTCTTTAGCGTGACCGATACTTGGTCCTTGATCTCTCGCTTGGTCCGGCACTTGAGACAATAGCCTTCCATTGCTCCTCCTTGCCCCTGGCGGGGTGCGTATGGGTCTGTCCGATGCGCCAACTATAGCGTTCCCGTAACGTAAGTCAACACGTAGCGGATGGCCTTTTCGCACGAGTGACGTACCTTTGCGCAGGTTTTGAGCGCTTTCGAGCCTCAAAAGCGCGTATGAGCGGGCCGCCAAACGGGCGAAAGCGCCTGCCTTAGTAGCGGTTCAGCTCGTCAATCAGCTTGCGCAGCCGCCCGACGCTGGACTGGTTGAAGTGCACAGCCAGGCGCTCGCAATCCAGCTCGTCCTCGTCGTCGATCTCGACCTTCGAAGGCTCCGACGCGCGGATGCCGCGACGCCCCAGGATGTCCTTGAATGCGTGTCCCAGCTCGGCGATCTTGTCCTTTGGAGGGAGGCGCTTGATGCGCAGCATGAGCACACCGTCGGCGTAGCGCTGTGACCGGTAGTTGGCGTAGAAATGGGTGATCTCTCTCACCGCAGATTTGATGCTCGTCGCGTGGTAGAGCAGATGCAGGTCGTCGCGAGAGATCAGGCCGCGGCCCAGCAGCTGCTCTTCGGTGAAACGCAGCCAGTCGCTCCAGAATGTGCTGCCTTTCTCTTCCAGCAGAACGACCGGGTGAACGTCGCTCTTGCCTGTCTGCATGAGCGTCAGAAGTTCATACGTTTCGTCCATCGTCCCGAAGCCGCCCGGCAGAAGGGCAAAGGCGTCCGACTCCTTGATGAACGTGACCTTGCGCGTGAAGAAGTATTTGTAGTTGATCAGCTTCGCATCGCCCTGGATGAAGATGTTCGGCTCTGACTCGAGCGGCAGCCGGATCGACGCTCCGAAGCTCTTCTCAGCGCCCGCGCCTTCGTGTCCCGCCGCCATGATGCCGGGACCGGCGCCGGTGATCACCATCCAGTTCTGCTTGACTATCGCCTCCGCGAAGCGGCGCGTGTACTCGTAGACTGGCTCGCCCGGCTTTGTCCGCGCGGAGCCGAAGATGGAGACCTTGAGCTGGTCCTGCCACTTCTTGAACACGCGGAACGAGTAAGCGAACTCCTTGAGTGCTGCGTTCACCAGCTTCTGCTCTCCGCGCCCGGCGTCGTCACGGACCAGGCGCAGCGCTGTCATCATCATCTCCTGGATGAGGTCGGCGTTGGCACCGGCGCCGGATTCGGCGACGAGCTGCACGATCTTCTCGTCGAGCGCCTTGTCGCCTGAGGTGTAGGGCCGGCGACGGCGCGTCTTCTGTTCAACCATCTGAATCGATCTTAGCACTCGTGTGTGACACGTTTTCTGTAGGCGGGGACGCGGAACGCCATATCATAGTGGCGATGGCGCGCACGATCGTTCACGCGGATCTCGATGCCTTCTACGCCTCCGTCGAGCAGCTGGATAATCCCGAGCTGCGCGGCAGGCCAGTGGTCGTCGGCGGCTCGGCCGAGAGCCGCGGCGTAGTTGCCGCAGCTTCTTATGAGTCGCGCGCTTACGGCGTGCGGTCGGCGATGCCGATGAGCCGGGCGCTGCGGCTTTGCCCGGACGCCGTTCGCATCTCGCCGCGATTCGAGCGCTACGGCGAGATGTCGAAGCAGGTGATGGCGATCTTTCGCTCGGTCACGCCGCTGGTTGAGCCGCTGTCGCTGGACGAGGCGTTTCTAGACGTCAGCGGCCGCGCGAAGTTTCACGGCGGGCGCCGGCCGCTGGCCGAGTTCCTGAGGGCCGAGGTCAAGAAGCGCACCGGTCTCATCCTGTCGGTCGGGCTGGGTACCAACAAGACGGTCGCCAAGATCGCCTCCGAAAGCGGCAAGCCGGACGGTCTCATCATCGTCCCGGCCGGGCGGGAGGCGGAGTTTCTGGCGCCTCTGCCGGTGCGTGCGTTGTGGGGTATCGGCCCAAAGTCGGAAGCCGTGCTGGCGGAGGCTGGCTTCGCCAGGATCGGCGACCTGGCGGCGTCCAGCTCCGATCGCCTGGGGGCGATTCTCGGATCGCGCGGTCCCGAGGTTTACGAGATGGCTTGTGGGCGCGATGATCGGCCTGTCGTCACCGATTCGGAGCGCAAGTCGGTCGGGGCCGAGACGACGTTCCCGCGCGACCTGCCCGACGGTGACGAGCTGCGGAACCAGTTGCGCCGGATCGCCGAAGAGGTCGGCGAGCGGCTGCGCAGGCACGGCGCCCGCGCGAAGACGATCGCCCTAAAGCTCCGCTACTCGAACTTCAACACGATCACTCGCCAAACAACTCGCGGCGAGCCCACGGATGGCACGGACGAGATCCATGGGGAAGCGACGGTGCTGCTGGACAACGTGGTGCGGAGCGGTGACAAGTTTCGGTTGATCGGGATCTCGTGCACCAACCTGGAGGAAGAGCGCAAGGAGCAGCTCAAACTCTTCGACTGAGTGCGCTAGCTCAGGATCTCGGGCGCAGGGTGTTGGGCGTGGTCCGGAAGGATGAGACCGTCTTGACCGACCACGGCTTCTTCGATCGCCAGGTTCGGGCGCGCGGTTAGCATCTCGAGGAAGAGGGTGACGATCGTCGGATCCCATTGGCTGCCGCCGCCGTCGCGCAGGATCGACTGCGCCTCCTCGTGGCTCACCGCCTGGCGGTACGGGCGGTCGGTCGTCATTGCGTCGTAGGCGTCCATCACGGCTACGATGCGGGCGCCGAGTGGTACTCGTTCGCCCTTGATGCCGTCCGGGTAACCGCGGCCGTCCCAGCGCTCGTGGTGGTGGTAGACGATCGGGTAAGCGCTCGCCAGGAAGCCGACCCGCTTGCAGATCTGGCCGCCGGAGTAGCAGTGCTGCTTGACGATCGCATATTCTTCGGGCGTCAGGGCGCCGGGCTTCTTCAGGATCGAGTCCGGCACGACGATCTTGCCCATGTCGTGCAGGGCGGCGCCCAGGCGCACGACTTCGATCTCGTGGCTCGACATCCCCAGCTCTTTGGCCACGATGGATGAGTAGTCTGCCAGGCGACGGCAGTGGCCACCGGTGTACGGATCACGGCTCTCAATCGCCTCCGTCAGTCCCATCGCCGTTTCGAGAGCGAACCGCGAGAGCGATTCGCGTTGGCGCACACTGCGGATGGCGATCTCTGCCTGGCGCGCCAGGCGTTCCAGGCGCGCAGTGTCCTCTGCTGTTAGCTCACGCTCGTCCGGGAAGCCGACGAGAAGCGCACCATAGACGCCGTCCTCCAGTTCCACGGGCGCGGCTGCTGCGGTGACGAAGCCGACCTGCGCGGCGAATTCGCGAAGTCTGTTGTAGCGTGGATCCTCAAAGACGTTCTTTGCCTGGGTTGGCTTGTGGTGGAGGATCGTCCAGCCCTCAACACCTTCGCCGTACGGCGCGCCGTTTGGGAACACCTGACGGAAGGCGTCGTCGCTGAAGCCAAAGGGAAGGAACGGGCGCTGGCTCTCGGTGCCCACTGGCACGATGATCGTGCAGATCTTGGCGTCGCAGGTCTCGGCCACGCGGCGGGTGACCTCTTCGACGACCATCCGCTCGTCGCCACCGGACATGATGGCCGTGTGGATGCTGGAAAGCGCTGCCAGTTCGCGCTCGCGGCGCTGGTTGTGCTGGCTCATCTCGTTCAGCTCGCGCTCGCTCTCGGCAAGATGCGATCGTTGCTCCTGGATGCTAGCCCATTGGTTGAGGCTCACTGCCAGGAAGAGGTAGACGGCGGGCCAGCCGAGCCAGAGCACGGGCATGATCGAATCGTTCATGCTCACTCCGACTGCGGTCATCGCGGGGCTGCTGAAGACCGCAGCGATCGCTGCCAGCAGCACGCTGAACGCGAGCGGATAACGGTAGGCGGTGAAGCATATCGGCAGGAAGAACGCGGTGGTGAACGCGCTCGGCACCTCGCCGTCGATGAAGACGAGACCGCCGATGGTCACCGTAGCCGCCAGCCAGAAGAAGGCTTCAAATATCCTGTTGGTCTTCGCTGTCCGTTTTACATCCATAATGGTTCGCCTGTGACCTGCCACGTGTAGACGGAGTTAAGGCGTCTCTACATAATCTCAGACGCCCTCTCGATGGGTGCGTTGCATCAGGATTGGGGAATACGCGAGGAAAAGTTGAGGATTGGTGAAGAGATAGCCGCTAACTGGCCATTGAATACGCGCCTCTGACGCTCAGCACTTACTCGGTGATCCATTCGGCGTGGGCCGAAGTCAAGAAAGCCACCGCGGAGGCGATGTCCGACGACTGTCCCAGGCGTCCCAGATCCTGTCTCCTGCCGCGCCCCATCCTCTATACTCATCGCCGTGAGCGCGTCCGATCTTGCCATCGACGGTGGGCCGAAGACCCGCAGCGAGCCGTTCCCGCCCTGGCCAGTTCTCGGCCCTGAGGACGCCATGGCTGCGTCCGAGGCGCTGCGCTCCGGCCAGCTGACACAGCTTACCGGCAGCTTCGTGCGTGACTTCGAGGTGGCGTTCGGGCAGTGGCACCGCGCCGGAGAATGCGTTGCGACTAGCTCTGGGACGACGGCGATCCACATCGCCCTGGCGGCGCTCGGTGTCGGGCCTGGAGACGAAGTGATCGTGCCGGCGCACACTTTCATCGCTTCGGCGACGCCCATCCTGCACCAGGGCGCGACGCCGGTCTTCGCCGATGTCGACGAGGAGACGTTCTGCCTCTCAGCCGAGAGCGTCGCCGAGCGGGTGACAGAACGCACCAAGGCGATCGTCGTCGTGCACCTGAACGGTCACCCGGCTGACATGGACGCGCTCCTGGAAATCGCGGGAGCGCGTGGCGTCGCCGTCGTCGAGGACGCCGCGCAGGCCCCTGGCGCGCTTTACAAGGGGCGCAAGGTCGGCACGATCGGCGTCGTTGGCTGCTTCAGCTTCTGGGAGGACAAGATCATCACGACCGGCGGCGAAGGCGGCGCCGTGATCAGCGACGACGAGGCGCTCGTGGAGCGCATGCGCCGCCTGCGCCATCACGGCGAGGGCCCGGTCGAGGGCCAGCGCGCGTACTACCACCTGGAGCTGGGCTACAACTTTCGGATGACCTCGATGCAGGCGGCGACGGGGCTTGTTCAGTTCCGCCGGCTGGAGGAGTACCTGGAGGCGCGCCGCCGCAACGCTGCCTATCTCTCAGAGCGGCTGGGCGAGCTGGGGCCGATCGATCCGCCCTTCGTCGCCGACTACGCCGTGCCCAGCGCGTACAAGTACGTCTGCCGGCTGCGCCCCGACGCTGGCATCGATATCAGCCGCTTCGTCGCCGCTGTCGCTGCTGAGGGGTTGCCGATCTCGCGCCGCTATCCGACGCCGCTGCCGCAGCAGCCCGTCTTCCGCGACGCCGGCTTCGCGGGCGATCCCTGCCCGGTCACCGAGCGCCTGTCCGGTGAGCTGTTCGCGCTGCTCGTCCACCCGACTGTCCAGACGGCCGACCTGGACGATTACGTGACGGCGATTGGCAAAGTGCTGAAGGCTGGCCCTGTGTAACCCCAGTCCCACGCCGAGATTCGTATCAGATACATGAGACGCTTGTTGCCACTAGCAGCCCTGGCCGTGGCCTTGATACTCCTGGCGGCGTGCGATGGCTCCGTCAATTACACTGTGATCAACGGGTCGGGTCAGACGCTATTCACTCGCGTGTCGGACGAACCGTGCAGTCAGCCTCCTTCGTACAAGGGCGACCTGAGTGTTGAGGAACAAGTTCCTGCTGATGGGATTCTAGAATACGACGACGTAGTGTCGTGGCTGTTCGATGGGCAGTGTGTGCAGGTATACACAGCGGTCGGCGAACTCGTGCTGGCGGAGACGTACGAATATTCTGGCTCCTATCACATACTTGCCAACCCGTCCGTTATTGGACAAGTTGAGACCACGGAGAGGCTTCCGAATCAGGGTTGGTGGGACAACCGGAAGGAAGAGTGGACCGGTCACCCGGTACAGTTCTTCCTCATGTCCGGATTCGTGCTCTTATTCCTTGGGGGCATGGCATACGGCGTGGTGTTGGGGATCAAGGCCCTCCTTCCGCGCAAGCCGAATGGTGGTGCGTGACCCCATTGGCAGATAGCGGCCCGCCACGCGGCCGGGCACACAATAACGCGCGGTAACATTGCGCTCATGGAGACTATTCGCGTTGGCAATGCGCCGTGCTCCTGGGGCGTGATGGGCGGCTACGACGCCGCGCTCTATCCGCCGTTCGCTCGGGTGCTCGACGAGATCGCCGCCGCTGGCTATACCGGCACCGAACTGGGCGATTGGGGCTACCTGCCGACCGACGCGCCGCAGCTGCGTGACGAACTCTCGGCGCGCGACCTGTCGATGATCGGTGCGCTCGTACCAGTCCCGCTGGCGGATCGCGCTGGGCACGCGACGGGGCTCGCGGAGGCGCTGCGCACCGCCCGGCTCCTCGCGGCGGTGGCGTCCGATGGCGCGCCATCCCCGTTCGTGATCCTCGCCGATGCTAACGGCTCGGATCCCGTGCGGGTGCAGAACGCCGGCCGGATCGGCCTCGAACACGGGCTCTCGAACGAACAGTGGATCGCTTTCGGCGAGGGCGCAGCGGCGATCGCCCGTGCTGTGCGGGACGAGACCGGCCTGCGCACCGTGTTCCACCATCACTGCGCCGGCTATGTCGAGACACCGGCTGAGACGGCCCGGCTGATGGAGCTGACGGAAGCCGGCGACCTCGGTCTCTGCTTCGACACGGGCCATTGGGCGTTGGGCGGCGGTGACGTGCTCGAGGCCTTCCGCCAATACGGAGAGCGCATTCGGCACGTCCACTTCAAGGAGTACCACGCCGCCGTTGCGGAGGAGATGCGGTCGCAAGGATGGGACTACTTCGAAGGCCTGGCGAAGCGCGTTTTCCACCGGCCCGGCACCGGCGACATCAACTTTCCGGCGCTCCTAGCGGCGATGCGTTCGTCCGGCTACGACGGCTGGGTCGTGGTCGAAGATGAGTTGCCGCCGGGCGACGGCCGTCCCGAAGAGAGCGCCCGCGCCGACCGCGAGTACCTGGCGAGCCTGGGTCTCTGATGGCTGACCTTAGAATCGGTGTCATCGGCGCCGGGCCGATCGGAAAGGTCCACGCCGCGAACCTCGCACGCCGCGTCCCGGGCGCCCGTCTCGCCGCCGTCGCTGACGGCGACCGCGAGAAGGCGGAGGCCTGCGCCGCGGACAACGAGGCCGACGATGCCTACGCGAGCGACACCGAGCTGTTAGCGCACCCGGGCCTTACCGCAGTCATCATCTCTACGCCTCCCCAGACGCATGCGGGGATCATCGAGGAGGCGGCCGCGGCGGGAAAGCACGTCTTCTGCGAGAAGCCGCTGGAGCGGACGCTCGATCAGGCCGACGTCGCGCTTGCCGCTGTCGAGACAGCCGGCGTGAAGTTCTTCATCGGGCTCAACCGCCGCTACGATCCGCGCTTCCTCCGCCTGCGTGACGCCGTGCACGCCGGTGAGGCCGGTCGCCTGCTCGCCGCGCACTTCATCGCGCGCGATCCGGTGGCAGCGCTCGCGGACACGCCGAACCCTCCTGGTGACCTCTTCTTCAGCACGACGATCCACGAACTCGACTTCGCCGGCGTCATCATGCAGTCGCCGGTCGAGACCGTCTACGCGGTTGGAGGTGTGATGGCGGAAGCGGGCGGGCCGGCGATCGACGATCCCGACACGGCGATCACGCTCTTGCGCCTTGCCAGCGGCGTCTCGGTCACGATCGACAACAGCCGCATCGCCCCCGGCTACGACCAGCGCATCGAGGTCTTCGGCACTTCCGGCCTGGTGACCGCGGACAACCCACCGGCGGCGGACGATGGCGCCGGAGGCGGAACGGCGTTCTTCACGGAGCGCTACGGTGAGTCCTACATCGCTGAGATGCGGGCGTTCGTCGATTGCCTGTGGCGCGACACGGCGTCGCCGGTCGGGACGAAGGAGGCGCGGACCTCTCAGGTGCTCGCCGAAGCCGCATGGCGGTCGTATCGCGAGGAGCGCCCGGTGGCGGTGCGCGAGATCGGCTAGCCGGGGTCGGCGCCGATAGCCTGTGCGTCCTCGCCCGAAGAGCCGGCCGGTTTGCGGGTCACGAGCACGAGCATCACGTAGCCGATGATCGCGGCGACGATAGACCCGGCGAGGATGCCCATCTTGCCGTCTCGGACGAGGATTAGCTCATCGAACGCCAGGTCGTTCACGAAGAGCGAGACGGTGAAGCCGACGCCGCCCAGCAGCCCGACGCCGAGCACGTGCCACCAGTTCATGGACCGCGGCAAGGAAGCGATGCCAAGGCGGACGGCGAGCCACGTCGCCAGGAAGATGCCCACCGGCTTCCCTAGCAAGAGGCCGAAGGCGACGCCCTGCGAGATGTCGCTCGACACGGCGTTGCTGACGCTGTCGCCGGTGATCACGACGCCTGCGTTGGCAAGCGCGAAAAGCGGCACGATGATGAAGCTCGTGATGGGGAGTAAGAGCCGCAGGAGGCGCTCTAGCGGGGACTCTGTGCCCTGCGTGAGCGCTTCGATCTGGCCGAGGATGTGTTGCGCTGCCGGCTCGTCATTCCTGGCGTGGGCCTCGCGATACTTCGCGAAGAGATCCTCCATCGATTCTTCGAACTTTGACGGGCTGTAGTACGGATCGGCGGGCGTCATAAGGCCCAGAGCGACGCCGGCGATCGTGGGAGACACGCCGGATTCGAACATCGCCACCCAGGCGAGCGCGCCGAATAGCAGGTAGACGCTGATATCTCGCACTCCGGCGCGGCTCATGCCGTAGATGAACGCAAGCAGCCCGCCGGCGATCAACAACGCCTCGACCGAGAGGTCGGAGGTGTAAAAGACGGCGATGACGGTGATGGCGCCGATGTCGTCCGCGATCGCCAGCGCAAGCAGGAACACGCGCAACTGCGAAGGGATCCTTCGCCCGACGAGCGCCAGGACTCCTAGTGCGAAGGCGATGTCCGTCGCCATTGGGATGCCCCATCCGCTTGCGCCTTCGCCACCGGCGTTCAGCGCGATGTAGATCAGGGCGGGGACGATCATCCCGCCCAGGGCCGCGGCTACCGGCAGCATCGCCTTCTGGAACCCGGCCAATTCGCCCCGTGTCACCTCCCGCTTGATCTCGAGCCCGACGACGAAGAAGAAGAACGTCATCAGGCCTTCGTTTATCCAGCCGTGCAGGTCCTCTTCGATGTGAAAGATGCCGGCATCGATGGAGAGTCCGGTCGCGAAGAGATTGAAGTAGGCCTCGTCAAGCGGCGACGGCAAGTTCGCCCAGACCAGCGCCACGACGGCGGCGAGGAGCAATACAACGCCGCCAAGGACCTCCGTGTGGATGAACCGCTGAGCGGGCAGCACGACCCGCCTGAAGACGTAAGAGCGTTCGGCCTCGTGCTCCACCTCGCCGCGGCTGCGGGGAGGGATGCGGTGCGACGGCGGCGGCCTGCGGGGACCTTCGGACATCGGAATGTAGTTTACCCGCCGCCTTCGCTAAGCGCGCGGCGGAGGCGGGCTCACTCGGAACTCCTAGGCCTGGCTCGTCGTACTGCCGCCGTCGACGCGGATGGTGAGGCCGGTGAGGTACGCGCCGGCCCGCGACGCCAGGTAGATCGTCGCGCCGGCCATGTCTTCCGGCCGGCCGATACGCCCCAGCGGGATCGTGGACTTGATCTGGTCGCCGAACGCCTCCAGCGTCTCGTGCATCATCTTGCTCTCGAACGGCCCCGGCGCGATCGCGTTCACCGTGATCCGCTTCGAAGCCAGCTTGCGGGCCAGCACGCGCGTCATGTGAAGCACTGCGGCCTTCGTCGCGGAATAAGCGTACGTCTCCAGGAACGGCGCCTGGATGCCGTCGATAGAGCCGATGTTGATCACGCGCGCCGGGTCGTCGTCGCTCGCCGCCTTGCTCAGCATCGGCACGAGCGCTCGGGTGAGGTGAAAGACGCCTTTGACGTTGAGCGCGTAGCAGCGGTCGAAGGCGGCGTCAGGGTACTCTTCGAACGGGGCGCCCCAGTTGTTGCCGGCGTTGTTGACGACTATGTGCAGCTGCTCCTCCCGCTTGCCGATCTCTTCCGCCAGGGCGAGGCATCCCTCTTCGGTGCTGAGGTCGGCCTGGATGGCGATGCACGTGCCCGACTTGGAAAGCGCCGCCGCCTCCTTCTCGATCACGTCGGTCTTGCGCGAGGAGATGTAGGTCTTCGCGCCGGCTTCGACGAGCCCCTGGGCGATCATCAGGCCGATGCCCTGGCCGCCGCCGGTTACCAGCGCCACCTTGTCTTTCACCGAAAACAGGTCTTTCATCGACAGTCCTTCCTAATCGTCGGCGATGAACACCGACTTGTACTCCGTGTAGTGTTCCAGCGCCGCCATGCCTTGCTCGCGGCCCAACCCCGACTGCTTAACGCCTCCGAACGGTGCCTCGATGTGAACCGACGACGATGAGTTGATCGACAGCATGCCCGTCTCGATGCGGCGGGCCACCCGCAACGCCCGTCCGATGTCCCGCGTCCAGATCGAGCCGGAGAGCCCGTAGATCGAATCGTTGGCCAGCCGGATCGCCTCGTCTTCGGTCTCGAACGGGACGATCGCCACCGCGGGCCCGAAGATCTCCTCGCGCATGAGGCGCATCTGGGGTTCGGCACCGGTGTAGACGGCGGGGGACAGGAAGTTCCCGGGTAACTCCAGTCGCTCGCCGCCGCAGACGCGCGTCGCGCCCTCGCTCTCCGCCGCTGCCAGGTGCGCTTCGACCTTCTCCCGGTGCTCCGGCGAGATCAGCGGGCCGATCTCCGTCGTCTCGTCAGCCGTGTCGCCGACGCGCAGGGTCTGAGCGCGGGCGGCGAAGCGTTCCACGAACTCATCGTAGACCGGCCGCTCGACGAGGATGCGGCTGCGGGAACAGCAGTCCTGCCCGGCGTTGTCGTAGGCCGCGAAGATCGACGACTCGACACACGACTCAAGGCCTGCGTCAGCGAAGACGACGCTGGCCGATTTGCCTCCGAGCTCCAACGACACGCGCTTGATCCCGGCGGCGCCGCTCTTCATGACGTGCTTGCCCACCTCGGTCGATCCTGTGAACGAAATCTTGCGCACGAGCGGGTGGTCGATCAGCGCCTCGCCGACCTCGGAGCCTTTTCCCGGCACGATGTTCAGCACGCCGGGCGGCAGGCCGGCCTCCAGCGCCAGCTCGCCCAGGGCGAGAGCTGTCAGCGGCGTCAGCTCCGCCGGCTTGACGACGACGCTGTTGCCCATGGCCAGCGCCGGCGCGACCTTCCAGCTGAGGATCGCCAGCGGGAAGTTCCAGGGCGTGATCGCCGCGCAGACGCCGATCGGCTCGCGGAAGGTAAGCAGCGTGCCGTTGGCCTGCGAAGGGATCGTCTGGCCGTGGAACTTGTCCACGGCGCCGGCGTAGTAGTCGAAGGCACCGGCCACCACGCCGATCTCGCCGCGGGCAGCCACGATCGGCTTGCCGGCGTTCTGCGATTCGAGCGTCGCCAGCGTTTCGAGGTCGCGGCGCACCAGGTCGGCGATGCGGCGCAGCACGTCGCGACGTTCGCGCACCGGGGCGCGGCGCCACTCGCCCGCCTGAAAAGTGCGGTGCGCCGCCTGGACGGCGCGATCGGCGTCCTCGGCCGACGAGCGGCCGACGCGGGCGATCTCCTCGCCGGTCGCCGGGTTGCGCACGCTGGTGACGCCGTCGCTGGAGGCGTCGGCCCGCAGGCCGTCGATCAGCGGACCGAGGACGTCGGTCATTCCGGCGTGACGTAGGCGGCTGTGATGCCGCCGTCGATTATGAAGTCCGCACCGGTCATGAACGATGATTCGTCTGAGGCCAGCCAGAGCGCGGCCTGGGCGATCTCCTTCGCCTCGCCGAAGCGCCCGATCGGGATGTGGACGAGCCGGCGCTGCAGCTTCTCTTCCGTGTCCAGGAACTTCATCAGGAGCGCCGTCTTCAGCGGGCCTGGACAGAGGGCGTTGATGCGGATGTTCTCTTTGGCGTGGACGATCGCCAGCTCGCGCGTCAACGCCAGGACCGCGCCCTTCGACGCCGTGTACGCCACCTGTGCCGCCGCCGAGCCCATCAGCGCGACCAGAGACGCCGTGTTGATGATGGAGCCGCCACCCGCGCGGCGCAGCGCCGGGATGCCGTACTTGCAGCCGAGGAAGACGCCCTTGGCGTTGATGTCCATGGTCAGATCCCAGACGTGCTCGGTGGTCTCCTGCGCGTCGTCGTCGTCGGCGTGCATGATGCCGGCGTTGTTGAAGAGCACGTTGAGCTTGCCGAACGCCCGCTCGGCCGCCTCCACCATATCGCGGCAGTCGTCGCCGATCGCGACGTCGGCGCGGATGGCGATAGCGCGACCGCCGTTGCTCTTGATCTCGGCTTCGGTGCCGCGCGCCGCGTCCTCGTTGAGGTCGACGCAGACCACGGCCGCGCCTTCACGCGAGAAGAGGATCGCGCTCTCCCGTCCGATTCCGCTGCCCGCGCCTGTGATCAGCGCTACTTTGTCTTCCAATCGCATCGCTAGATCCTCTCGAAGTAGCGCCACCGCTCCCAGTCGGTGACCGCGTTGTCGTACTGCGTGGCTTCGACGTCGAAGAAGTGCGAGTAGTGCTCATGAACCTCCGCGCCGAACGCCTCGCGCGCGAAGTCGCTCTTGGCGAAAGCGGTCGCCGCCTCCCGCAGCGTTGCGGGCACGCGAGGCAAGTCCCGCGCCTGGTAGACGTCGCCCACGAACTCGGCGGGCGGCTCGGTCTTGTTGGCGATGCCGTCGAGGCCCGACGCCAGGACCGCAGCGTAGACGAGGTATGGGTTGCAGTCGGCGCCCGGGAGGCGGCATTCGATCCGCCGCGACGCGCCGCTGCCGACGACACGAAAGCCGGCGGTGCGGTTGTCCTCGCTCCAGGCGATGCCGACGGGCGCCCACGACCCCGGTTGGTAGCGCTTGTACGAGTTGATCGTCGGCGCGTAGAAGGCCATCACGTCGCCGACGTGCGCCATCCAGCCGCCGAGGAACCAGCGGAAAGCGTCAGTGTCCGCGCCGCCTTCGTTGCTGAACGCGGAGCCGCCGTCCTGCCAGAGGCTGACGTGAACGTGGCAGCTGGAGCCGGCCTCCTCTGTGACCGGCTTCGCCATAAACGTCACGCTGACGCCGGTCGCGTCCGCGATCTCCTTCATCGCCAGCTTCATGACGCTGTGCCGGTCGGCCATCGTCAACAGCTCCGAATAGCGGATGTTCATCTCGTGCTGGCCGCGGCCCCACTCGCCCTTTGAGTTCTCGACGGGGACGCCCGAGGCGGCAAGATGACGCCTGACCGGGCCGTTGTAGCGCTCCTCACGCGAGCCTTGCAGCAGATGGTAGTCCTCGAGGTACCAGCCGGCGGGTTCGAGGCCGCTGTACTTCTTCTTGGCCGCCTCGCGATAGCTGTCGTCGAAGATGTAGTACTCGAGCTCCGAGGCGCCTTTTGCCGTGAACCCGGCCGCGGCGGCGTGCTCGATCTGTCGCCGCAGGACCGACCGAGGCGCGACCGCTACGGGGGCGTGCTTCGTCTCGTCCTCGACGTCGCAGAGCACCAGCGCCGTTCGGTCGAGCCAGGACGCCAGGCGCAGCGTTTCGAGGTCGGGCACCAGGTGAAAGTCGCCGAAGCCCTGCTCCCAGCTGGCGTAGCTGTAGCCGGCCACCGGCTCCATCTCCATGTCGACGGTCAGCAGGTAGTCGCAGGCGTGGGTGCCGTTGGCAACGGCGTCGTCGATGAAGAAGGAAGCGTCGAAGCGCTTGCCGTGCAGCCGGCCGTAGTGGTCGGCGAAGGCGACGATGACGGTGTCGATCTCGCCGGCGTCTGTCTTCGCTCGCAGGTCCTTCAGGGTAAGCATTCCGCGCGTCGTCACGGCAGTCCTCCAGTCGGGATGCTCCCGATTATCCACGAACGGGGTGCGGACGGAAAGCGGGCGGGAACCCTTGGCCGTGGATTGATGATCTGGTTCAGCCGCAGGAGGGTCGCTCGTCGTAGGCGGCGAGTGGGCGACGATTGCCGCGACTACTCCCCTGAGCGTGTGTAATCCTCGCTACAGTGATACCCCCCTGGGGTATAGCAGAATGGGTGGCGAAGAAGGTCTTGGCCAGGTTCAGAAAGAGAGGAACACATGACAAATCAGACCTCATTAACACCACCTTCGCTCCTGCGGCCCAGTAAGCCGTGGTCGCCGGGAAACGGTGAGCTGTGGCAATACAGGTCAGCGATCGTGCTAGCCGCTGTCGGAATCGCCGTCATCGCCGTTGTCACGGCGTTCAGCGTGCCGCTCGCGGATTGGGTCGGCGATCTCACAGATCCCGGCAAGCAGTCCATCGCGGAGTCACGCGCCGGGCGGATCGAGACCTATCAGGCGTGGCTCCTGCCAGCGTTCTTCGCCGGACTGGCGATAGTTCTGGCAGGCATATCGATAGCGCTTTGGGGCGTCGTGACCAGCATCTGGATCCGTGGTCAGGTCCTGGCGGAAACGCTGCCTGTCCTGAGCGGCGGCAGAGAGGATTAGCAGCATGTCTACGGCAACAACTTTCGACACGCGATACGGCTTCAGGGTCGATGTAGGCCCTGAGGCGCCGGGCCAGACGCTCGTGCACAGGATGGCCAACGTCATGTGGCTGCCGATGCTGGCGATGGGTTTCATGGTTCTCGCCGGAGCCCTTGTCGCCGGAATCGTGCAGGCCAACCTTGCGTCCGACGCGTTCCCAGGCGGTTCGGCAACGGACCGTGCCACCGTGGAAACCATGAAGGCCCTGCAGCCGGGAGTCATCTTCGCGGGCGTGGCCTTCCTTCTGGCGGGCATCTCGTTCCTTCTGGCGTCGGTTCTCGGCGCGATGCGTGGCGGCGGCGGGGCGCTTCAGCAGAAGCTCGGCCGTGAAGTGTATACGCCGCGTATGCCGGCGTCCGCCTGGGCGTTCATGGCTCTGATGATGGCCGGTCTCATGGTGGCTCTCATCAGCCTGGGCTTCCACATCTACGCGGCCGTTCAGGTCTATGACTACTACAGTACGGGCGTGCCGCCGGCCGCGGACGCGCTGCATCTGCTAGGACGCGCGGAGACTGTCCTCTCCTACGCCTCCCCGCTGAACATGGTCGGGACTGGCTTACTCCTGTCCGGGATCGTGCTCGCCCTGTACACGATAGGTAATGTGCTGCGCTTCCAGTTCGACCGCGTCCAGGAGATCATCCTCGGCCGCACGGACATCGTGTTGAGCAAGCGGAGCTAGAAGGAGAAAACAGATGACTGCCTACGTTGCGGATCAAGCAATCACAACTTCGCCAACGGCCGGTCTTACCCCGGCGCAGCGCATGGGAACACTTCTCTGGCTGCCGATGCTCCTCATGGGGCTGATGGTGCTGGGAGGCGCGTTCGGATTGGGAATCGCCCGGGGCGCGATCGGTGCCGACCTTTTCGAGACGTTCGACGCGAGCGACAAGGCGACATTCGAAACGCTCGGCGTGCTCAGTTCCGGCTTCGGACTGCTCGGTGTCGGCCTGTTACTGGCCGCCATAAGCTTCGCCCTGGGGCGGCTCGCCGGCGTCATGCGAAAGGGCGGCGCCAGTATCCAGGAGGCCGCCGGACAGCCCGTCCGCGTGTCCCCGATGGCCTGGACGGCGTGGACGTTCCTTGGCCTGATGATGATGGGGATGATGGTCGTAATCGCCGGCTTCGTCGCCCAGGTCGTGGCTGCGGTAAGCATCTACGACGCCTGGATTGATGCCACAGGCCCAGATGGCGCCGCCGTGAGCGACCTCGGTCGCGCGCAGTCCATCACGACCTGGTCGGTGCCTGTCATGCGCGCAGGAGTGGCGCTGCTGTTCACGGGCATCACCTTCATGCTGGCGACGATCGTTCACGGCCTCCGCGAACAGGCGTTACGCCTGAAGCAGATGGCGACGCTGGCCGACTCGTCTGTGTGATCCGCCCGGCGCAAGTCCATTCGCGAGACTCTGTTGGATGACCGAACCCCTGTTGCAGGGGGTTCGGTCTCCTGGCTTGAACTCTGATGGCGTCGCCGCGTGTGCAGCATATGACGCTTCGTGGCGTACAATTCGCGCCATGGGAACTTGACGTTCGCCTCCGTACCCGAGACGTCGGCCGCGCCGCGGCACGTAGTACCGCTGCGGAACGAAATCCGCCTGTCCGACCAAGAGGAGCGCTATAGCATGCAAGATCTTGACGCCATAATCATCGGTGCAGGCATTTCAGGCCTGTATCAACTGCATCGCCTCAGAGAGCTCGGGCTCTCGACGCGTGTATTTGAGGCTGGTGAAGGAGTCGGGGGGACATGGTACTGGAACCGCTACCCTGGCGCTCGGTTCGATTCTGAGAGCTGGACCTATGGTTACTCGTTCGACGAGGAAATCCTTCGTGACTGGAACTGGAGCGAACACTTCGCCGCGCAGCCGGAGACTCTACGCTACTGTAACTTCGTCGCCGATAAGCTCGACTTGCGCCGGGACATAACGTTCAAATCCCGCGTCCTCTCAGCCCGCTACGATGAAGCGGAGGTCCGCTGGGAGATAGAGAGTGAAGACGGGAGCCGCGCCAGGTCGCAGTTCCTGATCACCGCGCTCGGCCCGCTCTCGGCGCCGACGATGCCGAATATACCGGGCGTCGCTAGCTTCGAAGGTGAGGCGTATCACACGGGCAGATGGCCGCACGAGCCGGTCAGCTTCGAAGGCAAGCGTGTGGGAGTCATCGGCACTGGCGCAACAGGCGTGCAGGTGATCACCGAGATCGCCAAAACGGTCGGCCAGCTGACGGTTTTTCAGCGCACGCCCAACTGGTGTGCGCCGCTGCACAACAGCCCGATCGGCGCTGATACGCAGCGCAGGATCAAGGAGACTTATCCTGAGATCTTTGCGACTTGCCGCGACTCTTTCGGCTGCTTCATCCACGAACCGGACCCCCGCAACGCGCTCGATGTGAGCGCGGAGGTGCGCGAGGCACTCTACGAAAAGCTCTACGGCGAGCCTGGGTTCGGCATCTGGATGGGCAACTTCCGCGACATTCTCATCGACGAGGAGGCTAACGCCACCATCACCGCGTTCATGCGGCGGAAAATTCGCGAGCGGGTCGAGGACCCGGAGATCGCCGAGAAGCTGACGCCACGCGACCACGGGTTCGGGACCCGCCGCCTGCCGCTGGAGAGCGGCTACTATGAGGCGTTCAACCAGGACAATGTACAGCTGGTAGACGTTCAGGACACGCCGATCGAGCGAATCACACCGACCGGGATAGTGACCGGCGACGCCGACTACCCTTTCGACATGATCATATATGCCACTGGCTTCGATGCCATTACCGGCGCCTTCGATCGCATCGACATTCGAGGCGTCGGTGGACAAAGGCTGAAGGACAAGTGGATGAACGGTCCTAGCACGTACCTGGGTCTGCAGATAGCCGGGTTCCCAAACCTGATGACTGTCGCTGGCCCGCACAGCGCGACGACGTTCTGCAACATGCCGCGCTGCATTGAGCAGAACGTTGATTGGGTCACGGAGCTGGTCCGATACATGCGGAACGAGGGGTTCGAGCGCGTCGTACCGACCACGGAGGCTGAGGAGACATGGACCGCTCGCGTCCAAGAGACGGCACAGCGGTTCCTGTTCTCTCGGGTCGACTCCTGGATGACCGGCGTCAATAAGAACCTGCCAAACAAGCAGTCCCGTTCCGTGCTTGTCTATACCGGCGGCGCGCCGAAGTATCGAGAGCTATGCGACGAGGTTGCGGCAAACGGCTACGAGGGGTTTGAACTCAGCTAGCTGCAACTAACCGCCCCGGTCTGCCAGGAGAACGCGGCGACGATGATGCCGTCTGGTCGGGGCGCTCGGATTCGAACCGAGGACCTCCTGACCCCCAGTCAGGTGCGCTAACCGGACTGCGCCACGCCCCGAACCATGCACAATGCTAGCACGCAGGGAAAGGGTGCGGAACACGGGCGCGGAGCGGACGAGGAGCGGGGGCGAGGTCTAGTTGGCGACGTGGGAGATGGCGATGATGACGACGCCGAGGGCGCCGACGCCGGCGAACTCTGCCGCGGTGCGGGGGTTGAGCTTGCTGCCGAGGTAGTTGTGCATGAGCCCAGTCGTCAGATAGAAGGTGAGCAGGAGAAGAACTGCCGCGGAGCTTTCCTCCAGGGGTAGGAAGTGTGTCGCCCACGCGGCCTCGGCGATAATGCCGCCGATCGCCACCGCGTAGAGTATCGTCCGCGTCGTGTCCAGGCCTTTCTCGCGCAGGATCTCGATCGCCAGCAGGACGCTGACCACGCCCGCGGCGAACGACGCCGTGACGAGGCTCAGATCGAAGTCGTAGATCGTGGCGTAGAAGAGGAACGCGGTGACGTACGTCGCAATGTTGAGCACGAGCCGCGTCGACTGGTACGACGGCGCGAGACGGTCGACGGATTCGTACTCGGCGCGAAGGATCGCCCAGAAGGGGATGACCGAGAGGAGGCCGATGGCGACGGTTTCGTAGCCGCCGACGACGTCCTCGAGAAAGAGGCCAAGCCCAAGCGTGAACAGCACCGGTACGAAGAGATAAAGCGCCGTCGCGTCGACCCCGTGGAAGTCTGCGCGCGGGTGGTTGCGGACGACGCTGTCGGTGGCGATCGCGGCGAGGCCGGCGAGGAGGAGAAGGAGCCAGTTCTGGGTGGGCTCGATGGCCAGATAAGCGACCATGCCAAGGGCGAGGACGACCGCCAGTATGTGTACACGATCCAGGCGGCTAACTTCCGAACCCAGGGCGAGCGGGTCGCCTCCCCGACGATTCCGCGTGAATTCACTCACGAGGGATAAGGCTAACCGCAGCGCTAATTTGTGTCAACCGGCGCTGCGCCCGCGTTAGCCGCGGTTTCCTCCGCCCTGGCCGCCACGAGCAGTTCGAGCGCGTTGCGCAGCCGCTCCCGCCAGCCCTCGCCCAGGTCGACGTGCATCATCGTGCGGCCCACCTGCACGCCGCGCGGAGCGGTCTCTTCCAGGGCAGCGGCCGGCAGCGTCTCGCCGGCCTCCATCTTGACGACGGCGGTGGCGCCCTCGGCGATGATCGACTGCACGCCGCCGAGCTTTGCCAGCGACCGCAGGGTGACGACGTAGAGCAGGTTGCGGGCCAGCGGCGGCGGCTCGCCGAAACGATCGACCATCTCTTGCCCGATCGTTTCTACCGTCTCTGGATCTTCTGCCGCGCTCAGCCGCTGGTAGACGGCGAGCCGCAGGTTCAGGTCGGGAACGTATGACGGCGGCAGGTGGGCCGAGAGCGGCAGGTCGATCGACACCTCAACGCCCTCACGCTCTGGTGGCGGCACCTCGCCGCGCATCAGCGCCCGCATCCGCTCGACGGCGCCCGAGAGCAGCTTGATATAGAGGTCGAAGCCGATCGCCGCCATGTAACCGCTCTGCTCCGCGCCCAGCAGATTGCCGGCGCCGCGGATCTCGAGGTCGCGCTGGGCGATCTGGAAGCCCGCGCCCAGCTCCGTCGCCTCGAAGATCGTCTGCAGGCGCGCCTTCGCCGTCTCGCTCAGGCGCTTGTTCTTCTCGTACAGCAGATAGGCGTATGCGCGGTGAGCGCCGCGGCCCACGCGTCCTCGCAGCTGGTAGAGCTGCGCCAGCCCCAGCCGGTCCGCCTGGTTGATGATGATCGTGTTGACGTTGGGGATGTCCAGGCCCGACTCGATGATCGTCGTACAGACGAGGACGTCCGTGCGCCCGTGCGTGAAGTCGTCCATCGCCCGCGCCAGCTCTCGCTCGTCCATCTGTCCGTGACCGATATCGATGCGCGCCTCCGGGACGAGATCGCGAAGCTTGCTGGCGATCATCTCGATGCTGTGAACGCGGTTGTGCACGAAGTAGACCTGGCCGCCGCGCTCCAACTCGCGCGCGATCGCCTCGCGGATGAGGCGGTCGTCCGTCTGTGAGACGTAAGTCTTGATCGGCAGGCGATCCTCTGGTGGCGTCTCCATCGTCGACATGTCGCGGATGCCGCCCAGCGCCATGTACAGCGTGCGGGGGATGGGCGTCGCCGAGAGCGTCAGGACGTCGACTTCGCGGCGCATCTCCTTCAGAAACTCCTTGTTGGCGACGCCGAAGCGTTGCTCTTCGTCGATCACCACGAGCCCCAGCTCCTGGAAGCGGATGTCCTTCTGCAGCAGCCGGTGTGTGCCGATGACGATGTCGGTCGTGCCCTGTTGCAGCGACTCGACGATGCGCTTCTGCTCCGCGTGGCTGCGCAGCCGCGAGAGCACTTCAATGCGCACCGGGAAGGCGGCGAGGCGCTCGCGGAACGTGTTGAAGTGCTGCTGCGCCAGGACCGTGGTCGGAACGAGAACGGCCACCTGTCTGCCGTCCATCACCGCCTTGAAAGCGGCCCGCAGCGCGACCTCCGTCTTGCCGTAGCCGACGTCGCCACAGACGAGGCGGTCCATCGGCCGGGGCGACTCCATGTCGCGCTTCACGGCGCTGATCGCGGCGAGCTGGTCGGAAGTCTCAACGTAGGGGAAGCTGGCGTCCAGCTCGGCCTGCCACGCGCTGTCCGGTGGATAGGCGTAGCCGGGCATCACCTCGCGTGAGGCGTAGAGCTGGAGGAGTTCCTTCGCCAGCGCCGCCACCGCTCGGCGCGCTCGCTGCTTCGCGCGCTGCCAGTCGCCTGCGCCCAGCCGGGTTGGCGCCGGCTGCTTGTCCGACGGGCCGATGTAGCGGCTCACGCGGTCGAGCTGATCGGTCGGCACGAAGAGGCGGTCGCCCTCAGCGTAATGCAGCTCCAGGTACTCGCGCTCATTGCCGTCGGTCGTGCGGCGGATCAGCCCGGCGAAGCGGCCGATACCATGGTCGATGTGTACGACGTAGGCACCCTGCGTCAGGTCGGCAAGGAACGCCTCGCGGTTCACGGCCTTCTTTGGTGGCGCGCGCCGCTGCTTTACGAAGCCGAACACCTCGCTGTCGGTGAGCAGCGTCAGATCGCCGGCATCAGCGCCGGAAGGAGGCCCGTATGGGCTCAGCTTCCAGCCGTCGTGCAGCGATCCCTGCACGAGCGAGAGGCGTGGCGGCGGATTGACCAGGTCCTCGCCTACCGTGGCGTGCGCGTCTTGTTCCTCCAACAGCTCGGCCAGTCGTTCTGCCTGCTGCGAGACGATCACGAACCGCCGGCCCGATTGCACGCCCTGGGCGACCTCCGTCGCCAGCTTGCGCAGCTGCCCGGCGAAGGCACCCGAGCCGGTGAAGGGCAGCCTTATTGCGTCGCCGTCTTCGGGGCCTGATTGACCGTCTTCGGGCATCGCCCAACGAGCGAGCGTCAAGACTCGGCCTGTCGCCTCGATCTGGCGGCGGACTTGGGGCCATGTTTCGAGCGCCGACGGCAGGCCGTAGGGTATTTCACCCGCAGCCTCCAGCTCCTTGCGGGTCGCCTCGCCCTGCGCCTCGGCTTCCTCGATCGCCGTTTGCACGTCCGCGTCCTCGTCCACGACCAGCAGCGCGCCACCGGGCAGGTGATCGAGCAGCGTGGACGGCGCGAGGAACTGGACGTAGAAGCCGCGCTCCTTAAACGACGCGCCGTCGCGCAGCAGAGTCAGATCCTCTTCGATCCGTTGGCGCGCCTCGTCCGGCATCTTCTTGAGGCCGAGCTTCGACAGGGGCGCCAGCCAGTCGTCGGCCGCGGACGGCAGCAGCTCCTGCGCGGGCACGACGCGTGCTTCCTCGACCGATTTCGACGTGCGCTGAGTCGAGGCGCTGAAGGAGCGGATGCTCTCGATCTCGTCGCCGAAGAACTCAATGCGCAGGGGCGCTCGCTCGGTTGGCGGAAAGACGTCGACGATGCCGCCGCGACGACTCGCCTCACCGGCCTCCTGGACGAGAGGCTCCATCGTGTAGCCAAGGCGCGCCAGCTCCCGCAGAAGTGTCTCCATCTCCAGCTTCTGTCCGGGCCGCAGATCCAGCACGGAGCGGGTGAGGTCATCCGGCGAGAGCGTGCGCTGGGACAGTGCCAGCGCCGACGATACGATCACGCAAGGTCGTTCCTCTGTCAGGGCGATGACGGCGGTCAGGCGATCGCGTACCGTTTCGCGGTCAGGCGCCAGCCGCTCGTATGGCAATGCGTCACGCTCCGGGAAGAAGAGCACGCGGCTGGCATCGCCAGCGGCCGGACCGAGCCAGGCCGCGAGCTCCTCTGCGAGCACTTCGGCGCGCGCCGGGCGCCCGGTAAGGACGAGGACGGGGCGCTCCTCGTCGGCGACGAGCGCGGCGATCGCGGCGGGCTTGGCGGCATCGTTGAGGCCGGCGACGGCCCGCGCGGCCTTGCCCCGCCCAGACGGGCCGGACAGCGATTCTCGCAGGCGCCCCAGGCCAGCGGTTTCGTCGATGATCGTCAGTAGCGCGGAAAGGTCCATTTAGTTCGCGGCGAACAACGCTTTTAGGGGCCTCGACCGATCGAGGCCCCTTCCGGTTGCTATTCGCTTGCCCCTTATTGTACCCCGCTAGTTGTTGTACTCGTTCATCGCGTCCTTAACGCCCTTCGTGATGATCATCTCCACTGCTTTTGTGGCGCGCTTGGCGGCATCTTGCAGCGTCTTCACCATTTCGGGCGAAGGGTCGCTCAGTACGTAGTCGGCCACGTGTTTCGACTCCCACGTCGGCTCGCCGTCGACGTGTGGCCGGCCGATGCCGACGCGAATGCGTGCGAAGTCCTGGCTGCCGGCGGCGGCGATGATCGACTTGATGCCGTTGTGGCCGCCGCTGCCTCCGCCTGGCTTGATGCGCACCCGGCCGGCCGGTAGGTCGAGTTCGTCGTAGACGACGATGAGGTGTGTTGGGTCGATCTTCCAGCGGCGCAGGGCCGGTCCAATCGCCTCGCCGCTCTTGTTCATGTACGTCCGCGGCTTGATCAGGACGGTGGGCACGCCGCGGACGTCACCTTCGCCCAGCGTGGCCAGCGTCTTCGCCTTGATCTTGATGCCGTGCAGGCGCGCGAGGCGGTTGATGCACCAGTAGCCGACGTTGTGACGGTTGTGCGAGTATTCTGCGCCGGGGTTGCCCAGGCCGGCAATCAGCCAGCGGTCAATGGCCACGTCGCCATTCTAAGGGAGACGGGTGACAGGTGACAGGTGAGGCTTCACAACCGCGTCTACGTCGCCGTCTCGTCGTCGTCGCCAGGTGCCTGCGCGGCGCCGCGTATCGCCCGGTGAAGCACGTCCGCGAGCTCCTCTAGAGCGCCCTGTGTCGCCGACTCATCGTTGACTCCGCCGTGCTGTACGTGGTCGAAGATCGGCTCGAGTAGCGTGCCGATGCGTGCTTCGAGGAGGAACCGTCTCAGGTAGCCGACGAGCGCGTCATCCAGGATTTCGGTCAGCGTCGTGATCTGAGCGGCTTGCACGACCTGCAGGAAGCGCCCGACGCGTGGGTCGCTGCTGCGTTCCAGAATCGCCCGGACGGCGACAGAGGATAGCCGGCTCAGCTGTCGCTCGACAGACTGCGACAGAGTCTTCAGCACGCCGGAGACCGCCTCGGCGTGATCGGCCGCGCCCAGCCGCAAGTGACAAGAGGGGCAGACCGTGGCCGTCTTGAGGGCGTTCGCGAATTCGGCTCCCGGCTCGCAGATCGTGGTCGTATCGATCAGCTCTTCATGAGCGCTGATCGCGGACTCGCCCAGCGGCGCGCCAAGCTCCACGAGGCTGTTCAGACGTGCCAGCGCCTCCGCTTGGCGGCGTGCTTCCAGCAGCCGAGCATGCAGACGCGAGGACGCCGCCCAGTAAGCCGCGTGGAACTCCTGGTAGCGGCGTGCGTAGACGCCCCGAAAGTGGTTGAACGCTAGCTCCGCCGTGCGCATGCGCCGGGGGTCGGCGACGAACGCGCCGTAAGAGGCCCTCTCCTCGGCGACTGCGTCTTCCTTCGTTGGCCGCCGGCGACTGGCTTCGCGTTCTCGGTCGGAGATGAGCACGCTGAACGATACTTGCCCGACCGCGATCGCCCGGTCCAGCGCCAGTTCTGGCTCGGATATGGGCACGTGAGCATCGGCCAGGTAGCGCTGCATCTCCGCCACGGCCGCGGCGCGTTTCGGGTCGGCGGCGAACGCCCGCAGCGCATAGATGTCCTCGGCCAGCGCGGCGGGCTCGGTGTGGCAGAGGTGGGCAGCGTCGGCGATCGTGTCCTCGTTCGCGGCGGCGAGTGGCGCGAGCCGTTCTACTAGGTCCCGGCAGGCGTCGTGACGGCGCCGTCCTGCTTCCGCATGAAGCTCGCGGATACGGTTCGCCATCTCAGCCGACAACAGCTCTTCTTGTTTGGGTGCGGTCAGCGCGAAGGCGAGGACTTCGATCGCGTCGTAGGTTTCCGGCTCGCTCGAAGAGGCGGTTGGGGTGGGTGATTGTGGCAATGGCCACCTCCTGTCCGTGCGGAGGGCTCAGTTCGATGGGGCGATGATAGTCAGCGCCCTCGGGCCGGGGCAAGTGGTAAGTGGCGCTATTCTTCGCTCGCTGTGGCGGCCCGCGACGCCGCCACGATATCCGGAAGAACCGAGAGGACACGCTCCATCTCCTGCGGCGTGTTCTCCGGGCCGACGGTGAGGCGGAGCGCACCGACGGCGCGGCGCAACGGCATGCCGGTGGCGGCCAGCACGTGTGAGGGCTCCCACGTCGCGGAGTTGCAGGCGCTGCCGGCGCTCGCCGCGATGCCCAGCTCGTCGAGCGCGTCCAGCATCGTGTCGGACCGCGCGCCCTCGAAGCTGAAGTGAGCGTTGTTCGGCAGGCGCATCTCGGGATGGCCGGTCAGCCCGGCGCCGTCGATCGTGCGCAGGACGCCCTCCACCAGCTGCGTGGTCAAGCCACGGCAGGTGATAGTGTAATCGTCGCGCTGGGCCTGCACCTCCGCCAGCGCCGTCGCGAGGCCGACGATCGAGGCCACGTTCTCCGTTCCCGCGCGGCGCTGGCGTTCTTGACCGCCGCCGCTCATCTGCGCCAGGAATGGAGTGCCGCGTCGCATGTAGAGGACGCCCGAGCCCTTGGGCCCGCCGAACTTGTGCGCCGACAGGCTCAGCAGGTCGACGCCTAGCCGGTCCACGTTCAGGTCGAGGGCGTTCGCGCCCTGCACGGCGTCGGTGTGCAGCACAACGCTGCGTCCCAGCGACTTCGCCCGCGCGCGCACCGCTTGCGAGATTTCCGGGAGCGGTTCAATCGTCCCGATCTCGTTGTTGGCGAGCATGACGCTCACTAGCACCGTGCGCTCGTTCATCGCCTCGGCGATGGCGTCCGGACTGACGATGCCGTAGCGGTCGACGGGCGCCTGCGTCACCGAGAAGCCGAACTTCTCCAGGTACTCGCAGGAGTGGAGGACGGCATGGTGCTCGATCGTCGTCGTGACGATGTGGTCGCCGAGGCCGGCCTGCTTCTGCGCGGACGCCACGCCCTTGATCGCCGCGTTGATCGACTCAGTTCCGGGGCCCGTGAAGAGGATCTCGCGGGGCCGCGCGCCGAGCAGCGACGCCACAGTCGAGCGGGCGTTGTCGATCGTGCGGGCGGCCTGGCGGCCGAGCGCGTAGGTGCCGGACGGGTTCCCGAAGTGACCTTCGAGGTGCGGCAGCATCGCTTCGAGCGCGTTTGGCTGCAGGCGCGTGCTGGCGGCGTGGTCGAGGTAGATGCTGGTCTTCATATGGTGATACCGGGGCGGGGTATGCGATAAGGTTATCGCCGGTCAGCCGCGCCTGTCAAAGCGACCGGCTATCGTCAGCGGGTGAGCAGGCCGGCGTCGAGGACGAACTCCGAGCCGGTGACGTAGCGCGCGCGGTCCGACGCCAGGAAGAGGACGGCCTCGGCGACGTCTTCGGCCTCGATCCAGGGCACCGGCAGCAGGTTGCCCGCCGAGCGCCCGGCGATCTCTTCGGGCGTTGTGCCTTCCAAAGCGGCCAGTCCGTCGTTCATCGGCGTGTTGACGCCCGTCGGGTGGATCGAGACGACGCGGATGCCGTGTTCCGCCAACTCGAGCGCCCAGGACTTGCTGAGGCCCGTCAGGCCCCACTTGGACGCGGCGTAGTGGCTGAGCCGGTGCATCCCGCGCAGGCCGGCGATCGAGGAGTTGTTGATGATGACGCCGGAGCCCTGCTCGATCATCACCGGGATCACGCGCCGGCCCACCAGCCAGGCGCCTTTCAGGTTGATGTCGATCATCGCGTCCCACTCGTCTTCGGCGAGTTCGTGCGAGTAACCGTAGGCGCAGATACCGGCGTTGTTGAAAAGGATGTCGATGCGCCCCAGGGCCGCCGTCGTCCCGGCGACCGCCGCCGTGATCGCAGCGTCGTCGCGCACGTCGCCTTCGAAGGTCAGGCACTCCGAGCCGACCTTGCGGCACTCTTCCTGCAGGCTCGACAGGTCCTGGCCAGAGCCCATCTCGTAGCCGGGGTACGTCAGCTTCCCGGCGATGTCGAAGGCCGCCACGTTGGCGCCGGCTTTGGCTAACGCCAGCGCCGTGGTCCGGCCCTGGCCGTGCGCAGCGCCCGTGATGAACGCCACCTTGCCTGCGAACTCGCGCTCTTCCGTCATCCGCTGGCTCCGTGCGCGGGTGCGCCGGACTTCCGGTAGACTTCGAGATACTCGTCGAGGTCGACGTCGAGGGCGTTGTTGAAGACGTTCGTTGCCACCATCATCGCGCCGAACGCCGTCAGCGCTACGATCTGCTCGGCCGTGAACTCGGCCGAAAGACGCGCGTAAACGTCGTCCGAGACCCGCGAGCGCTGCGCCGAGAGTGACCGCCCGAACTCGATGAGCAGCTTCTCGCGCTCGCTCAGGTCGAGGTCGTCCGGGTTCTCGCCGGCGTCGATCAGGTGGCGCCTGAAGTACGTCGAGCAGACGAGGCAGTCGGTCTCCGCCGAGATGGCGTGCAGGAAGACGTTCGTAGGACGCGCCCCGAGGAACGGTGCCACGACCTCCGCCAGCGGATAAAACTCCATTAGCGTCTCGTAGGCCGGAAGCGAGTGCAGCAGCGTGCGCTTCATGTTGGTCATGCGGCCGTAGCGCTTGACGCCGTCATCGTGTGCCGCGCGCTGTTCGGCGTTTGCCTCCTCCGGTTCGATCGTGGGTATGCGTGCCATATCGCCTCCTATGGCTAGGCGCCGTCGCGGCGCGCCCAGTAGGCCGTCGTGCGCGCCAGGGCACGGGCCGCCGCGTGAAAGCTCGTAAACGCCGCCACGCCACGATCCAGGAGCTTGCGCCGCATCCCGGCCATCACGTCCTCGATGTGGCTGGGGTGCGTGATCGCCAGGAACGGCTTGGCGGAGCGCTCGCGCTGCTCAGAGAGCAGGTCGAGGAGCCCGTCCATCATCTCCGGGTTGGCGCGCAGGCGGCGGGCGATGAAGGTGCCGCTGACCTCCATGGCGATGGCGTCGACGTTCTCGTCCTCGTCCAGGATCTCGAACAGCTTCTTGAGGTTGCCGGGCACGAAGCCCATGCCGATCGTGCCGCCGGCGTCCAACGGGTTGCGGTAGCTGCCGCCGATGATGTTGAAGAACGAAGCCAGCTTCTCGTAGGAGGCAGGCATTAGCAGCGGCACTTCCATGCCCTCGCGCTCGAAGGCGTCGGTGATGACGACGGACTGGCCGCCGGTCATCGCCACGAGGCCCATCCTCTTCCCCGACGCCGGCTTACAGTAGACGAGCGCCTTCACCGCGTCGATCGTTTCGTCCAGGTCTTCGGTCTCGATCACGCCGGCCTGCCGCATCGCCGCGCTCCAGATGTCCGGCGCAGCCGCCAGCGATGCTGTGTGTGAGTAAACGGCTCGAGAGCCCGCGGTGCTCGTCCCGCCGCGCCAGACGACGACCGGCTTGCGTGCGGCAGCGGCCTTGAGCGAGCGCAAAAGGCGCGGGCCGTCCTTCGTGCCTTCGATGTAGATGGCGATGACGTCGGTTTCGGCGTCCTGCGCCAGGTAGTCGATGTAGTCGGGGGCATCGAGGAGGACAGCGTTGCCGAAGGAGACCGTTTTCGAGCACTTGATGCCGTGCGTCGCGCCGATGAGGGAGAAGTTGATGCAGTGCGTGCCGCTCTGGCTGATGAAGCCGACGTTGCCGGCGTCGCCGGACTCCTGGTCCGGGCTGTGGCGCACGCCGAGCCGCCGGTTGTAGATGCCCATGCAGTTCGGGCCGATCAGCAGCAGGTCGTTCTCGCGGGCGATATCGGTGACCTGCTGCTGCGCCTCGATGCCCTCTTCTGTTTCCGTCTCTGCAAAGCCGGACGTGAACAGAGCCACGGCACCGACCTTCTTCTTGGCGCAGTCGGCGACGATGCGCGCGGCGACGGGCCGGGGAACGGCGCAGAGCACGTAGTCGATGTCGTCGGGAATCTCCGACACGGCGGCGTAGTTGGGGACATCGAGCGCTTCGATGCCAGGTATCTCGGCCGGGTCGATCTGCACGGAGTACAGCTTGCCGGCGAACGCCTTCATCGAGTGCAGCCACATATAGCCCATCGCCCGCTTGTCGCCGACGACGGCCACGGTCTTCGGGTTGAAGGCGCGGTCCAGCCGCTGAGTCAGATCCGGATAGTCCATCTCGGCGCGCCCGTCAGCTCTCCGCGCTCACGACGATGCGGGCGTCGACGGCGAGGCAGCCGTCCTTGTAGGCGAAGACGGGGTTCAGGTCCAGCTCTTCCACCTGCGGGTTGGCCTCGGCGAAGGCGGAGAGCTGGAGCAGGAGGCTGGCCAACGCGCCGATGTCTGCCGGTTCGCCGCCGCGCACGCCGTCGAGGACCGCGCGGCCTTTGATTTCGTCGATCATCTCGCGGGCGTCGCGCTCTTCCAGCGGCACGATGCGGAAGGAGACGTCCTTGAGGACCTCGACGAAGATGCCGCCGAGCCCGAACATGAGCACCGGCCCGAACTGCGGGTCTTTGCTCATGCCCACGATCACCTCGGTGCCGGGGCGCGCCATCGCCTGGACGGCGACGCCCTCAATGCGGGCCTTCGGCTGGCGGTCACTTACAGCGGCGATGATGTCGTCGTACGCCGTGCGAACTGCCGCCTCGTCTTCCAGGCCGATCTTGACGCCACCGACGTCGGACTTGTGCGTGACGTCCGGCGAGACGATCTTGAGCACGACCGGGAAGCCGGCCTTAGCTGCCGCCTTCGCCGCATCGTCGGCAGAAGCTGCCAGCGTCGCCTCGGCCACGGGGATGCCGGCGGCCGCCAGAACCTGCTTCGACTCGATCTCGGTGAGCACGGAGCGATCCTCGCTGCGGGCGCGTTCGATGGCTTCGGAGAGGGTGACCATGAGCGGCGCCATCATACGTAGATGCGCGCCGGGGGGTCAATGAGAAGGAGTAGAATACCGGCGAGGGGGGAGGAAATCAGAGATGGTCGCACGCGTCGCCGTAATCGCCTTGCTCCTGGCTCTAGCAGCTCTTGCTAGCCAGACGACGAGTGCGTCACTCGGGGGGTGGGGGTCGGCCCAGTACTGGGGAGTCGTTTGTCTCGGTACCGACTGCGGCGCTGCCGGTATCGGCAAGACAGTGGTTGCCAAGGTCGGGGATGTGGAGTGCGGCGAAGATGAGACCGTGCACCCATTCGCCGACGGTGAGGAGTTCGGCGGATACGCGATGGATGTGCTGACGGACACCGAGAAGCCCGGCTGCGCCCAGCCCGGCGATACGATTCAGTTCTTCATCGAGGGTGTGCCAGCGAACCCGACTGTGGTCTGGGAAGAGGGTAGCCATCGCCACGATATCCATACAGGGCCCGCGTTCGCGACGTTTAGCGGGGGACTCACCTGTCGCGGCGAACCCTGCATCGACTTCATAATTGGGCCGAGCACTGCGCCGCTGGTAAGGGCCTACGTCAACGGCACGCTGTGTGCCAGCCACGCAGTCTCCGGCTGGCTCATCACGTCTTCCTACTCGGTCAACATACCGTCTGGATGCGGTACAGAAGGCGCTACAGTGACGTTCACGATCGACAGCGCGCCAGCTGACGAGAGCGGCGTATGGACGACCGGGAAGACGACTCTGCATCTTTCTACGGATGGACTCACCTGGGGAGACGTCGATTGCTCGGGCGCCGTTAACCCTATCGACTCGCTGGGCATTCTGCGCAGTGACGCTGGCCTGTTCGTCCTTGCACGTGACCTGTGCCCGGCCCTCGGAACAACTCTGCTATTCGACCACCGCTCGCAGGTCTGGGGAAACGTGGATTGTCTGGATGGCATTGATCCGGTAGACGCACTCAAGACATTGATGTTTGATGTTGGGCTGCCACCATCGCCGGAGCCTGCCTGTCCGGCCTTTGGCTCAGTACATAGCCGCTGACTGAGAAAAAAGGGGCGAGCGTTAAGCTCGCCCCTGTAGTCTTGCGAACGTCCGCTTAGCGGGTCTTCTTGCCGTTGATGTTGTTGCTGTGGGTGGCGTTGTTTCCGTTGTTTCCGTTGGACTTTACGGAGCGCACCATCATCTTGCGCTGGCTGTAGTTGAGAAAAGCGCGGGACTTGCCGCATCGCTTGCACACGCCTTCGCTGGTTACGCCGTTGGGAGTGGCGATCTGCCAGTGGTGCGCGCAGCCGTCGTCGACAGTGGCGTCGGGGTCAAGCGTGATCGTTTCGGCTTGCTGCTCTACCAATGTGGGCCTCCCTCTGGCATTGTCCCCGCGGTGTGTCGGGGCACGGGCGATACGGTGCGCCGAACCCGGTTGCGGATGGGGCGGAAACCGGGCCGTCATCGCTACTATAACGTAAACGTGAGGTTTAGGCCAAGCTGCAGTTCCGCGGGCGTACATTAATGTTCCTTAATGTGCCGCTAACCTGACTCTAACCATGCCATCATACGATTTCGGGCAACACGTCTGAAAGGGAGTGAGCATGAAGACTCTTCGTTGGGCAGTGCGCGCCCTCTTGCGCTCGCCGCTGCGCGCGGCCCTATTGGTTGGCGTCCTCAGCGTCAGCATCGGTCTCGCACTGATCATGATCACAGTCGATGGTGCGTTCGACGAGCGTCTGGAAGAGATCCAGAGCCAGGTCGGCACGACGGTGACCGTACAGCCGGCGGGAAGCTTCGGCGGCGGGTTCATCTTCCGGGGCGGCTTTGGTGGCGGCGCGGGAGGTGCAGATGGTGAAGGTGGCCCTGGCGGCGTGGGCGGCGGGCCGGACGCTCCGGACGCCGTCGATGATGCCGCCACCGACGACGAGGCTGTTCAGGCGACTCTCACCGACGATGCAGTGGAGGCGATCGCCTCCATCGAGCACGTTACCAGCTACTCGCGGACGATCACCGAGCAGTACACGGGTGATGACCTGATCGGTGGCACGATCGAGCCGCCGGCGAACTCGCCGTTCGCAGGCCGTGGGCCCGCCGGCGGCTTCCAGGTACCGGTCATTGTGACCGGTACCGATAGCCCGACCGCTCTCTCTTCCCTCGGCGTCGAGAACGTTGAGATCACGAGCGGCCGCACGTTCGAGTCGGACGAAGGCGAGGCCAGCGTCGCCGTGATCGGCGCGAGTCTGGCGGAGGCCAACGGGCTGGCGGTCGGCGATACGTTCGCGGTGAACGAGGTGGATGTGGAAGTCGTGGGGATCTTCGTCACGGGCACACAGTTCGGCGACAACGCCATGTTCCTTCCGTTGGACACCGCGCGCGCCCTCTTCGACCGCGAAGGCGAGGTCGACGCGATCACCGTCCAGGTGGACACGGCGGAGAACGTCAGCTCGACGGCCGAAGAGATCCGCGTGACGCTGGGCGAGGACGTTGCCGACGTGACGACGCAAGAGGCGGCGTTCGACGCTATCAGCGCGCCGCTCTCTGACGCCGCGGACAGTAGCCAGATCGGCATGATCGCGGCGCTGATCGCCAGCGCGGCGATTATCCTCTTCTCGGTTGCTATCGTTGCTCGACAGCGGGTCAAGGAGATCGGCATCCTCAAGGCGCTCGGTGCCTCGAACTGGAACGTCGTCGGCCAGATGACGCTGGAGACAGCGTTCGTCGCGGTCATCGCCGCCGTCATCGGTGCGCTCGCCACGTTCCCTCTGGCGCAGACGGTCGCAAACGGATTGGTGTCCGATCCAACAATCCAGGTTGGCGGCGGAGGCTTCGGACGGCCGGGCGCAGACGTAACCGCCGGGGCTGGCGGCGGTCCTGCGGGCAACTTGCTCGGCGAGATCGATGTCGCCGTCTCACCCGAAGTCTTCGGCTACGCTCTGGTCATCGCGCTCGGACTGGCGCTGGTGGCAACGGTCATTCCGGCCTGGTATGTGGGCCGGGTCAAGCCCGCGGAGGTGCTTCGCTATGAGTAACGCTGCAGTGGTGACCAACGCTGGTGCGGCGGTCCTGGAAGACGTCGTCAAGCACTTCAAGAGCGGCCCCGACATCGTACGCGCCGTCGATGGCGTTTCGGTGGCGATCCCGCGCGGCAAGCTCGTCGCGCTCAAGGGTCCCAGCGGTTGCGGGAAGAGCACGCTCCTCAACCTTATGGGCGCGCTCGACCGCCTGGATTCCGGACGCATCACCGTTGACGGCACCGATGTCTCGGGCCTGAGCGGCGCGGCCGAAGTGGCCTATCGGCGCGACAAGGTGGGCTTCGTCTTTCAGATGTTCAACCTGATGCCCTACCTCTCGGCGATCGAGAACGTAATGCTGCCGATGGAGCTGCGTGGCAAGCCGAACGCCCAGGGTCGCCGGACGCTGGCGGAGTCGCTCCTGGCGCGGGTCAAGCTGGCGCCGGACCGCCACCGCCGCCGCCCGACGCGCCTCTCTGGCGGCGAGCAACAGCGCGTGGCGATCGCCCGCGCGTTGGCAAACGACCCGCCGCTGATCCTGGCAGACGAGCCGACGGCGAACCTGGATTCGACCACCGGCGAGCAGATCGTTCAGCTTCTGCGCAGCCTGGCCAGCGGTGACCGCACCGTCCTCATCGCTACGCACGATACTTCGATCGCCAGGCAGGCCGATCTGGTGATCACGATGCGCGACGGCAAGTTTGTGCGCCCGGACAGCGCCCCGCCCGGCGACTAGACGATCGCGGCTTCGTTGTAGACGCCGAAGACCTCGCGCATGACGTCGCAGCACTCCTGAAGAGTGGCGTCGGCGCTGACGGCGTCGAGCAGGAACGGCATGACGTTGTCGTCGCTGCGCAGGGCGCCCTCCAGCGCCTTCAGCGTGCGCGCTGTCTCGCGGTTGTCGCGCGAGCGGCGGATCTCGTTGAGGCGCTCTACCTGGCGGTCGTAGCCCTGCGGATCCATGTCGAGGATCGGGATCTCCAGCGGCTCGTCCATCACAAAGTCGTTGACGCCGACGATCGTCCGCTCGCTGCGGTCGGTTTCGCGCTGGTAGAGGTAGGCGGCGTCCGCGATCTCGCGCTGGAAGAAGCCGTCTTCGATCGCCGGGATCACGCCGCCCAGGTCCTCGACTTTGTTGAAGTAAGCACGGGCCGCGGTCTCCGTCTCATCGGTGAGCGTCTCGACGAAGTACGAACCGCCCAACGGGTCAGCCGTGTTCGCTACACCCGATTCGTGAGCGATAACCTGCTGCGTGCGCAGCGCCAGACGAGCGGCCTTCTCGCTCGGTAGCGCCAGGGCTTCGTCCATGGAATTCGTGTGCAGGCTCTGCGTCCCACCCATCACGGCGGCCAGCGCCTGAACGGCGGTGCGGATCAGGTTGACCTCCGGCTGCTGCGCCGTCAGCGAGACGCCGGCGGTCTGTGTGTGGAAGCGCATCCACCAGGAGCGCTCGTTCCTGGCGCCGAACGTCTCGCGCATCTCGTGCGCCCAGATCCGGCGCGCCGCGCGGAACTTGGCCACTTCTTCGAAGAGATCGTTGTGCGAGTTGAAGAAGAACGAGAGGCGCGGCGCGAAGTCGTCGATGTCCAGGCCTCGTTCGAGGCACCAGCGGACGTACTCGAAGCCGTCGCTCAACGTGAAGGCCAGCTCCTGCACGGCCGTCGATCCGGCCTCGCGGATGTGGTAGCCGGAGATCGAAATCGTGTTCCATTTCGGCATCTCATGCGAGCCGAACTCGATCGTGTCCACGACAAGGCGCATCGAGGGCTCGGGCGGGAAGAGGAACTCCTTCTGCGCAATGTACTCCTTGAGGATGTCGTTCTGGATCGTGCCGGCGAGCTGCGAGCGCTTGATGCCGCGCTTCTCGGCGGCGGCGATGTACATCGCCCAGATGACGGCCGCCGGGGAGTTGATCGTCATCGAGGTCGTGATGTCGGCCAGTGGCAGCCCGTCGAGCAGGATCTCCATGTCGCGCAGGGACGAGACGCCGACGCCGCACTTGCCGAACTCGCCCAGCGCCTCCGGCGCGTCAGCGTCATAGCCGTAGAGCGTCGCCATGTCGAAGGCGATGGAGAGGCCGCTGGTGCCCTGGGAGAGAAGGTAGCGAAAGCGCTCGTTGGTCTCCTCGGCGGAGCCGAAGCCGGCGAACATGCGCATCGTCCAGAGCTTGCCCCGGTAGCCTGTTTTGTGGATGCCGCGTGTGAACGGGTACTGCCCGGGTGCGACAAGCTGCTCGCCGTTGCTGGGGATGTCTCGCGGCCCGTAGACGGGCTCCACCGGGACGCTAGAGGTGGTGACGAACCTGCGTGGGCGGTCGGTGTTGTCAGGGCTCATGATCAGGCCTTCAAGGATAGCACCTGGGCATGTTGCCGCCCTCGGTTTCTCTGCTAGAGTTTTCGTTCCGGCGCCTGCCCTTGACAGGACGTGATACATTAGCTTACGCGTCTGAGCGTATTATTTGGAGCACGAGAATTGACAGACGAGCCCTTCGATAATTATCTCGACCTTGTGGATGCCGCCCGCATCCTCGGTATTCACCCGCAAAGTTTGCGGCGCCTGATCAAGCAGAAGAAGGTGCCGGCTGTCCTCTTCGCCGGGAAGTACCTGATCGAGCGTCACGCGCTTCAGCAGTTCAAGTCGAACTATGATCCGCGACCCGGCCGCAAGGCCATTCGCCGTCTGCTCTAGCCCGTTTCGGTCTACTCCACACCGCGCTCAGAACGCCGCTGTTGCAGGTAATCGATGCTCTTTCGGTACCACTTCTCGTCGATCTTCTCGCTCGCCATCAAGTAGTTGAGCATCGCCTCCAGCCCCAGGATTGAGTTGAGGTTGTATCCGCGCCCCTTCAGCCGTTCGCGGGCGCCCTCCTCGCGGTCCACGAGCACGAGCACGTCGCGGACGAGGAGGCCGGCGTTCGTGCGCAGGAACTCAGCCGTCTCGACGATCCCGCCGCCCGTCGTCACGAGGTCGTCGATGAGCAGCACGTGCTCGCCTTTTTCGTAGACGCCCTCGACGAAGACGCGGCTGCCGTTGCGCTCCTTCGCCGGGTGCACGTAGATCATCGGCGTCGTGGTGCGCAGCGAGAAGGCCGTAGCCAGATGCAGGCCGCCAAACGGGATGCCGCAGACACGTTGGAAGGGCTCTACCTGCGGGTGGAGCTTGGACTGCAGCGTCTGCACCTTCTCCTGCATGACGCGGGCCGCGCGGGCCAGCGCCCGAGGGTTGCTAACGAGCTTGCGCAGGTTGACGTAGACCGGGGAGTTGATCGTCGTCCGGCCCATCGTGAAGTCGCCGAACTGTACGGCGTCCACTTCGTGCAACGCCTGCGCGAGCCATTGATTGCCTACGTCTTCGGCTGTCATTAACGGGAGAAAATGAGAGGCGCATGCCGCCCGGGTCGCCCTTTGGGCGCGTTCTTCGGTCGTGAAAAGACAGCGCGACGATAGCACCGCACAAGCGAAGCTGTCAACAGGGGCTTACGGTGTTTCAGCGGCGCTGGTCCGGCTCGCCGTTCGTAAAGCGCGGCTTGTACTCCGGGTCTCGGCCGCTCACCTGATCGCTGTGCATGCGGTCGTGCCGGTAGTAGGAGCGCAGCCACTGCATCACCGTAAGCGTGCCGAACATCTGCTGAGTCGCCTTTCGCTCGAACTGCTCCGCCCCGATGTCTTCGATCACAGCTTCGGTCAGCGCGCGCTGGCGGCGCATCTCCGTGACGTGCTCCGCGGCGGTGTGGTCGTGCGCCTTCGTGAGGGTGATGGCGGGTGGCTCGCCGAAGACGTTGTCGACGTTCGGGTTGTCGTCGGTCAGCGCCTTCTCGACCCAGGCGCGATAGGCCGACTCCATCTCGCACAGGTGGGCCATTTGCTGTTTCGCGCTCCATTCGCCTTCGCCGCTGGTGGAGCGTTGGGCCTCTTCCTCGTCCAGCGCTTCAAGGGCGTCGAGCAGTTTGCCGCGCTCGGCCCGCATCTTCTCTCTCAGCTCTTGTATCTGCTTATCGGTCGCCATTCGCGGGCTCCTTTCGCGGCGAAGCATCGCCTTCGGCGGAGGGGCCTGTCAAGCGCTACAATAGAAGCAGCGACCAGTTGGAAAAAGGAGCCCTGAGATGGCGACCAAGGACCCGCGCGAGCCCTTCACGCGCATCAGCGTTGACGAAGCGAAAGACATGATGGACGCCGGCGCAGCCGTGATCGACGTTCGCGAACAGCATGAATACGCATCGGGCCACGTGCCAGGAGCGGCGCTGATCCCGGTGAACAGCGTCTACAAGCGTCGCGAGGAGCTGCCGAAGGAACAGGACGTGATCTTCGTCTGCGCCGTCGGCCAGCGCAGCGCTCTCGGCGCGGAGATGGCGGCCGCCGCCGGCCTTACGCGCCTCTTCAACCTTGAGGGCGGAACAGACGCCTGGATCAAGTCGGGCCAGACCGTCGAAAAGTGACGCGGCCCCGCACCATCCTCTTCGATATCGATAACACGCTGCTGAATACGGGCGGCGCTGGCGGCCACGCGATGAACCGTGCCTTCGCCGAGCTATTCGGCGTTGACGACGGTTTCGGCAAGATCGAGTTCAGCGGCCGCACGGACCTCTTCATCCTGCAGAGCGCTCTCGATGACGGCGAAATTGACGGCGGAACGCAGGAGCACATGGACGCCTTCGTCAGCGCCTACGCACGCCTGCTGCCGGAGTCGCTCGTTGAACGCAAGGGGCATGTCATGCCCGGCTTCCCTCAACTGCTGAACGAACTGCGCGAGGCCGGCGCGCAGCTCGGTCTGGCTACGGGCAACTTCAGCGAGGGTGCGCGCCTCAAGCTTGAGTTCTACGAGCTGGCCGGCCACTTTGCCGGCGGTGGCTTCGGCGAGGTCAGCCGCGAACGGTCGGAGGTCGTTGCTGTGGCGATCCGTGAGGTGGCCGGCGGAGCGCAGCCGGAGGACGTCATGGTCGTCGGAGACACCCCGCACGACATCACCGCCACGCTGGCCAACGGGGCGATCGGCGTCGGCGTAGCCACTGGCAACTACAGCGTCGAAGAGCTGCGTGAGTCTGGCGCGCAGATCACGTTCGAGGACTTCTCGGACCACGAGTCGGCGGCGGAGCAGCTGCTGAAGTTCGAACCCGGCACTTAACCCGAGGCGTCTTCACCCTGCGTCGCCGGCACGGAGATGCCGAGAGTCTCGGCCTGGTACGCCAGAATCGCCTCGTTGACTGCCGGAATCGACGTGGCGCCGGCCTTGATCAACCCCTCGAGGACTCGTTCCCGGTCGGCGATCGCGTCGTCCAGCCCGTCCGGCGTCAGCCCCGCCCACTGTGCGAACGCCTCGCGGACGCCGCGCTGGGGGAAGAGCCGGAACGAGTCGTCGTCCCGGTTCCACTCCGCGGCGCGCGAGATGCGATGGCCGTCGCCGTCTGCCTCCAGCATCGCCACTTCTGTGATGCGCCGGATGATTCCCTGCTGGCGCCCGATGAACATCGGCACGATGAACGTCAGGTGCGCGACGTGGCTCTTGGGGATGGCCAGGTCTCGTTCCAGTTGCGCGAGGACGCCGTCGACGGTGTCGGCGTGCATCGTCGTGCCCAGGCGGTAGCCTTGCGACAGCAGTTCGAACGTCTTCCGGGCGTGGTCGTCCCAGGTGTAGACGGGGATGTGGTCGCTCATCTCGTTGACCAGGAGGTACGTGGCGTACTCGGGCGATACCGGCGGCAGCGCGAACGTTTCGCCCTGGCCGCGGGTGAAGTAGACGAGCGTATCGGGGAGGGTGAAGGACATCAGCGCGCTCAGCGTTGTCGTCTTACCGCTCGATGGTGGGTCGGCGGCGACGATCATCGAGGCGCCGCGCTCCATCGCCACCCAGAACATCGCCGCCACCGCCGCCGACATGTTGCCGGCCATGATCAGCTCGGCGATCGACATCGGTGTCGGCGGTTCCCAGTGCCATCCCCACCAGCTCGTCGGTTGGTTCAGCGCTCGCATTTCTCGATGATACCCCACGCCCGTCCTGTCCTTGCTTGCGGTGTCCTGCTACAATGCCGCCCGTGCGCGCCGCTTTCTGTACCGCCAAGGAGACGATTGAGGTCCGCGACACGGACGAGCCGCAGCCCGGACCGGGGGAGGTTCTCGTCCGCGTCCGGCAGTGCGGTATTTGCGGCACTGACCTGCACTTCTATAACGGTCACTTGCCGCCGTCGCCAGCCTCGCTGGGCCACGAGTTCACGGGAGAGGTGGCGGCGCTGGGTGAAGGCGTGGAGGGGTTCGCCGAGGGCGACCGCGTCGCCATCGAGCCGATACGTTCCTGCCAGACGTGCAGCTACTGCCGCAGCGGCCACTACAACCTCTGCCGAGCCCGCGTTCTCATCGGCGCCTACCATCCGGGCGGCCTCGCGGATTACATCGCGGTTCCTGGATACGCTCTCTACACTCTCCCCGATAACGTTGACTTCGAGACCGGCGCACTCGCCGAGCCGCTGGCGGTCTGCGTGCACGGCCTGCATCTCGTCGGCCTCGAAGCCGGAGAGCGGGTGCTAGTGCTTGGCAGCGGGACGATCGGTCTCTTCTCTGTGCTCGTGGCGCGTCACTCCGGCGCGAGCGAAGTGATCGCCACGTATCGCCACGATCACCAGGGCGAGGCCGCGGAGGCGATGGGCGCGACGCGCATCCTGAGGGACAGCGAGCTTGGAGACCTGAAGCGCGGAAGCGTCGACGTCGTCGTGGAAACCGTGGGCGGAGGCGCCCCGACGCTTGGCGAGGGGCTCGGGCTAGTGCGCTTCGGCGGCCGCGTCGCGGTGCTCGGGCTGTTCACGCAGCCGGTGCAGTTGGACGCGCTCTCGCTCATGCGCAACGAGATCACGGTCACCGGTGGCATCACCTACTGCCGGCCGGGCCAGCAGTCCGACTTCGACGTCGCGCTGGGTATCATCGCCGCTGATCCGGAGCGGGTGCGCCGGATCATCACGCACCGCTTCGCATTGGACGACGCGGGCTCGGCGTTCGCTACGGCGGCGGACAAGAAGCAGGGCTCGCTCAAGGTGCACATTCAGGTCTAGCGGGGCCGCGGCAGGAGCGGGTTGCGGCGCAAGAACCGCGATATCGCGAACGACACCAACGAGATCACCAGGGCGCCGATGAACGCAGGCCAGAAGCCTTCGATCACAAACTTGATGCCCCACCAGTCGCAGAGCAGCTCCACTAAGAGCACGATCATGGCGTTGATGACCAACACGAAGACGCCCAGCGTGATGAGCTGCAGCGGGAACGTCAGCAGCATCAGAATCGGCCGCACGAACGCTCGCACGCCGACGTAGATCGCCGCTGCTAGCAGGAGCGCCTCCGTGCCGTCGATGACGAAACGGTCCGAGTCGTAGAAGACGTCGTTCACGAACCACTCGGCGACCAAGAAGCCGACGATCGTGATCGCCCAGCGGACCATGACGCGAGCGATCCACGGCACTTCGCCGCGATCCCAGGGGGGCTCGCTGTAGTCCCAGTAGCTGTAGTGAACCTGGCGCAACTTCCTTGCATCTTAAGGTAATCGCCGGTGCCTCGCACACCGGGTGATCAGCAGCCTGAACCGGTTGTAGTATTCGCCGCTGGCCCTGGGGTTGACCGACGCGGCGTCCAGCGCCCACCCTATGCCCGGGAGGGATATATGGACGCCTACAAAGCCGTAACGACCAAGCGCGACACGCGCCTCTACTCCAGCGAGCCGATCGACGACGAAGTGCTGCGCCGGGTGCTTCAGGCGGGGCGGATGGCGGGATCTGCGAAGAACCTCGAGCCTTTCCGCTTCGTCGTCATCCGGGATAAGGAGCACATGGCGAAGCTGGCGGAGTGCGGCGACTTCGCACAGCCGCTCGGTCCTGCCACGGCCGCCGTCGCCGTCTGCCTGAACCCCGACGGCATGGACTTCGACGCTGGCCGCGCTGCCCAGAATATGATGATCGTGGCCTGGGACGAGGGCCTGGCATCGTGCCCGCTGCGCATTCACAACGCCGACTGCGGCCGCGAAGTGCTGGGCCTGCCGGAAGGATGGCATATCGCCATCGTCGTCGCGCTGGGCCATCCCCAGCCCGGCACGTCGATGTCGCAGGACCGCGCGCGTCAGCCGTTCGAGGAGTACGTGAGCTGGGAGCGCTTCGGACAGTCGTCTCCGTAGAAACGCGACGGGGAATCGAAGTTTCGTATGGCCTGCACTGAACCGCGTCGCTTGCCTGCGCTAGAATAGGCCCCACTCTCTCAACAGACGGAGCCCGCCCATGACGACAACGGAACGACGCCTCGCCCCGCCCGAACGCGCCGGCGGCCAGGGACTCGATCCCAACCAGGAAGAGTCCGGCAACCGGGCGATCATCGCTCTCCTCACCGACGACAGGCATGGCCCAACCGACTGGCTGGCCACCTATCGCTACGACTCAGACGGCGGCGGCGCGTACGAAGTGTGGGCGCTGCGGGGAATGATCCGCTTCCAGCGCTTTCTTGACGCCGATGGTGGCGGTTATGGCTACGAGGTCATCGAGCAAAGCGGCGAAAACCCGATTGCGAACCAGGACCCGACCGCCGTCGCCACGATCGCCGAGGAGGTCGAGGCGTCTACCAAGTCCGGGTTCGACGCCAGCGACCCGAACCGCGCCTTCATGTCGCCCGAGACCTTGAGCTACCCGCTCGCCTTCGAGCGCATCGCCCAACTGTTCGATAGCCCGAACGCTCCCGACATCGTCGTCAACCCGCGCTCCTACGCCTACGGCCGCCAGCCCGGCCAGCACGGCTCGGCGGACGTCGTGCAGTCGCGCGCGCCGCTCGTCTTCTCCGGTCCCGGAATCAAGGACACGGGCACGACGGACGCTCTCTGCGCGCAGGTGGATATCGCGCCGACGCTGGCGCGGCTGCTCGGCCTGCCGCTGATCGACGGCATGGACTCGACGGGCCGCACTTCGTCGGAGCGCGGCGTCGAGCCCGACGTCTACCTGCGCCGTCAAGATGGCGGCCCGATCGACGAGATCATCGATGCGACTGAGCGGCCTGAGCGCGCGTACATCTTTCTTCTGGATGGCCTCTCCAACACAGAGCTCAAGGAGCGCCTGGAAAACGACCGCGAGTCGATCCCCAACCTGGCGCGTCTGATCGAGCGCGGCCTGATGTTCAACTACGGGACGACGGTTAACTTCCCGAGCATCACCTGGCCCAGCCACAACACCATCGGCTCCGGCGCCTGGTGCGGCCACCATGACGTTGTCAATCCGGCGTACTACCTGCGCGAGACGCGTGAGACGGTGACCCCGCAGGGACAAGTCTGGGACACCGCGAAGTTCGTGACCGGCGACGTCGAGACGCTCTTCGAGGCCGTTCACCGCGTTCACGGCAAGTGGGATGGCCGCGACGGCGTGATCACCGCCTCGCTCAACGAGCCCTGCGCCAAGGGCGCCGCCCACGCCACTCTCGAACGGCGGCTGCTGATCGATGAGGAAAAGCTGGGCGAAATGACACGCCTCAACCGTGACGACACCAACCCACGCTGGAAGGACGAGGGACAAGAGAGCGTCCGCCGGTACTCCTTCACAGACATCCAGGGCACGGTGCAGTCGATGCTGCTCTTCGGCGCCGACGATCAGCCGCCGCCGATGTTCACCTTCCACGAGTACGCGCTGACCGACGCCGTTGGCCACGACTACGGGCCGCACTCCGGGGCGATCCGCGATGCGCTGATCGAGACGGACAAGCGCATCGGTAAGGTACTCGACGTGATCGACGCGCGCGGCCTGTTCGAGTCCACCCTCTTCGTGATCACGACCGACCACGGCATGGCGCCGATCGACACCGACCTCTCGGCCAACCAGGTTCAGGCGGTGCTCGATGCCGGCCTGCGCGCCGTCGTCCACGCGCCGCTCGTCTACCTGCTCGACATGGATGTGACGATCGAGCACGCCAAGGACGGTCGTACGGCAACGATCACCGTCGTCGAGAACGACCCGACGAAGTCCGGTTTCGAGAAGAGGCCCGCCGTTTCCGGAGCGAAGGTCGAGGTGATCGGCCACAAGGGGAAGGTTGTCTCTCAGGCGACGACCGACGACTTTGGCGTCTGTGGGGTGCCTCTGCCGGTAGACGAAGACCCGGAGCACCTCGTCATCGGAATCCACCATGATAAGTTCAACGAACGCCACCTGCGCCTCGACGGCACGAACGTGGTCGAAGACGCGCGGAAGCGGCTGTACGGATAAGGAGCGCCCCATGTCAGACGAGATCTCCGCTGCATTCCCGTTCGAGTCGAAGTTCGCCGAGGTGCATGGCTCGAAGATGCACTACATCGACGTCGGTGAGGGCAAGGACGTGCTGTTCCTGCACGGCAACCCGACGTCGTCATACCTCTGGCGCAACGTCATTCCGCACGTCCAACCGCTGGGTCGCTGCGTGGCGCTGGACCTCATTGGCATGGGCAAGAGCGATCAGCCGGACATTGACTACTCCTACTTCGACCACTTCCGGCATCTCGATGGCTTCATCGAGTCGCTTGGCCTGAAAGACATCCTGCTGGTGATGCACGACTGGGGTGGCGGGCTGGGCCTGCACTACGCTCACACGCACCAGGACAACGTGCGCGGGCTCGTCATGATGGAGACGATCGTGAAGTCGATCTCGTGGGACGACTGGCCCGAGCAGGCAAAGGCGCCGTTCGAGTCGTTCCGCACGCCCGGCGTCGGGGAGCAGATGATTCTGGAGAACAACATGTTCGTGGAGCAGATTCTGCCCGCCTCCATTCTGCGCAAGCTCACTGACGAGGAGATGGCCTACTACCGCGCGCCGTACCCGACGCCGCAGAGCCGGCGGCCGACGCTGCGCTGGCCGCGCGAGATCCCGATCGACGGCGAGCCGGCTGACGTCACGAAGGCCGTGGATGCGTACGCAAAGTGGCTGACGGAAACTTCCCTGCCGAAGCTTCTGATCACGGCGGAGCCGGGCGCAATCATGCGCGTCACGGCGCAGTGGTGCATCGACAATCTGTCGAATCTGACGCACGTGGAGGCCGGCGCCGGTGTTCACTTCATCCAGGAGGATCGCCCCCACGAAATCGGCGACGCGATCAGCTCCTGGATGAGCGTCGAGGGTCTCAAGTAAGGTAGGCGTTGTGCGGCGATGAGCAAGCTTGACCTGATCACCCACTTCTACGAGTACAACGAGTGGGCGAACAACCGCTTGCTCGATGTCGCCTCGGGTCTGTCCGGGGACGAGCTCAGCGCTGGCCGCGGCGCCAGCTTCGACAGCATTCTCGGCTCGTTCGCGCACGTCGCGGCGGCGCAGGTCAACTGGCTGGAGCGCTGGGTCATCGGCCGCAACCGCGTCTCGACTTTAGAGCTGCAAAAGATGCCGGACATGGCCGCGGTGCGCGCGTCGTTCCTCGCCTCACACGGCGGCCTGCGGGAGTTCGTGGGCGATCTGACGGACGACCGACTCGAAGCGCCGCAAGAGTTCCGCGACAGCGCCGATAGTCGTCAGTCGTACCTTCTCTGGCAGATGATGACGCACGTCGCGAACCACGGAACGTACCACCGCGGCGAGATCGCGATGATGCTGACAGGCCTCGGTCACTCGCCGGGCGACCTCGACTTCGGCTTCTGGGAGGCTGAGCACCACCCGCAGCGTTAGCGGCGCGGTTCCCAGCTGAAGAAGCGCACGGCGAGCACCGTGCCGACGATGCCCCAGGCGGCGATCACCGCCAGGTCGCCCCACTCGAAGCCGGCCCCGGTCGTGTCGGGGTGGAAGGCGGTCTGCAGGGCCGCCGCGAAATGCTTCACCGGAAACACGTCGCCGACGGTGGCGAGCCACTCCGGCGGGTCTTGCAGCGGGATGAACACGTTCGAAATGAACAGCAGGGGCAGGATCGTGGCGTTCGTGATCGCCGGCGCCGCGTCAGCGCTGGGGATCACGGCGGTCAGCGCCAGCCCCAGGACGCAGAACGTCGCCGCTCCCAGTAGCAGGGTGACCGCGAGACCCGGGAGCGTGTTAGTGGGCACGTCCGTGCCGTAGGCTGCCGCGCCGACGCCGACGATGATCACAACGAGGAGCAGACTGAGCAGCATCGCGTGGGCCAGCCGCCCGAAGATGTAGGCCCACGGTGGTAGCGGCGTCCCGCGCACCCGCTTCAGGATGCCATTGTCGCGGGCAATCGTCACCATCATGCCCATGTTCGTGTAGCAGGCGCTGACGACGGCCAACGCCACTATTCCTGGCACGTAGAACGTCGACCCGTCCAGCTCGCGCCCGTCGATCGTCAGCTTGCTGTCGCCGAAGAGTGAGTTGAAGAGCACGAGGAAGATCAAGGGCAGGAGGAAGGTGAAGAACGCCGCCGCCGGGTTGCGCCAGAAGGAGCGGTTTTCGTAGCCCACCTGTCGCAGCGCCATTCTCGCGCTCATTGGGCTTCGTCCCCCGTCAGCCCCAGGTACACGTCTTCGAGCGACGCCGGTGTCACGCTGAGGCCTTCGAGCGCCTCGCCTCGCCCCTTCGCCCAGCCGGTCAGCTCTTGCAGGGCGGTCGTCGGGTCCGTAGTGTGTATCACGGCGCGGCCGTTCTCAATCGTGGCAGCAGAGGCGGCCGGCGGCAGATCGGCGGAAGAGCCGGCGAAGCGGAACGAGATCACCGTTTCGGCCTGGCTGGCGCGCAGCTCGTCCGGCGTTCCCTCGGCGACGATCAGCCCCCCGCGGATGATCGACACGGTGTCGGCCAGCGCCTGAGCCTCGTCCATGTAGTGCGTGGTCAGGAGCACAGTCTTGCCCAGCGCCTTCAGGCCGCGGATCATCTCCCAGGCGCCGCGCCGGGCGGCCGGGTCGAAGCCGGTCGTTGGTTCGTCAAGAAAGAGCAGTTCGGGGTCGCCGGCCAGGCCGATCGCCACGTCCAGTCGCCTTTGCTGGCCGCCGGAGAGACGCCGTACAAGTTTCGTGCGCGACGCATCCAGCCCGACGATGTCGATCAACTCGTCGAGCGGGCGTGGGGCCGGGTAGTAGCCGCGGAACTGCTCGACTGTCTCCTCCACCGTCAGGTAAGGCTGGATGCTTGTGCTCTGGAGGACGATGCCGATGCGTGCCTTGAAGGCGATGTCGTTTCGTGCCGGGTCCACGTCCAGCACGCGGACGTGGCCGGCGTCGGCGCGGCGGTGCCCCTCAAGGATTTCCAGCGTCGTCGTCTTGCCAGCGCCGTTGGGGCCGATCAGGGCGAAGATCTCGCCACGCCGGACGGACAGATCGATCCCGTCCACGGCCACGACGGGCCCATAGGCCTTGCGCAGCCCCCGTACTTCGACAGCAAGCTCACTCACGGAACGATTGTAGTGGGGGAGGCGTCCTACAGCGAACGCAAGAGGTTCGCCGTCTCGATGGCTGTTCGCATGGCGTCCTCGCCCTTGTTCCCCTGCTCGCCGCCGGAGCGCTCTAGCGCTTGTTCTTTCGTGTCGCAGGTGATGACGCCGAAGATGCACGGCACGCCTGTATCCAGGGAGGCGCGCTGGATGCCGGACGCCGACTCGCCGGCGATGTAGCGGTAGTGGTCCGTTTCGTGACGCACGACGCAGCCGAGGCAGACGACGGCGTCGAAACGACCCGATTTGGCGAGCTTTTGGGCGACGACAGGCAGCTCAAAGGCGCCCGGCACCCAGTTGACCGTGTGCTCCTTCACGGCGTGGCGCTCAGCCGCCTTCAGCGCGCCCACTAGCAGGCGCGAGGTGATATCTTCGTTGAAGCGCGCCACGACGACGGCGATGCGGAGCGCCGAGCCGTCCAGATTTGGCTCCGGGGTGTCTCTGCTCACGGCGAGGTCAGCGTAGCACAGGCGCGATGCAGGCGGCCCATAGAGGTGTTTTTGCCACGATTGCCGGATTCGTATAGGCGAACTGGGCAAACCTGCGTTGACATCAACGCGGCGGAGTGTCTAAAATCTTGCTCAGAACAGCGCCCCGCCCCATCGATTCGTGAAATTTAGTGAGGTTCGCCCATGAATGTTCGTTTTCGCGACGAAAATGAACCGTCCCCGCGCTGGATAACCCTCGGTCAAGCCTGCAAACTGCTTGGCGTCAACGAATCGACGCTTCGCCGCTGGGCTGATGCCGGGCACGTGCGCTCTTTTCGCACCCCGGGTGGCCACCGTCGCTTCTCAGAGGAGGACCTGCGTGGCCTGATGTCCGGGCAGGTGCCCGCCTCCCGCGAGCCCTACGACTCGATCGGCAGCGTTGCGCTCACGCGCATCCGTCGCCGCCTGCAGCGCGGAAGCGGCGAGGGCGCGCATTGGTATGACGGACTCACGCAGGAGGAGCGCGATAACCTGCGGCCACTGGGCCGGCGCCTCGTCACCCTCGTGTCGGCGTACCTCGCCGCCGGCGCCAACCGCCCGCACCTGATGGAAGAAGCGCGTGCCATTGCTCGCGAGTACGGCGCGCTTCTTGTCCGGGACGGTCTCAGCCTGCGCGACGCCATCGAGGCGTTCACCTTCTTCCGCCGGACTCTGGACGAAACGGCGATGGAAGAGGCGCAGAAGAGCAACCTCACAAGCGACAAGGCGATCGAGCTCTGGGAGCTGCTGACGAACCTGGGCGACCAGGTCCTTCTCTCCATCGCCGAGTCATACGAGGAAGCTGAGATGGCGGGCCCGGCCGTCAAGGATCGCCTCGCCTGATCGATGCGCTACTACCCTGTCTTTCTGGACATCGCCGATAAGCCAGTCGTCGTTATCGGCGGCGGCACCATTGCTGAACAGAAGATCGGTGGCCTGCTGGATGCCGGTGCCAAGGTCACGATCGTCAGCCCGGAGTTGAACGAGACTCTGACCGAGCTGCGCGACGCCGGTCAGCTCACACACATCGAGCGCGAGTACGAGCCCGGCGACATCGCGGGATACGAGCTCGTGTTCGTCGCGACCGACAGCCGCGCTGAGAACGAGAAGGTCTGGGCGGAGGGCCGCGAACGCCACATCTGGGTCAACGCCGTTGATGACGTGCCTAACTGCGACTTCGTCATGCCCGGCGTCATTCGCAAGGGCGACCTGACGCTGGCCATCTCGACCGCTGGCAAGAGCCCGGCGATGGCCCGCAAGGTGCGCGAAGACCTTGAGACGTTCCTGACTGACGACGACGCGGCGCTTCTCGAACTGGCGGCCGAGATTCGCAGTGAGACCCGCGGGCGCGGGCTCGAAGTCGAAGGCTGCCCGCGTTGCCAGCGCGACAACCTCGACGTGTGGAACGCTGCGCTCGATGGCATCGTCAAGAAGCTGATCCGGGAGGGTAAGCGCGATGAGGCGAAGGCGCGCTTCCTCGATCTCCTCTTTTCGCCTTCGGGACAGGCTGTCCCTGAACTATCATGAGCAAGAACCTGCTGGTCACCTGCGTCGGCTTGAACCACGTCACCTCGCCCATCGAGGAGCGTGAGACGCTGGCCTTCACGGGCGACGAGTTGCGTGAGCTGCTCCCGCAGATTGCCGCCGACCTTGGTGGCGCGGTCCTGCTCTCTACCTGCAACCGCACCGAGCTGTACGCCACAGTGCCGGAAGGCGAGGGCGGCGACCTGATCCGTCTGCTAAACGACGCGAAGGGGGCCTCCGTAAGCGACAAGCACTTTTACGTGCTCCAGCACGCCGCCGCCGCTAAGCACCTCTTGCGCGTGGCCAGCGGCATCGACTCGATGGTGCTGGGCGAGTCCCAGATACTCGGCCAGGTGCGAGAGGCGATGTCCATCGCCACCGACGCCGCTACCCTCAACGGCACGCTGTCCTATCTCTTTCACTCCGCGATTCACGCCGGCAAGCGGGCTCGCTCCGAGACGGACATCGGCCGTCACGCCGTATCCGTTGGCTCGGCGGCTGTGGCACTCGCCAAGAAGTCGCTCGGCGACCTGACCGGCAAGACCGTACTCGTCATCAGTGCCGGAAGCATGGGAAAGCTGGCGGCCCGCGCGCTGGCGCAGCAGACCCAGTCGCACATCCTCGTCGCCAACCGCACGCAGGAACGGGCGGCGGCGCTCGCGGAGCAGCTTGGTCCCGGGACCGAGGCCGTCGATTTCGACCATCTGCGCGAAGCTCTGGCGGTCTCCGACATCGTGATCAGCGGTACGAGCGCTGAAGGGTTCGTGATCGGGCCCGACGACGTGAAGCCGGTGATGGAGAGCCGTTCCGGCCGTGGCCTCCTCTTCATCGACATCGCCGTGCCACGTGACGTCGACCCGTCCGTCCGCGACATCTCGGGCGTCCACCTCTGCGACATCGACGACATCGAAGCTGTCACGAACGAGGGCCGGAGCGGCCGCCGCGCCGAGGTCGAGAACGTCGAGGCGATCGTCAGCGAGGAAGTCGCCGCCTTCGAAGAGTGGTGGCGTTCGCTCGACGTCGTGCCCGTAATTTCCGCCCTGCGGGAACGCGCCGAGGCGATCCGCCTGCGCGAAATCAAGCGCACCCTCGGCAAGATGGACCTCGATGACACAGACCGAAAGCGGATCGAGGCGATGACCGCAGCGATCGTCAAGAAGATGCTCGACCGGCCGATCGCCCGCCTCAAGAACGGCTCCGACAAGGGGTTGTACATGGAAGCGCTGGAGGACCTCTTCGACGTCCACCCCTCGGGCTCGCGGCCGCGCAACCCGGCGGGCGGCCACTAGAAGGCGGCCTCAGTTGTGTCCGCCCGGACTTTCACGGTAGGCACCCGCGGCTCCCGCCTCGCTACCCGTCAGACAGAGATCGCGCTCGAAGCTCTTTCTGCCGCTCACCCTGCCTCAGCGTTCGACACGCGCAAGATATCCACGTCCGGTGACCGCTCCCAGGAATCGCTCGCCGAGATCGGTGGCCGTGGCGTCTTCGTGATCGAAATTGAACGGGCGCTGCTAGAGGGCGAGATCGACCTCGCCGTTCACAGCCTCAAGGACCTGCCCAGCGCCGAGACTGATGGCCTGACGGTCGCCTCAGTACTCCCTCGCGACGATCCGCGGGACGTCCTCGTCTCCCGCGACGGCTCGTCGCTCGCCGCGCTGCCGTCCGGCGCCGCGATTGGCACTGGCAGCCCCCGTAGGGCCGCGCAGCTCACGGCTCTTCGCAGCGACATCGAAGTGCGCGATATCAGGGGCAACGTTGACACACGAATCCGCAAGGCTGAGGAGGGCGAATACGACGCCGTCGTGCTGGCGGCGGCTGGCCTCGCGCGCCTCGGTTGGCTGGAACGCGCCTCGCAGATCTTCGAGCCTGAGGAGATGCTGCCGGCCGTCGGTCAGGCTGCGCTCGCGTTGCAGGTGCGATCGGACGATTCCGAAGCCCTCGATCTCGTGCGCGCCGTAGACGACCGCGAGACGCGCGTCGCTGTGACCGCCGAGCGCGGCTTTGAGCGCCGCTTGGGCGGCGGCTGTCACGCCGCGATCGCCGCCTACGCTACCGTCGGCTACGGGCCGTCGCCTGAGCGCGCGCCACTGCGCCTGCGTGGCCTCGTCGGCGGCAAGGGACGTCTTCTGCGCGGTGAGATGGAGAGTCCCGCGGGCGAAGCCGATGCGCTGGGCCTCCGCCTCGCCGAATACCTGATCGCACAGGGCGCTGAGGCGCTGCTGGAGGCGACCGCGTGAGTGCGGGCATCGTTTACCTCGTTGGTGCCGGGCCGGGCGATCCAGGCTTGATCACGGTGGCCGGACTGGACCGCATCCGCGAGGCGGACGTGATCGTCTACGACCGCCTGATCAGCGAGCGCCTCCTCGACTATGCGAGAGCGGACGCCGAGCTGATATACGTGGGCAAGGTTCCCGGCCAGGTCAGTGGCGCCGATGTCTCGCACGATCAGGACGCGATCAACCAGATTCTCGCCGATAAGGCGCGCGAGGGCAGGCGCGTCGTCCGGTTGAAAGGCGGCGACCCGTTTGTCTTTGGCCGCGGCGGCGAGGAAGCCGAGGCGTTGCGCGCCGCCGGCATCCCGTTTGAGATCGTACCCGGCATCACCTCCGCAGTTGCAGTCCCTGCCTACGCCGGAATTCCCGTCACGCATCGTGGCGTCGCCGCCAGCTTCGCCGTCATCACCGGCCACGAGGAGCCTGGCAAGCCCCAGTCCGCCGTCGACTGGTCGCACCTCGCCGCTGCCGTCGACACGCTCGTCTTCCTGATGGGCGTCAAGAACCTGCCGGAGATCGTCACCAACCTCGTCGCCAACGGCCGCCCGGAAACGACGCCTGTCGCCGTCATCCGCTGGGGCACGACGCCCGAGCAGAGCACCGTCACCGGCACGCTTGCGGACATCGCCGAGCGCGTCGCCGAAGCAGGCCTGACGCCGCCCGCGATCACCGTCGTCGGCGAGGTCGTGCGCCTTCGTGAGAACCTCTCCTGGTTCGAAGACCGCCCGCTCTTCGGCAAGCGCGTCCTTATCACGCGGACGAGGCGGCAGGCGAGCGAGCTGGCGCGCCTGCTCGCCGCGCAGGGCGCGCTCCCCATCGAGCTGCCGGCGATCGAGATCGAGCCGGTCGCCGACACGGTGCCGCTTGCTGCGGCCATCGACCGTCTCCGCGACGGCGGCTACGCCTGGTGTGGGTTCACGAGCGCCAACGCCGTGGAGCTGACGTTCGAGCATCTTGCCGAGCGCGGCTTCGACGCCCGGTCCTTCGGCGGCACGCGTGTCTTTGCGATCGGGCCGGCAACGGCCGACGCCTTGCGGTCGCACGGAATAACCGCGGACGTTGTTCCGGACGAGTACGTCGCCGAGGCCGTAGTCGAAGCGATGCGCCCGCACGTGAGCGAGGGCGACGGGGTGCTCCTGCCGCGGGCCGAGTCCGCCCGCGCCGAACTCGTGACCGGCCTGGAGGCGCTGGGCGCGACGGTCGACGAGATCACGGTCTACCGCGCCGCCGTTCCGTCCGGGCCCGACCCCAAGGTGCTCGCCGCGATCCGCGAGGGCCGCATCGACATCGTGACGTTCACTTCGTCATCCACCGTGCGCAACCTGCTCGCCATTCTCGGTTCCGATGCGGCCGCCCTCAAAGGCGAGTCGCGTCCGCTGATCGCCTGCATCGGCCCGATCACGGCGGACACCGCGCGGGAAAACGGCCTGACCGTTGACGTCATGGCCTCGGAGTACACTGTAGAAGGCCTCGTCGAGGCGCTTGCGGCGCACCTGACGGGCCAGAAAGTGACCTCATGACCACCACACGCGCGACCGAGACGTTCCGGCGCTTCCGGCGGCTGCGCTCCAGCGAGGCTATGCGCTCGCTCGTGCGGGAGACGCGGTTGTCGCCGGCCGAGTTCGTGTATCCGCTCTTTGTCACGCCCGGCGAAGGCGTGCGCACGGAGATCGCCTCGATGCCCGGCCAGTACCAGCTTTCGATTGACCAGGCCGTGCGCGAGGCCGAAGAAGTCGTTTCGCTCGGCATCGGCGGCGTCCTCATCTTCGGGCTACCGTCGGCCAAGGACGAGGCCGGCTCCGAGGCCTACGACCCCGAAGGCATCGCCCAGCGGGCCGTTCGCGCGCTCAAGGCCGCACAGCCAGACCTTCTCGTGATCACCGACGTCTGCCTGTGCGAGTACACCTCGCACGGTCACTGCGGGATCGTCCTCGACGATGGCACTGTCGACAACGATCGCACGATCGACCTTCTGGCTCAGACCGCCGTCTCGCACGTGGAGGCGGGCGCTGACCTCGTCGCTCCGTCCGACATGATGGACGGCCGGGTCGCCGCCATCCGCTCCGCGCTCGACCGTTCCAGCTTCGAGGCGACGCCGATCATGTCGTACGCCGCCAAGCAGGCGTCGGCGTTCTACGGTCCGTTTCGTGTCGCTGCGGAATCGGCGCCGCAGTTCGGCGATCGCCGCGGCTACCAGATGGACCCGGCGAACAGCCGCGAGGCGATGCGCGAGATCGAGTCTGACATTGAAGAGGGCGCCGACATCGTGATGGTGAAGCCGGCGCTGACGAACCTCGACCTGATCGCGCGCGCTCGCCAGCGCTTCGACCTGCCGCTGGCCGCCTACAACGTCAGCGGCGAGTACGCGATGCTCAAGGCCGCGGTCGCCGCCGGCTACCTCGAGGAAGAGCGCGCCACGCTGGAGCTCTTGACGAGCATCAAGCGCGCCGGCGCCGACATCATCCTCACCTATCACGCCAAAGAAGCCGCGCGCTGGCTGGCGTAGCGCACACGAACGACAGCACCTCGCACCGGACAAAGAGAACGGGCACGACTTTCGCCGCGCCCGTTCGGGCCTCCTTCTGGCCGCGTGATTGCTACTTGATGTGGATGCCGGAGATCGCGCGAGCGATCACCAGGCGTTGAATCTCGGACGTGCCCTCGAAGATCGTGTAGATCTTGGCGTCTCGGTGCCAGCGCTCCACGGGGTTGTCGCGAATGTAGCCCATGCCGCCGAGGATCTGGATCGCTTCATCGGTGACCCTGACCGCGGTCTCGCCGGCGAACAGCTTCGACATTGAGCCCTCGCCTGCGGTGAACGGCTGGCCGGTCTTACCCATCCAGGCCGCGCGCCAGACCAGCAGCCGCGAGGCGTCGATGGTCGTCTTCATGTCGGCGAGCTTGAAGGCGATCGCCTGGTTCTCGATGATCGGGCGGCCGAACTGCACTCGCTCCTTGGCGTATTCGAGCGCGAACTCGTAAGCGGCGCGCGCCACGCCTACTGCCTGCGAGCCAACGGCTGGCCTGGTCGCTTCGAAGGTGGCCATCGCTGCCTGCGACTTCGAGCTCTTGCCCTCGCGGGCGCGGGCGATACGGGCGTCCAGCTTTTCCTTGCCGCCGAGCAGACAGCTGCCCGGCACGGTGCAGTCGTCCAGCACGACCTCAGCGGTGTGACTGGCGCGGATGCCGTGCTTCTTGTACTTCTGTCCCTGGCTGATGCCCTTCGTCCCCGGCGGGATCACGAACGCGGCGTGGCCGCGTGATCCCAGTTCAGGTTCGACTGAGACGACGAGGACGTGCACGTCGGCGATACCGCCGTTCGTGATCCACGCCTTCGTGCCGTTCAGCGTCCACTGGTCTTTGGCTTCGTTGTAGATTGCCCGCGACTTCAGCGAGCTGACGTCAGAGCCGGCGTCCGCCTCGCTGACGCCGAACGCGCCGAGCTGGATCTTCTCGGGGGTGCCGAAGCACTGCGGAACCCACTCGACGACCTGCTCCATCGTGCCGTTGGCGACGATGCCCGCGACGGCGAGGCTGGAGCCGAGGATCGAGAGGCCGATGCCGGCGTCGCCCCAGAAGAGCTCCTCGTTGACGATCGGCATCATCAGGCCGGTGGGGTCGCCGAACGAGTTCTGCACGAACTCCCAGGAGTAGATTCCAACCTTGGCGGCCTCTTCGATGATCGGCCACGGCGTTTCCTCACGCTCGTCCCACTCGTGGGCGGCGGGCCGGATCACGTCCTTCGCGAACTCGTGGACCCACTTCTGCATCTGGCGCTGCTCATCGTTCAGCTCCATCGAGAAGTTGACCGCTGCGGCTGCCGGCACGGTCGCGGCCTTGGCCGCCGCTGCTTCAGCTTCTGTTTGCACCATTATTTGCCTCCGGGTTAAGCGGGGGATAGATATCTTGAGCTGCCGCCCCTATTGTCTCACGCGAAAGCGTATCTGAGCGGCCGCTAAGCTGACAAGATCAGAAAATTACTTCAATAACGAATGCAGAACCCGGATTCTGTCATCTTATGGTCGTTCAGCGGGCTATTTTAGCGCCGTCGAGCGCCGCCTGTGTATACGGCAGAAGCGTCTCCGTGACATCTACGCGCGAGCCCAGGTGCTTGCCGAGGCCGCTCAGGAGGCCCGTTACGCGCATGATCAGCAGTAGTTCGCGCGGGATGTCCGTGACAGGGTTCGCGCGCATGGCCTTCTCGAAGCGCTGGTTGGACTCGGCGACGAGGTCCGCGTTGGCGTAGCCTTCGCCCTCGCGCGACGTCTCCATGAAGGCGCGGCCCATCTCGACGTAGACGGCCGGGTCGTCCGGGTTCTTCACCTTGATGCCGAGTTCTTTGTACGCTTCGATGAGCGCCGGCAGGTCCCAGCGCAGCATCGCGTTCGTCATCTTGGCGTAGCGCAGGCGGAACGTGTCGTCGTACTGGCGGCAGAGGCCGAAGTCCAGCATGACGAGCGTTGGGCCCGGCCGCACGAGCAGGTTGCCGGGGTGCGGGTCGGCGTGGAACATCCCGTGCAGGTACAGCTGCTCGCAGTAGATGTCGGTGACGAGCTGGGCGACGGCCGCCGGCTCGATGTTAGCGCGGCGCAGGGCGTCGACGTCGGTGATCTTGATCCCTTCCATGAACTCCATCGTCAGGACGCGCCTGGTCGAGTACTCCCAGATGATCTCGGGCACGACGATGTTATCGCGGCCGGCGAAGTTCTTGTCGATGGCCTCGGCGTTGTGGCCCTCGTTGACGAAGTCGAGCTCCTGAGGCGCGTTGTGCGACAGCTCTTCGATGATCGGCGTGAAGTCCAGGTTGCGCTCGAATTGGGCGAGGATGCGCAGGAGGAAGCGGACGTTCTGGAGGTCGTTGTCGACGATCTCCTCGATGCCGGGGTACTGCACTTTGACGGCGACGACGCGGCCTTCCGGCTCCGAGGCGGTGGGCTTGAGTCGCGCGCGGTGCACCTGGGCCAGGGAGGCGGAGGCGATGGGCGTCTCCTCGAAGTCGTCGAAGAGCTCGGCGAGCGGCCGCTTCAGCTCGCGCTCGATGACGCGGCGGATGACCTTGAACGTGCGCGGCGGCACGTCGTCCTGCAGGCGCGAGAGGACGTCGATGTACTCGTCGGGGATGAGGTCGGGCCGGGAGCCGATGATCTGGCCGAGCTTGATGAGGAGGCCCTGGCGCTGGACGGCGGTGTCGTAGAAGTGGTTGGCGGACCAGGTGTGGTGGCGCAGCCGCTGGCGGTTGGCCTTCTTCTGGCGGAGGCCGAAGTGCTTCTGGCGGACGCTGATGAGCTTGTAGCCGAGGTAGACGCGCGCGGCGAGGGAGACGACGGCGTAGGTGCGACTGAGGCGCTTGCTGAGCTTCATACGGCCATTATGGCGGACGGGCGGGCGGCGGGCGAATGGCGCGGCTAGTTCATGGCGGCGAGGCTGGACCAGCGGGCGGCGCGGGCGGCGCGGACGCGGGGGTGGAGGAGGCGGATGCTGTCGCCGAGGACGTCGATTTCGGTGCGCAGGCGGTAGCGCGGGGATTCTTCTTCGAGGAGGCGCTGTTTGGCGTGGAGGTCGACGGCGAGGCGGTGGCCGATGAAGTCGGCGAGGGGGCCGGGGCCGGGGGGCATCTCGATGGTGCGCGCCCACTGGTTGGTGACGGCGAGGTTGAGGCGGACGTATTCGGCGAAGAGGGTGCCAGCGCGGGCGGCCAGGTCGGAGAGGGTGCTGTCGTGCTCTTCGTCGAGGCCGAGGATCTCGACGTCGCCGACGAGGTAGGGTTCGCGGCGGCGGACGCCGAGGACGCGGAAGCGCTGTTCGCCGATGACGGTGACGTTGAGCTTGCCGTCGTCGAGCTTCTGGGCCTCGACGATGCGGGCGGTCGTGCCGACCTCGACGGGCTCGGCGGGGCCGCCGACTTCGGCGCCCTGGCGGATGAGGATGACGCCGAAGGGGCGCTTTTCGGCGATGCACTGGCCGATCATGAGCTTGTAGCGCTCTTCGAAGATGTGCAGGGGGATGGTGTTGCCGGGAAAGAGGACGGTGTTGAGCGGGAAGAGCGGGATCTCCACGGTGCTAGTCTCTGCTGGCGTCCTGCTCTGCGTCCTGTGGCTGGGCGTCCTGTGGCTGAGGGGCGTTGCGGTCGCCGATGATCCAGCGCGCGCGTTTTTCGTCGGCGGCGCGGACGAAGACCTGGACGTTGCCGCTGGAGGCTCCGATGCCGGTGATGGAGCTGGCGCTGGCGGGGCGAATGACGATGGGGATTGATTCCTGAGCCAGGGCGTCACGCCAGATGCCGGCTTCGAGATCGTCTGTCACGCCCAGTTGCACGAGATCGTCCGCCATAACGTGTTCAGGTTAGCACAGGGGGCAAGGACGTTCGCCGGGCGTGCGATAAGATACGCCGCACCAGATTGGGAGGTGAACCGATGGCAGAACGTCAACGAGTATCCTCGGGCTCGCCGTTCGAAGGCGTTTTCGGCTTCTCGCGCGCCGTTCGCGCCGGCGACCGCATCTTCGTCTCCGGCACCGTCGCCTGGAGCGAGGCGGGCGAGCTGGTCGGCGCGGGCGACATGTACGCGCAGGCGAAGCAGGCGATCAGCAATATTGAGAGGGCGCTCCGGGAGGCGGGCGCCTCGCTGTCGGACGTCGTGCGCACGCGGATGTTCGTCACTGATATCACGCGCTTCGGCGAGGTGGCGCGCGCCCACTCCGAGGCGTTCGGCGAGGTGAGGCCGGCGGCGACGCTGGTGGCGGTCTCGGCGCTGGTGGCACCGGAGCTGCTGGTCGAGATCGAGGCCGACGCGATCGTCTAGGCGGAGAGGCGGGCGAGCAGCTCTTCCGGGGTGTAGCTGCCGGGCTTGCGGCCCTCACGCGACGCCTCGGCCGCTGCGCTTTGGAGCATGCGGTTGTACGGTGTGGGGACGCCGTGCAGCGCGCCGAGCAGGGCGATCTCGCCGTTCAGGTAGTCGGTCTCCAGCGAGCCGCCGCGGGAGAGGCTCTGCCAGGTTGATCCGCCGAGGCGAGACTCGAAGCCCGGCACCGGCTTGACTGTGATCCCCTTTACGTGCTCCTGCAACTCGTCCGGCCCGGCGAAGTCGATGCCGGCCGCCGCGTAGACGGCGTTCGCCTCTTCGCGGACGCCGCGCACGATGTCGCCGGCGGCGCCGGAGGAGAGCGCTTGCACGATGTTCAGGAGGTTGGAGAGCAGCTTGGCGTACTTGAGGCGCATGATCTTCTCGTTGGGCTGGGAGGCGAAGCCGCTGTCGCGCAGGTCGGCCGCTACGGCCCCGATCAGGTCGTCTGTTCCCGCCGGGTAGCGACCGGTGTGGAGAATGCCGGCGATGGGCGACGAGTGGGCGATGACCTCGCCAGGCTGCAGGTGCGTGCCCGGCAGCCAGACGACCATGCCGTAGACGCGCGAGAAGAGGCGGGCCGCCAGGCGTTCGTTGGCGACGCCGTTCTGGGCGCAGACGACGGGCAGGTCGCCGGCGGCCGAGCGCAGCGCCTTCAGGGCGTCGGCGGTGTCCTGAGTCTTCATCGCCAGGACGGCGACGTCGTCGGCGCGCCAGTCGATGTCGTCCGGGTGGGCGGCGGCGGTGATCTTCTGGGTCAGCGTCTCGTCCGGCGTGCGCAGGGTCAGGCCGTCGTCCCGCAGCGCTTCCAGGTGAGGCCCGCGGGCGATGAGGGCGACGTCGCGGCCGTTCTGGGCCAGCCGGGCGCCGATCGTGCCGCCGATGGCGCCGGCGCCGTAGATGACGTATCGCATGAAGGGGAGTATAAGCCCGAAGGGCACCTGGTGGCTCGCCGGCGTAGAATTGGGGCGACATGGCCGAGCCAAGCGTGAAGTACGCCACCACCTCCGATGGCGTTGGCATCGCCTTCGCCGACACAGGCGGCGACGGCGTTCCGGTGGTGTACATGCGCGGTAGCCCGTTCACGCACGTCCAGCTGGAGTGGAGGGAGACGTCCTTCAACTTCTGGTTCGACCACATGTTCGCCCGGCGCCGCCTGATCACGTTCGACTGCCGGGGTTGCGGGCTGTCCGACCGTGACGTTGGCGAGGTATCGGTCGAGGCGTTCGGCCGCGACATCGCCGCCGTAGCCGACAAGCTAGGCCTGGACAGCTTGGCGCTCTTCGCGGGGCAGGCGGACGGTATGGCGGCTATCTCTTTCGCGGCCGACAACCCGGAGCGGGTCTCCCGCCTGATCCTCAGAGACACGTACGCCGACGGCGCGCGCTTCTTTGAGATACCGCAGGTCAAGGCGTTCCTGTCGATGATGGAGAACGACTGGGACATGTTCACCACGACGCTCGCGCACTACGTGGTTGGATGGGGCACCCTTGCCGCGACGGAGTACGTCGAGTTTCTCCGCGCCGTATGCACGCAAGAACAGGCGCTGGCCTTTTTCCAGGACTACGTCATGAGCGCCGATACGTCAGACGACCTGCCGAGGATCACTCAACCAACGCTGGTCCTGAGTCACAAGAACGTGGCGATCCCGGACTTCGACACCGTGCGAAACCTGGCCGCGCGCCTGCCCAACGCCGAGCTCGTCGTGCTGGAGGGCACGTGGGGCCAACCCGGCGACAACTCGCCCGTCATGGAGGCGGCGCTCGATCGCCTCCTCGGTGATGCGCCGACGGCGATCGAGACGGAACCGGCGGTGCCGGCGATCGGCTCACTGGTGACGATCCTCTTTACGGACATCGAAGGCTCGACGGCGCTCACGCAGGAGCTGGGCGACGCCGGGGCGAGGGAGCTCTTCCGCGAGCACGAGCGAATCACGCGAGAGGCGCTGGCCGCGCACGGCGGCTCGGAGGTGAAGACGATGGGTGACGGCTTCATGATCTCGTTTGGCTCTGCCGTCGGCGCGCTCGACTGCGCGATCGCGATCCAGCGGGCGTTGGCCGAGGGAGAGGTGAAGGTGCGCATCGGCCTGAACGCGGGCGAGCCGATCGCCGAGGAAGACCCGGATGGGCGCGGCGACCTCTTCGGCACGTCGGTGATCCTGGCGGCGCGGATCGCAGCGCAGGCGAGCGGCGGCGAGATCCTGGCCTCCAACGTCGTGCGCGAGCTGGTGGCCGGGCGCGGCTTCCTCTTCTCGGACCAGGGTGAACGCGTGTTGCGCGGCTTCGAGGACCCGGTGAGGGTCTACGAAGTGAGCTGGCAAGGCTAGCGACGGCCCGGAGACGGCCGCCGGGCAGCGCGGAGCCAGCTGAGCCGATCGCGGGTGGCGTGGCGATTAGACTGACTTGGCCGGGAGTGCTATCTTGCCGCATACACCAGGAGGTTGCCCATGGTTCGCCAGGAAACGACCCAGGTCATCGTCGTCGGCGCCGGATTCGCCGGCATCACGGCGGCACGAGAGCTGTCCAAGCGTGGGGTGGACGTCGTCGTCCTCGAAGCCCGTGACCGCGTGGGAGGCCGCGTCTGGACGCAGAAGCACAACGGCTACTGGGTCGACGTGGGCGGCCAGTGGACGGGGCCCGGCCAGGACCACATCCGCGCCCTGGGCGACGAGATGGGGGTGAAGAGCTTCCCCACGTGGCCGGACGGCGAGCACCTTCAGTACAGCGAGGGGCTGGGCCTGCGACGGCACGCCGGGGCTGCGCCCGACGACGACGCCGAGACGATGGGCAAGCTGGTGCAGGCGATCATGGCGTTCGACCAGCTGGCCCAGGATGTGCCGCTGCAGGCGCCGTGGGAGACGCCCGACGCCCAACGCCTCGATGGCATGACCGTGCAGACGTGGATCGACGAGAACATCGACTCAGAGCGTGCCCGCGAGGGGATGCGGACGGCGATCGAGGCTGTTTTTGCCGCCGAGCCGCACGAAGTTTCGCTGCTGCACGGCTTGTTCTACGCGAAGTCCGGGAACGGCTTCTTTAACCTCATATCGACCGAGGGCGGTGCCCAGGCGGACCGCTTCGACGGCGGCGCGGGGACAGTGGCTGAGTTGGCGGCGAAGGGCTTGGGCGATGCGATATGGCTGTCCTGTCCCGTGCGCACGATCACCCAGGACAACGGGAGCATCACCGTCAGCGGTGACGATTTCGCCGTGACCGGCAAGATCTGCGTCGTCACGGTCCCACCGACGCTCGCCGGCCGCATCGACTACGATCCGGCGATGCCGCCCCTGCGTGACCAGCTGACGTCGCGGTCGCCGATGGGCGGCGTGATCAAGATCCACGCGATCTACGACACGCCCTGGTGGCGCGACGAGGGGCTCTCCGGGCGGGTCGTCAGCGACGTTGGCCCGATCAAAGTGATATTCGACAACAGCCCGCCCGAAGGCACGCCCGGCATGCTGATGGGCTTCATCGAGGGCGGAGACGCCCGTCGCTACGCCGGCGTCGACGAGGGCGAGCGGCGGAAGGTCGCGCTCGACTGCTTCGTGCGCTACTTCGGCGACCGTGCGGCGAAGCCGGTGGACTACATTGAGGGCAATTGGCCCGCCGAGCAGTGGAGCCGTGGCGGTTACGGGGCTGTCTTCCCGGCGGGGACGTGGGTCACCTGCGGTCAGGCGCTGCGGGAGCCCGTGGGGCGCATCCACTGGGCCGGCACAGAGACCGCCGAGGCCTTTGTCGGCTACATCGACGGCGCCGTCCGCTCAGGCGAGCGCGTCGTCAATGAGGTACTGGAAGTCCTGGAATAGCGAGAGACTGCAGAGACAGCAGTTGTTGAGAAGGAGGCCCGCAATGGCCACAGAGACGAACGACACGGCGACGGAGGCGAAGGCCGCAGCGCCGGCGGACACCAAGCAGGAACGCAAACGCGCCCTCATAACCGGCGCCTCAGCCGGCATCGGCGAGGAGTTTGCGCGGCAGCTGGCAAAGCGGGGCTACGACGTCGTGATCGTGGCGCGCCGCGGCGACCGCCTGGACAAGCTGGCGAGTGAGCTGAAGGAGGGCGGCACCGACGCCGAAGTGATCACGGCGGACCTCTCGCGGCCGGAAGGCGTGACCGCGGTGGTTGAGCGGCTGGAGAAGGGCGACATCGGCCTGCTGGTGAACAACGCTGGCTTCGGCACGAACGGCGAGTTTGCGCAGCTGCCGGTCGACCGCGAGCTGATGGAGATCGACCTCAACATCCGGGCGCTGACGCAGCTTTCGCACGCTGGGCTGGGGCCGATGAAGAAGAGTGGCGCGGGGGCGATCATCAACGTCGCCTCGACTGGCGCTTACCAGCCGGTGCCCTACATGTCGACCTACGCGGCGACGAAGGCCTACGTGCTTTCGTTCAGCGAGGGGCTGCACGAAGAGGCGAAGGGGTACGGGGTGACCGTGACCTGCCTCTGCCCGGGCGCGACGAGGACCGAGTTCCAGGAGGTCGCTGGCATCGGCGAAGACGGCATCCCGGGCTTCCTGTGGATGAGCGCAGAGGCGGTCGTCGAGAAGGCGCTGGGGGCGGCGAAGTCCGGCAGTGCGATCGTCACGCCGGGACTGCTGAACAAGTTGACGGCGAACCTGCCCCGCTTCACGCCGCGCTTCGCCGTGCGCAAGATTTCGGGCGCGATGTTCAAGCGAGCAGCGACGAAAGAGTAGACCAGAGAGAGGATACGCAGATGGGACGGCTCGACGGGAAGACAGTAGTAGTGACTGGCGCCAGCTCTGGAATTGGGCTGGCGATCGCCAAGTCGCTGGGCGCTGAGGGCGGGAACATCGTCCTCAACGGCCGCCAGCGGGAGAACATGGACGCCGCGGCGAAAGAGATCGAGGGCGGTGGTGGCAAGGCGCTGGTGCGGCCGGGCGACGTGACGGACGAGCAGGTGATGATCGGCCTCGTTGATGCCGCCGTCGAGACGTTTGGGGCGCTTGACGTAATGGTCAACAACGCTGGCTACAACCCGTTCGACAGCGTGATCAACGGCGGCGACTACGCGAAGTGGAAGGAGACGCTGGACGTCAACGTTCTGGCGCTGGCCCTCGGCTGCCGCGAGGCCGTTCGCGTGATGCAGGGGAAGGGCGGCCACATCGTCAACATCACCAGCGTCGCCGCGCGCTCGGCGGAACCGGACGACCCGATGTACGCGGCTTCCAAGCACGCCGCGGGCGCGCTCACGGAGAGCCTGCGGCTGGCGCTTGAGGGGAAGAACATCCGCATGACGGCGATCATGCCGGGGGCGGTGGCCACGAACCTCGTGCGCAGCATGCCCGAGGAGCAGCTCTTCGCCCTCGGGCGCATGCTCGGCGTCGATCCGGAAGAGGCCGGTATCAAGCCGGGTGAGCACTTGCCTCAGGAGGTGCTGGACCGCGTGGCGACGATGGGCAAGGCGTTCGTGATGAGCCCGGATGACATCGCGCAGGCGGTGTTATTTGCGGTGACGATGCCGGAGTCGGCGCACGTCAACGAGATCATGATGCGGCCGTCGCAGCCGCTGCAGATGCCCGGCATGAACCTGCCGGCCTAGGGCAGGCCGGAGACGCCGGTGACGGTCATCGTCCAGACGCTTGTCGAGTCCGTCTTGAGGAGCACGTAGTACTCGCCCTGGCCGATGTTGAACGTGAGGTCGAGGATCGAGCCCGGGCGCTGAGTGACGCCTTCGGCGACGGCCTTGGGGCCGCTGCCGGTGACGATCGCCGTCCGGAAGCCGTTCTCCTGCGGCGTCAACTGGTAGACGATTAGGCGCGAGTTGTCGACCGTAACGTCGTCGCCGACGACGCGGACGTCGAAGACGCCGTCGGTGAGGAAGGCGCCGCTGATGCCGTCGCCGCTGCCGATGGAGGTGAGCGTGTCGCCCTCGAGGCGCGCTCCCTGTGTGGGATCCGCTTCTCCGTCATCGCCGCCGGAACTGCAGGCGAGCGCCGACAGCGAGGCGAGGAGGATGAGCAGGGCGAGGAGCGGCGTTCGGTATGGCATTTTGCGGGGCGACCTAAGAATGGCAGACGTTGCCGGTGGTGTCTAGCGGTGGCTCAGGCCGGGTCGGAGACGGCCCAGACGCGGTATTCGACGCCGCCCGCAATCGCTTTGCCGCGGCCGATGGCGATCGTCTGGTTGAGCCAGGTGTAGCCTTCGGCGGCGGTCTGGAACATCGGGTTCGTGTAGAAGTAGTACTCGGCCAGCGGCACGTCCTCGCCGCCGGCGATGCGTCGGAGGATGTCCGGCGAGAGGATGATGAGGCCGCTGTAAGTGGTGTAGATGAGCGCGCCGTCGTCGGTCTTCAGCGTCGCGCGGACGTCCAGCTGCACAGCGCCGTCCGCGCGCATCAGCGCCCAGTCGCCGCCGCCGGGAAGGACCGTCCCCTTGAGGCGGGGCCCTGCCACGGTGCCGCCGGTGACGATGTAGATCTGGCGGTGGCCCGCGGGCGCGGCGCCGATGGCCTGTGGCGTTTCCAGGTCGATGTGCATGTCGAAGAGGTGGTCGAGGCGCGGTTTGCGGAAGCCGGTCATCAGGCGAGCGACTGCAGGTAGTTGTCGATGGCGATGGCGGCGCGTTGGCCGTCTGCCATCGCCGTGACCACGAGGTCTGCGCCGTTGACGTTGTCGCCGCCGGCGAAGACGCCGGCGCGTGTGGTCTGGAACTCTTCGTCCACGCGGACCGTTTTCCAGTTGGTCGTGCGTAGGCCGGGCGTCGTCTTCTCGAGCAGGTCGTCCGGTTCGTAGCCGATGGCCAGGACGACGATGTCGACCTCCAGCGTGAACTCCGAGCCGGCGATCGGCTCGGGGCGGCGGCGGCCGGACTCGTCGGGTGCGCCCAGCTGCATGCGCCGGCACTCGGCCTCCGTCACTCGGCCGTTGTCGTCGCCGGTGAACTGGTGGGGCACCGTGAGGTACATGAAATCGGTGCCTTCCTCGCGGGCGTTCACTCGCTCTTCTTCGCGGCCCTTCTGCTCGGCCTCGGTGCGGCGGTACATGCAGGTGACCGCCGGCGATCCGAGGCGGATCGCGGTGCGCACGCAGTCCATGGAGGTGTCGCCGCCGCCGACGACGAGGACGCGCTTGCCGGCGACGTCCAGGGGCTCGCGCATCGCCTCGGGCAGCTGATCGGGTTCGAGGTTGCCGCGGACGAGGAACTCCGTCGCCTGGTAGACGTTGCCCAGCTCCTCGCCGTCGATGTGCATCTGGCCGCCGACGGGGGCGCCGGTGCCGAGGAAGACGGCGTCGGTGCCGCTCTCGAACAGCGAGTCGACCGTGACGTCTTCGCCGACCTTGGTGTTGTTCTGGAACTCGACGCCCAGCTTCTCCAGCCACTCGATCTTGTAGTCGAGGATCTCCTTGCGCATCTTGAAGTTGGGGATGCCGTAGAGGAGGACGCCGCCGGGGACGGGCCACGACTCGTAGACCGTGACCTTGTGGCCCTTCTTGGTGAGGTCCTCGGCGACGGCGATGCCGGCGGGGCCGGAGCCGATGATGGCGACTTTGCGTCCGGTCGGGGCGGCCACCTCGGGCAGCGGCACACCGTCGTTGCGGCGCTGCCAGTCGGCGATGAACGATTCGAGCTTGCCGATGGCGACGGGGGGCTGCTTGCCGTAGGGCTCGGGCCGGATGGCGAAGCCGACGACGCAGGCGCCCTCGCAGAGGACCTCTTGCGGGCAGAGGCGGCCGCACATGTCGGGCAACGAGCTGGTCTCGCGGAAGACGGCGGCGGCGCCGTCGATGTCGTCTTCCTCGAGCAGCAGGAGGGCGCGGGGAATGTCGTTGTCGGTGGGGCAGGCTTCCTGGCAGGGGGCGGTCGGGCAGTGGATGCAGCGTTCGGCCTCGACGACGGCGGTCTCCAGCGTGTAGCCGAGGAACGCCTCGTCCCAGTTCTTGACGCGCTCTTTCGGAGCCTGTTTGGGCGCCGGCTGGATTGGTATCGCCAGCCGGCGGTGGTTATCGCAGGGCATTGCTCGCCATCGCCTCTCCATTGCTTGAATTGAGGTACGAACAAGTGTAGCAGACGGGAGCGAGGCCAGATGTGGGTGTGACTGAGAGGCTGGGGATGAGGGCCAAAGCAGGAGCTGCGCAACGGACTGTTGCCCAGCTCCTGCGCAGGGTACAGAAGCCTGTCGGCCGAGGCGGACTAGGTGCGGTCGGCTTCGAAGTCCTCGATGTTCGCCGTGATGGCCCAGATGATGCCGATGTCGAGCGCTACGACGGTGATCGCCCATAGCGGCGCGACGAAGATAAGGAAGATCGTAAATGTGGCGCTGATCGTCGCCCCCAGGATCGCCAGCATGGCGCCGGTCGGGTTGCGGGCGAAGAGAAGGATCGCCGTGATTAGCTGGGCGACGCCTATTGCCGCCCAGAACCAACCCCAGGCTTCGATATTGATGCCGTAAAGCACCTGGTTCAGCGCTTTGACCTGGTCGGTCTCGGTGATAGCGGCGATCCCGCTGAGCAGGTTGAACATGCCGGCGATAACCACGATTATGGCGGCGAACGTGACCCAGCCTGACAAACTTTGCTGCATTCTCTGTGCCTCCTATCTCTGCTGCGTGTCCAAGACTGCGTTTAGTGTGCGCGCTGGGGACTGCTGCGCCATGGCTGATGCTCGGTATATTCGTACTTACTTCTCATGAGCGCTCCAGGCCAGGCGCCCGCTGCGGCGCCAAGGCTCGCCTCATAGCCTGTTGCGGATCGCGTGCGGGGGGGCAACCTCATTCGATGAAGTCGTCGAAGTTCTGCGTGATCTTCCAGATGATGGCGACTTCTAGCGCCAGGACGGTGATAGCCCATATCGGGGCGACGAAGATCAGGAAAACAGTGAGTAGGGCGCCAAGCGAC
>JADFQV010000027.1 GCA_022561635.1 Chloroflexota bacterium | reverse complement strand
ATTGGGTCCCTCCGCTAACCTGTATGACTCTCCTGTTAATCTTATTTGTAATTTATTTGACCGCACACTCGCTCGAAAACACCGAACTGCTTTATCTACCCTACTGTAGACGGGTATTTCCTCGCGCATTCTAAATCGATCGGTATCATTGGAAAAATCTAAGTAATCGGTTCTTACTTTCAGCATAGTTTGGGTGGCGATTACCGTTTTTAAGCTATCTCGGATTTGACTGTATTCATAACTGCTTAGTGAATTATTGTATTCATAGCTGCTTAGTGTATTTTGCGCTTCGGTTGCCGAATGATAAATTGAACTTGAAAGGTGGCGGGGATCATGAACAAGCGCGGTCAATTCGTCCTCTGCTCTTTCGTAGGCTTCGGTTTTTCTTGAAAAATGGTTCTCCAAGTAATTTTCGATTTGGGCTCTCGAAAAAATTGGTTTGCACCCATGAAATTTTTTTTTCGGTTTTGCCGCATCCGTCAGATAAAGGCCAGGCAAAATGTATTGGTTGCCAAAAGTGTCTGTTTTTACGAATGTAGAATACCCGAATTCTGTAGTATGCCATCCAGATTGCATAATATCTTGATAGGTGCTAACTCTATAATTGTCCTTTAAGTCGGGTGGTAAAGAAAAGAGAGAGCCTTCGCTTACTGTGAAGCGACCATCTCGATTTTTTATTATGCTAAAAAATGCTAGGGTCATACGCCAAATAAAGCTCCATAAATACCGGAAGCAATTAGGCTTTGAATTATCCCTTTTACAGCACCTTCTGCTGAAATATTACCTAGTACTTTTGTAAGTTGGTTAAATTGTTTATCAGAGCCAAGAACGGATTTTACATATGCATCTTCGAGCTTCACTATCGCCACCAGTTGGGACTCGAAATCCGCAAGTTGCTTCAGTTGGGCCAGGAACCAGCGGTCGATCATGCTGCGCGCGCCTTGAACGTCGCCTTGCCGGAAGCACAGATAGGCCAACCCGGGATTAGGGTCGCGGCCGAGCTGATGCGCCTGGTGAAAGGCCTCCTCAGCAGCCTCAGTATCTCCCACCCGCGAACGAATTTCCCCGATCTCGTAGAAGGCTTCACCTAGCGCGGAGGTGCTGACGTTTCCAACCGTCTCCTGCGCGAGCCGGGCTTCCTCTTCGGCTTGATCCCAGACGCCGCGAAGACGCATGATCGCGGCTCGGTAGACGCGGCACAGACCCGGAAAGACAGTTATCGAATGTCGGCCGCACCAGCGGTCGGCAGCGTCCGTCCACTCGCTGGCGCGCTTGTAGTCAGCCATGCGCGAGCACGTGGTGATCATGGAGCAATAGATCGCGCCCATGATCCGCGGCTGCAGATCTCCGCTGACGGCGGCAACCATCGCTTCATCCAGCAGCGGAAATCCTTCCCCGACCTTGCCCATGGCGATCAGAACGTTACCCTGATCGAAAAGACCGAGGGCTAGTAGGTCAGCGCTGCCCACGGCTTCGCCAATCTCGTAAGTGCGTCCCGCGTGCTCCAACGCGACTTCGAGGTCGCCCTCACCGAAGGCGGAATTCGTGTCGAAATGCGAAATCATGCCATGCTCCACACACGGTGCCTTGTCCCTAAGCAGCCGTCGCGCCTTCGACAACCAGCCATCGGCGACAGAGCTCTTCTCAGGATAGGACCATGCCAACCATATTGCCGCGTGTGCCGCTAGCCTCTCGTCCCCGCTGTCCAGCGCCGCGGCGTAGGCTCGCTCGTAGACGCCAAGAGTGTCATCGACACGCCCAATCCACCAGTTCGACTCGGCGAGATCGACCAGGTCCGGTGCAGACAGGCCTTGCTCAGCGTCTGCCTGCGTAAGACCGTCAACGGCGGCTTGCCAGTCATGTCTCGCGAAGGCAGCGCGCGCCTCGGCCACTCGTTCATCGGTGTTGGGGCTCTGGGTCATCGCGCTCAGGCTACACCCGCTCGGCGATGATGTCGACTGACGCTCAACCGGCGACTTGACCGTGCGCCGAGTATTCGATAAGCGTGGTTATTGTGCGTCAGCGCACCGGTACGGGGTGCCGTGACGCTCACGCCACGTCCCGAACCACCGCCACTAACCCCTGAGACCTGCGGCCGGTTTCCGCTAACCTCCAACCGGAGGTGCTCCATGCTGCCTATCCAGAGCGGCTGCATGCTGCTACCTGCGGACCTTCCCCAGAGCCCGCGCGACCCCTCGCTGCCGCCAATCAGCCTCCGCCTACCCCGCCGCCGTCGGAGCGTCCCCATTCATTGAGTGCTGCTCAGCCTGGACCAGCTTCAATCAAACAGAACGCCGCGCCGCCAACACGAAACCAGCCGAAAAACGAAGTTATTCCGCCAAACAATCAGACGATGGATACAAACGCCCTCAAACAATCAAACGCCAGATCGGAGGGCGTGAGGCCTACTCGCGGGGCAGGTCGAGGCCGCGGGTGGCGACGATGTTGCGCTGGATCTCGCTCGTGCCGCCCTCGATCGTGTTCGCCACCGAGCGCAGGTACTGCTGCTGCAGGCGGCCTTTCAGCGGCGCCCACTTGCTGCTGCTGCTGAGCTGGCCGTACAGGCCCAGGAGCTTGATGCCGGTGTTGGCGATGCGCTGGTTCAGCTCCATCGAGTAGAGCTTCGTCGCGCTCGCCTCGTAGTTCGGGATCAGGCCGCGGTTCTGCATCGTGATCAGGCGGTAGGAAAGCATCATCGAGCACTCAGCCTCGATCAGCCGCTCGGCTAGCTCGGTGCGGATACCGGGGTTGGTGGCGAGCGCGCTCTGGCCGTTCTCCTTGTGCTCCTTGGCGAAGGTGATCAGGTCCTCGACGGACTGGTGCTGGCCCACCGCCGAGCCGATGTTCGAGCGTTCGATGTCCAGCGTCGTCACGGCCATGTACCAGCCGCGGTTCTCCTCGCCGAGGAGGTTCTTGGCGGGGATGCGGACGTCCTCGAAGAAGACCTCGTTGAACTCGTGCCCGCCGGTCATGTTGATCAGCGGCCGCACGGTGACACCGGGGGCGTCCATCGGGATGACGAAGTAGGAGATGCCCTTGTGCTTCGGGGCGTCTGGGTCGGTGCGGGCGAGCATGAGCATGTACTTGGACATGTGCGCGACCGTCGTCCAGATCTTCTGGCCGTTGATCACATAGTCGTCGCCGTCGCGGACGGCCTTCGTCTGTAGCGAGGCGAGGTCGGAGCCGGATTCCGGCTCGGAGAAGCCCTGGCACCACATCTCCTCGCCGGAGAGGATGCCGGGGATGTACTCCTGCTTCTGCTCGTCGGTGCCGTAGACGAGGATCGTCGGGCCCAGCACCGCGACGCCCAGGCCACCGATGTAGATCGTGGAGGGCGCACGCATGCGAGCCGTCTCCATGTTGTAGACGAACTGCTGCATCGGCGTCATGGCGGCGCCGCCGTACTCCTTCGGCCAGGCCGGTGCGATCCAGCCCTTGCCGGCGAGCTTCTTACGCCACGCAATGTAGTCGCCGGCGTTGGAGAAGAAGCTGCCACCGTTCTTCAGCGACTCCGGGCACTCCTCTTCAAGGAAGGTGTGGACTTCCTGGCGGAAGGTCTCCTCTTCAGGCGTCAGGCGAAAGTCCATTTGATATCTCCTCTCGGTTCAGGCCCGCGCGTCCGGGGGGCCACTGGCGATTATGAGAAACCGTGACGTGCGCGTCAAGGTTGGGCTGACGTCAGCCGCTGCCTTTGCTCTCTTCTTGCTCCCGTTCGTCGTCGCCTTCGCGCTCGCGCCGTTCTCGCTCCAGCGCCTCGGTCTCCTCGCGCTGTTCGCGTTCTTCCTTCGTCTCGTCCAGCTCGATCGCCCCTTCGTCCGTGGTGCGCAACTTGGCTGTGACGACGCTTCCCAGGGTGGAGTAGCGATCGACGCCGAGGTAGTGCAGGGGCCGGTACTCCGGGTCATCCAGCAGCCAGGTCTCGTCGAAGGCCTCCTTGTCAGCCTGGACGACGAGCACGCGGCCGACGAAGAGGGTGTGGTCACCGATGCGCAGCGCATCCTCCAGCGAGCACTCCATCCAGGCCACGCAGTTCTCGATCAGTGGTGCTTCGACCTTGGACGCGCGGAACGTCGCTAGCTTCCCCAGTTCGATCTTGTTCACGTGAGAGCCGGAGACCGTTCCAAAGTACTGAGTGTGGTTGGCCAGGTCGCGCGCCGGGAAATTGAGCGCGAACTCCTCGGAGAAGCGCACCATGTCGTGCGTGTGGCGGGCCGGGTTGACGACGACGCCCACGAGCGGCGGATTGCGCGACAGCGGCGTCGTCCAGATCGCCGGCATGGCGTCTGTCTGGTCGCGCCAGCGCGTTGTCACCAGTACCACCGGTCCGCCGTTCAGCAACCGCAGCGAGTCCAACGGGTCGAGTGCGCGCCTCGTCATGGGCCCAGCGTCGGCGCGAACCGCCCGTCAGTCAAGGGGGGCGTGCATGTAGTCACGCCTTTACGTCTTTGGCGGCTGCCATAAAAGAGATCGAGGGCGGCCGCCCCAGGTGCGATAATCGGGACATGGGCGGCCGCATCCTCGTCGGCTCCTGCTCGTGGGCCGACAAGACGCTGATCGATAGTGGCTGGTATCCTCCGGCCGCCGCGAAGTCGCCGGAGGAGCGCCTACGCCATTACACCGAACACTTCCCGATCGTCGAAGTTGACTCGGCCTACTACGCGATTCCGGCCGTCCGCAACGCCGAGCTGTGGGTCGAGCGTACGCCGGACGAGTTCACGTTCGACGTCAAGGCCTACGCGCTCTTCACCGGCCACGGGGCTGCGGTGCAGGCGTTCCCCAAAGACGTGAAGGAGGCGCTGCCGGGCGAGCTGCAGCAGAAGCGCAACGTCTACATGAAGGACCTGCCGCCAGAGGTCGGCGACGAGATGTGGCGCCGCTTCAACGAGGCGCTGCTGCCTCTGGACAGCGCCGGCAAGCTGGGCACGGTCCTTTTCCAGTATCCGCCCTGGTTTGGGCCGCGAGGCGACAATCGCGAGGCGATCCTGGAGGCGAAGGAGCGGCTGGGCCAGTACCGGATGGCCGTCGAGTTTCGCCACGCCGCCTGGATGGCGGAGCCGCGGGACCAGGAACTCACGCTGCGCTTCCTGACCGACAACAGCATCCCCTACGTCTGCGTCGACGAGCCGCAGGGCTTCAAGAGCAGCGTGCCGCCGGTTACCGCCGTTACGCACCCCTCGGTCGCGCTGCTGCGCATGCACGGTCGCAACAGCGACACCTGGGCGTCGCGCTCGAAGACCGCCGCCGAGCGCTTCGACTATCTATACAGCGAAGACGAGCTGCGAGAGTGGGTCCCGCGCATACAGGGCCTGGCCGAGGACGCTGCCGAGGTCCACGTTCTCATGAACAACTGTCACAGCGACTACTCAGTGCGCAACGCGCGGCAGATCGGCGAGATGCTCGGCGTCATCGAGCACGAGCCGCAGCGGGCGCCGAAGCCGGAGGATGCGTCTGAGGCGGGGCAGGAGCGGTTACTGTAATCGCTACCGCTCCTTCAGCGGAGCCGGAGGCGTCGCACGCAAGCGATGGCCCTTCCCGCGCTACCGCCAGGCTCATCATTTACGCTGTGCCCTGTTCTTGATCTTGCTAGCTCGAACAACATACTGAACGCTCTCATCGACGAGTCTACGAAAATGACTACTATTTTCCAGAATTCTTTCCGGGAGTACCGCGTATTCTTTCTTGGTGTGCCCGCCGGACAAGTATTTTAGGTGCGTCACATCCTCATTTTGGAACAGGGTATCCAGAGTCGCCGACGGCAGCCGAAGAGCAACCCCAAACTTTCCGCAAGAGATAAAAATGTTGCCATTCACATATCCGCCGACAGCCCCAAAGACGTTCTTGAAATCCAGTCGATGTGAAGTGCCGAGTTCTGGACGGACTTGCTTTAGTAGCGCTGTTAGTTCATCGAGATATTTGCTTTTCACTTCACATTGCAGTGCGTCTTCAACTCATCTCATAGCTGGCGGAGGGGGTGGGATTCGAACCCACGGTACCGTGAGGTACACACGCTTTCCAGGCGTGCCCAATCAACCACTCTGGCACCCCTCCGAGGAGAGACTCGGGCTATCCGATTAGAGGCGCAGCGGCGGTACGGTCTGGCGCCTTTGGCCTCAGAAGCTTGGTGGCGGAGGGGGTGGGATTCGAACCCACGGTACGCCGAAAGACGTACAACGGTTTTCGAGACCGTCCCATTCAACCACTCTGGCACCCCTCCAGAGGCATGATAGTGGCTGGGTTTCTGCGTAGCAAAGTTCTCAGTTGCAACCCTTGCCACTGATATGCTCGGACTACGGGTGACTCTCGGTTTCGGCCTTAGCCGGCGGTGTCCGGGAATCCTACTCCGGTCATCTTCACCATCGCATCGAAGCCCACATCCTGGCTGACTTGGTCGGTGAAGTACTCCGGCCAGGTCTGGATCGCCACCGGGCCAACCAACTTCTTGCGATCAGCCGTGGCGTAGAAGTGCCCCGTTTCGCTGTCGCCGAGGTCGGCGGCGTCGAGATAGCGGCGGGCGCCGGTTTCGACGGACCCCGCCATGCCCATTAAAGGGCCAACAACCTTCATCATCGGCAACATGATCGTGCGCATGATGAAGGGTGCGTTGCGAGCGATGCTACTGGCTGGCGCTGAGCCAGGCGACACTGCGTTGACGGTCATGCCAGCCGGCAACTTGCGCGATAACGCCGCCGCCCACCAGGCGACCACCATCTTGGCAGTGACGTATTCATTGGTTGAGTTGAACTCGTACGGGCCCTTGATGCGGGCCAGCGCATCGACGGCCGCGACCCGGTCGCCGTCAAAGAGCTCGTCGGCAACCTTGCCGACATCGTGGACCTTCATGGTGGGAAGGTTGCCTCGGGCGCCCTCGGATCCCGCGATGACGATGCGCGCCCCCGGGCTGAGAAGCTTGTCGTCGAGCAGGCGCATGGTCATGACGTGATGGCCGACGAGTGTAGAGGCCCAAGTGATCTCCACGCCATCGGAGTTGAATTGAGGTTTCCCACCCGTTGCCGCGGCGTTGAGCAACAGAAAGTCGATCGTCCCGCCGCGGTCGCGCAGCTCGTCGCAGGCCGTGTTCGCAGCAGCGACCTCAGAGGTGTCCACGGCGAGTAGGTCAAAGGAATCCTTACCGGTGCGCTCGACCAGCCGCACGCGCGCGGCCTCTGCCTTGGCTTCGGTTCTGCAAGCCAAGATCACCCTGCCCCAGCCAGCCTCGGCGAGTTGCGCCGCTGCCTCGAATCCGAGGCCCGAGTTTGCCCCAGTTACCAGGGCCGTCCTACTACTTGGCTCGTTCATCTGTCCATCCTTCTCTCCTCAGTCACTCCGGTATAGAGCATCGCGTCGAGACGACCGCCGACGCCTTGCTGAGCGTAGCGGATTAGCAGGAGTGACATGGGAGTGCGCTGCGCGCAGTGCGCCCTCGACGGCTGAGCGGCTACTTGTCGGAGCGGCCGATGCTCTGGCGATAGCGCTCGGCCATCTTCTCTTCCGCCTCGTGCTGCGCCTTCTTCGCTTCACCCAGCGCCTCGTCAAACTGCTTGCGCAGGCCGTCAAGGGCGGAGCTGACGCCGCGGGCGCCGTTGGCACGGGCCTCGGCCAGGCTGCCGCCCGCGCTCTCGTCCTTCTCCGAGGCCAGCAGGACGGAGGCGGCGAATCCGATGCAGAGGCCGATGAGCAGTCCGAGTATGAATCGCATGCTACTGCTCCTTTTTCTTACCGCGGCCGGCAACCTTTGAGGCGACGCTAACGAAGCGCTTGGCCCCGGCCGCGACGCCATATGCCTTAACCACCGGCTTGACCGCGTTGTCGGATACGAAGGCAACGGTGCCCTTTACGTTTTCGGTCGTCTCCTTCATATTTTTGGCCGCCGGCCGCACATATTCCTTCATGATGCTGCGAATGCGGTTGAGGATGTTCACGCCAAGATAGCCGCTTATCAGCGCGATGATGATTCCCAGCAGGAAGAGGAGCGTGCCGGCGACCATGAACATCATGATGAACAGGTCGCGCCATTCCTCGGGGGTGTCTATGTAGCCTAGCTCCACGGGTCAGGGCCTCCTCTTGCGTCCGGGTCTTGGGGTGGCGGTTGGCGGACGGCGGTGATTATACCAAAGAGTTTCCGTAGTCGCCCGTGGCGCTCTAGAGGCGCTCGACGATCGTGCCGCCGCCGAGAACCCGCTCGCCGTCGTAGAGCACAACGGCCTGTCCCGGCGTCACCGCGCGCTGCGGCTCTTCGAAGCGCACCGTGGCCGTCTCGTCCTTCACCTCGACCGTCGCCGCCGCGGGCACGGCGCGATAGCGGATGCGCGCCTGCACGTCGGCGCCCGGGGCGGGCGGCTCGCCGCTCACCCACGTCAGTTCGTCGGCGATCAGATCCGTCGCCATCAGCTCGCTCTGCGGGCCGACGACGACACGGTTCTCGCCCGCGTCGACGTTGACGACGAAGAGCGGCTCTTCACCGCCCCGCGCGGGCAGGCCGCGCCGCTGGCCGACTGTGTAGTCGACGATTCCTTCGTGGCGGCCGACGGTCTCGCCAGCCATGTCGACGATCTCTCCGGCTATCACCGGCACGCGATCGCGGACGAAAGCCCGATAGTCGCCGCTGGGGATGAAGCAGATGTCCACGGAGTCCGGCTTGTCGGCGTTGGGCAGCGACCACTCTTGCGCCAGGTTGCGAATCTCCGCTTTGGGATATTCGCCGACCGGGAAAAGCGTGCGCGAGAGTTCCGCCTGACCGAGCGTGTACAGGACGTACGACTGGTCCTTGTCCGGATCGACGGCCCGCAGCAGCTCGGCCTGATCGCCGTGGCGGACGCGGACGTAGTGGCCGGTCGCCAGATAATCGGCCTCGAGGGCGATGGCGTGCTCCAGCAGGGGCCGAAATTTCACGCGGTCGTTGCAGGTGAGACAGGGGTTGGGTGTGCGGCCGCGGCTGTACTCCGCGACGAAGTGATCGACGACGTCCGTCTGGAACTCCCGCTCCAGGTTGAGCACGTAGTGACGGACGCCCAGCACGTCGGCGGCGGCGCGGGCATCGGCGGTGTCCTCCACGGAGCAGCAGCGCTTGTGGTGGCGAGCGGCCTCGGGGTCTTCTTCGGTCCACAGGCGCATGGTGATACCGATCACCTCGTACCCCTGCTCGACGAGGAGACCGGCGGCCACGGAGGAGTCGACGCCTCCGGACATGGCGATGACTGCGCGCTTCTTGGGCATGACTGTCCCCATGTTATACTTACTTCTCCCAGGCCGGGTAGAAATCAACTCTCAGGAGCGCATCTGCAAGCGGAACAGCTGGCACACCGAATAACGGACATTCTCTCCGAAAAACAGGCGGAAGACATCCTGCTGCTGGACATCAGCAAGGTATCGTCTTTCGCCGATTATTTTGTTATCGCCAGCGCCGGCTCCGACCGCCAGATCGACGCCATCCTGGAGACCATCGACGAGGACCTGCGCAAGGCTGAGAAGGTCCGTCCGCGGGGCCGCGAAGGCACGTCGAAGACCGGCTGGGTCCTGCTCGATTACGGCGACGTCATCGTGCACATCTTCGGGACGGAAGAGCGCTCCTTCTACGATCTTGAGAGCCTCTGGGCGAACGCTGTCCCCGTCGTGCGCATCCAGTAGAGTTGGCGCCGGGTGCTTCGGTCAGGAGGCGTCTTCGAAGATCCAGCGGTCGACATCGCGTTCGTAGTCGAACAGCTGTGACTCGTCGAAGAAGAGCGCGATCTCTCGCGTCGCTGAATCTGGTCCGTCTGAGCCGTGGATCAGGTTGCGGCCCAGCTCGACGCTGAGGTCGCCGCGGATCGTACCAGGATCAGCATCGGCCGGATTCGTCGCGCCGATCGTCTTGCGCACTACCTCGATCGCACGCGTGCCTTCGAGGACGGCGGCGATGATCGGGCTCGACGTGATGTAGGCGATCAGGCCATCGAAGAACGGCTTGCCTTCGTGCTCGGCGTAGTGGCGCTTCGCCAGCGCTTCGTTCACCCGCAGCATGCGCAGACCGACGATACGCAAGCCGCGCGACTCCAGGCGAGAGACGATCTCGCCGGCGAGGCCGCGCTGAATGCCGTCCGGCTTCACCAGGACCAGGGTTCGTTCTCTCATGTCGCGTCCGATTCTAGGCTGCGTGCGGCCTAGCCGCTACTGCTTCTGGGGACCGATCGCCGGCGGCCGCAAGTACAGCGGTGCGACGAGCGCCGGTTCGCGCGCTGTGCCTGCCTCGAGCCGAGCGTGCCCTAGCTCCGCGAGGGCGACCGCTCGTCCCTGGCTGGTGGGCTCTGCGATCTCGGCGAGGTCGCCGGCGCGCTCGGCGAGCAGCGCCATCAACTCGTCGTCGATCTCGCCGGTGAGAAGCGTCCGCTGGCGTAAGCTATCGGCTAGCTCGGCAGGCTTCGAGAGGCAGGGTGGCGCGAGTTCGCGCCACGGGCCGTCGCGGTAGGTCGCCCAGCCCAGGTCGCCCCGGCCCGCCCGGTGCACGGCGACGACGTCGCCCGCGAACGAGGCGTGCGGGTACGCGTCCAGCTCCAAGCGGCCGACACCCACGAGCGGTATGTTCGATGCGCGCGCCAACCCCTGTGCTGTTGCGACGCCGACGCGCAGGCCTGTGTACATGCCGGGGCCGACCGACACGAACACGGCCGTCAGGTCGCCTGGCGACTCCGAAACGTTCGCCAGCAACCGTTCGATCGCCGGCAGAAGCTCGACGCTGTGATTGCGTTGGCAGCGCCAGGTCGACTCCGCCACCACTTCGCCTCCCCGCGAGAGCGCGACCGAGGCCAGCGATGAGGCTGTGTCGATCGATAGTTCCGTCACTCGCCGAGCGCCTCCGCCAGCGCTTGTGCCCGGGCTCCCGTGGCTTCGGCGGTGATCCGGCGTGTCTCCGGGCCGCTCACCTCGAAGAGCAATGTGAGGCGCTCCTCCGGCAGGACGACGTCGCCGCGCTCGGGCCACTCGACGACGAGGACGCCGTCGCTACTGATCTCCTCAAGCGCTAGCTCCTCGACCTCGGCCGGCGACTCCAGGCGGTAGAGGTCCGCGTGAAAGAGCGTGATCCGGCCTGCGTACTCGCCGAGCAGGACGAACGACTTCGACGACACCGGCCCCTGGAAGTCGAGGCCGCGCGCCATGCCCTGCACGAACACGGTCTTGCCCGCGCCCAACTCGCCGGAGAGGAGGATCACGTCGCCAGCCTCCGCCGCGCGGCCCAGCGCCTGGCCCAGCCGTCGCGTTTCTTCCGGGCCGCTGGACTCCAGCGCGCTCACGAGCGAAACGCATCCCAGCCCGCGTTCGCGAACTTGATCTCGCTGCCGTCGCTGTCCACGAGCATCGCGCGCGGTGGCCCTTCCACGATCTCGCCGATCACAGTCACATCCGGAACGCGCGAGACAGCGGCCTCCGCGCCGATCACCAGCAGTTCGTAGTCCTCGCCGCCGGTGCAGGCCAGCTCAAGCGCGTCGTCCGGGAAGGCGGCGAGCAGGCCGTCGCTCAGGGGCAGATCGGCCGCGCGCAGCACTGCGCCTGCGTTGGACATCTCGCAGACGTGGCCGACGTCCTGCAGAAGCCCGTCCGAGACGTCGATGCCGCAGCGCAGGCCGGCCCCGACGGCGGCGCGACCGGCCGCGATGCGAGCCACCGGCCGCGTGTGCCGCTGGACGATGGGGTCGGTCGCCGCACCTGCTTTCAATAGCCTGAGACCGGCGGCCGAGTCGCCCAGCGTGCCGGTGACGGCGATGATGTCTCCCGGTCGGGCGGTGCTTCGTCGCAGCACGAGCGGCTCGCCGTCGCGCTGCGTGGCGCGACCCATGAGGGCGACGGTGACGCTGACCTGCGGCGCGCGCACAACGTCTCCGCCGGCGATGATCACACTGTGCTCGCGGGCCGCTTCACCAAGGCCGCTGTAGAGCGCGTCCATCGATTCCGCTGGCGTCTCGGGCGGGAGAGCGAGCGTGACGAGCGCGAAGAGCGGGGTGCCTCCCATCGCTGCGATATCGCTCAAGTTGGCGGCCAGCGCTTTCCAACCGACATCCTGCCAGCGGGCGCGCTCGGGCAGGAAGTGGACGCCCTCGATCATCGCGTCTGTTGTCGCGATCAGGTACTCGCTGCCGACGCGCCAGACGGCGGCGTCGTCGCCGGGGCCGACGATGAGGTCCGGAGAGCCCTCTGCGCCAACGATGCGGGTCAGGCGCTCGATCAGGCCAAATTCGCCGAGCTGTGAGACGTCCACGAGGCCATTATAGGAGCGGCCCGGAGGTTACGAGCAGACAAACAGAGAACGTCGTAGCAGGCCGGCCTCGATGGCGCTCGACTGCACGTCGAGATCGCTCTGCCGTTCGTTGAACGCCGCCTCGCCCTCTGCGGCGATCAGCTCGGCGGCCTGTTCGCGACGCTCGGTCTCCCAGGCCCGGGATGTGACTGAGAACTCGGCGGTAAGATCGGTCTCCTCGATGTGGCTGAATCCGGCGCTCGCGATCAGTTCGGTGTGATCCTTACGGCGGCTGCTGACGAACGTCGGGCCAGAGCGCAGAGCGCGGCGATATTCGGACGCGGTCAGGCCGGGCGCCACGAAGATCGTGACGAAGGCCATGCGGCCGCCCGGTCGCAGCAACCGCCGGCAGGCTCTCAGCACGGAGAGCTTAGCGTGGATGCATCAGAGCGTGTCGGCGTGGCAGATCGCGTCGAAGGTATCGGCGGCAAAGGGCAGGTGGGTGGCGCTGGCGCGCGCCAGTGAAACTCGATCGGTCGCATCAGCGCTTCGCCGTTGCGCGGCCCGAATGGCTGCGCCTGGCACATCGGTAAGCACGACACGGCATCCTGCGCGGGCCGCCGCGTGCAGCCCCGGCCAGCCTCGCCCGGATCCCAGATCGAGGAGGAGGCTCTTTGGCGATAGGTTGAGTGCCTCGACCAGCCGATCAGCCTGAGCGAGCGTCGTGTAGCCGTTGACGCCGCCGTTCGCTCCAATCACGCGGCGCTCGACCAGCCGGCCGGCGGTCGTGCCTTCTTCGGCGTAGCGGCTGGAGAAGCGCTTCAGGAGTTCGTCGCTGCTTTTGAGTTTGGTCATTATTGCTCGTCTAGCGGCCGGTCGCTCGCCAGATACTGTCGCATGAGGCGGGGCGCGTCGTCGGAGCGCATCGTCTGCCAGAAGGCGTCCTGCTCGAATTTGAGGCCATCGATCAACGGCATCTCGGCACCCTGGCGCACGCACTGCTTGATCAGGGCGATGCTCAGCGGTGGACGTGACGCCAGTTCGGCGGCGAGCGCCAGCACGTCGGGCATCAGCCGATCGGGATCGCAGGCGCGGTGCACCAATCCGACCCGTTCAGCGGCATCGGCGTCGAGCGTGTTGCCCAGCAGCATCAGCTCAAGCGCCTTCGCGGCGCCCAGGAGGCGAGTCATGCGCTGCGTGCCGCCGGCGCCCGGCAGAATGCCCACGCGTACCTCCGGTAGGCCGATCTGCCCGCCGCGGGCCATGTAGCGGAAGTCGCAGGCCAGCGCCAGTTCGCAGCCGCCACCCATCGCCGTGCCGTTGATCGCGGCGATGACCGGCACGCGCAGCTCACCCAGCTTCAGGAGCAGCTGGTGCATGCCGTGCAGCTCCCCGGTGCCGATCGACTCGCGCTCGCGCGCCGCATCCGCCGTGCCGGAAAGCTCGCTGACGTCGTAGTGGGTGATGAAGATGTTCTGGACGCCGCCCGTCAGCACGAGCGCGCGTACGTCCTCGTCTTCCGCGACAGCGTTGGCTAGCTGCGTCAGCTCGACGACGATCGAGGCGTTGAGGAAGTTCTGCGGCGGGTTGGTGATCGTGCAGACGAGCGTCGTGCCTTCGAGGCGCGTCTCCAGGAAGCCGTAGTCGGCCACTACACGCCCGCCTTCGCCACCGTCTCCATCACCTGTACGAAGCCGTCGAGCATCGACAGGGCCTGCTCCTCACCTACGGGCGGCATGCCGAAGACACAGGATTCGACGCCGGCTTCGATGTAGCTGTCGATCGCCTCGGGGCGTGGCGCGACGCCGTAAATCGTGACGGGGATCGGGCCGCGTCCGGCGTCCGCCGCCATGCTGTTGAGCTTCGCCATCTTCTCCTTGATCGAGTCGCGCAGGAGAATGCCGATCGGCATCCAGACATCGCCGTAGCTGACGACTCGCTTGAACGTGCCCTTGGCGTCGCCGCCGACGTAGACGGGTGGGTGCGGCTTCTGGACCGGCTTCGGCCACGACCATAGCGGATCGAAGTCCACAAACTCGCCGTGGTACTCGCTTTCGTCCTCGGTCCAGATCTGCTTCATCGCCTCGATCCGTTCGCGCATCACTTTCCAGCGCCGTTTGGGATCAGTGCCGTGGTCCTCCATCTCCTCGCGGTTCCAGCCGCCGCCGACGCCAAAAAGCACTCGCCCGTTCGAAAGGTGGTCGAGGCTGGCGACTTCCTTGGCGAGCGTGATTGGGTCGCGCTCGACGACGAGGCAGATGCCGGTGCCGAGCTTGATCCTGTCGGTCGTGGCCGCCACCGCACTGAGCCCAACGAACGGGTCGAGCGTGTGCCAATACTCTTTGGGCAGATCGGCACCGCCGGGCCAGGGCGTCTTGCGGCTTGCCGGAATGTGCGTGTGCTCTGGAAACCAGATCGAGTCGAAGCCGCGATCTTCACAGGCTTTGCCCAGCGTGACCGGATCGACCGAATAGTCGGTGGGGAACATGTTGACGCCGTACTTCACGGAAACCTCCTTTGTAGCGCAACGGATGATAGCAGACGACGCGCGTCCCGCGTGAGGGTAAGATTGGGCGAGATCGTAAGGAGACGCAAATGGACTTCGAACTGATCACGTATGAGAAGAGCGGCGGCATCGCCACGATCACGCTAAATCGCCCTGATCGCATGAATGCGTTCACCGGTCAGATGATCAACGAGTGGTACGCGGCGCTTCTGGACGCCCACGAGGACCGCGAGGCGAAGGTGGTGATCGTCACCGGCAGCGGGCGCGCTTTCTGCGCCGGGGCAGACGTTGGCGGCAAGGGGCCGCTGGGCGGCCTGCAGGACCAGAAGCGGACGCCCGCCGAGAACCGCAACTTCCTGCGTGACGGCGTTCAGCGCATACCGCGCCTCGTCGCGCTGATGGAGAAGCCGTATATCGCCGCCGTCAACGGTGCGGCGGTCGGCGCGGGGATGGACATGGCTTCAATGTGCGACATGCGCTTTGCAGCCGAGTCCGCTCGTTTCGGCATGACGTACGTGCGCATGGGTATCATCCCCGGCGACGGCGGGGCCTACTACCTGCCGCGAATCGTCGGTCTGGCGAACGCGCTGGACCTGATCTGGACGGGCCGCATCTTCGGCGCAGAGGAGGCGCTGGCGATGGGCTATGTCAGCGCCGTCGTCCCGGATGGCGAGCTGATGGAGCACACCCGTAGCTATGCATCGAAGCTTGTGACAGGGCCGGCGGTGGCGATGCAGCTCGCCAAGCGGCTGGTCTATCGCTCGCTGCATACCGACGTCGACGGCGCGCTCGACCTCGCCTCGCAGGCGATGTACATCGCACAATCGACGGAGGACGCCGTCGAGGGCCCCCGCTCCTTTGCGGAGAAGCGCGATCCGCAGTTCAAGGGACGCTAGGGCCTGGGCCGGTAGACGGTTCAAGTAAACTGCGCTAGCCTTTTATCAAATGTACGCCAGCCAGCGAGCGGCGAGCGTCTGAGTTGGCCCGCCGCTATTCGTTCACTCCGCGACGAGGCCGCACGTTGCCGCGCGACGCCTCGTCCTTCGCCATCCTGATCCCGATCGTCGTCGCTGCTGCGCTGGTTGGCTTCGGACTGCTTGTCGCCGGCGGCTCCAGCGCGCTGCCCGGCGAAGGCTGCAGCGGCGACGAATGCGCGCCGATCGTCGCCGCGGCCAGCGCCGCGCCGTCGCCGCCGCCGCCGTCGCCGTCGCCGGCCGTGAACCTAGCCGCAGAGCCGGCAGATCCGCCTCTCGTCACCGCCTACGCCGCGGCCGTCATCGAGGCACCCTGCGGAGCAACTGTCTACACGCTCAACGAGACGCTCCGCCTGGCGCCGGCAAGTCTGGTCAAGATGATGACCGCGATCGTCGCGCTGGAGCAGGCAGAGGCGGACGAGATCGTGGAGATCGAGATCGACGCGGCGGCGCTATCGTTGGCGGCGGACGCCACGGCGATGGGACTGCAACCGGGCGACCGGCTGCCGCTGATCGACCTCATCTACGGCCTGCTGCTGCGTTCCGGTCACGACGCCGCGCTCGTGATCGCCGGGCACGTCGCTGGTGATGAGGCTGCTTTTGTCTTGCTGATGAACGAGAAGGCGGTCGCGCTGGGACTCTCGGACACCAGCTTTGCCGACGTCAGCGGCCTCGATCACCCTGATCAGTGGATATCGTCGCTCGACGCTGCGTTCCTCGGCGCTGAGCTGCTGAAAGAGCCGCTCCTTGCGGAAGCTGTGGTCACGGCCGAATACCAGCCGGCGTGGACTCGGGGTCCGATCCGAAACTTGAACCTGCTGCTCAACAACTATCCGGGCGCGGTCGGGGTCAAGACGGGTTTCACGGACGAAGCCGGCCAGACGATCGTAGCCGCCGCTGACAGGGACGGCCGGCGCCTGATAACCTCCGCCCTGTACAGCGAGGATCTATACGTGGACGCCGCCGCTCTTCTGACCTGGGCGTTTGCGAACACCGCTCCCGCCTGCTGAGTTCCATCAGGCTGAAGCCCGACCCTCAGTGACACAGAGAGGACGATCCGATGGAGGACGCGTCGATTTCGAACCAAGAGCTCTTGACCAACCTGTTCCAGGGCAAGTCGCTGGCTGAGCAGAAGGCGCTGCTCGCGCAGCTCGAACGCGCCGGCGCCAGCCTCTACCGCACGTTCGCGGAGCAGGAGCCAGACGATGAACGCAAGAAAGAACTGCTGCGCGCGGCGGAAAAGGAAGAAGAGAACGCGCGCACGCTCGAAGACCAGGCGTAGCGGCTTGCTCGCCTAAGACTGGTTCTCGCTGGTGGCCTTCGCTGCCAGCACGAAGCCCATCGCACGCTCGGCGAACTGGAAAAACGGCTCGAATTCGCCTAATTCTTCTCGCGAGAGCGGCTCAACGTTGGGCATCGGTCTATCCCTTCGCTGTGTGCAGGCCGGCCATCAGCTCAGCCGGATCATTGGGCCGCAGGAAGGATGGCGGTGGCGGCGGGCCCCAGGAGTAGAGCGCATCCTGTTCCTCCCACACTTGCGGGTCCCAGATCTCGCGCATGGACTCTTCGCAGGGAGGGATGGTAGGGTCGTGACGAGGGGTCATATCGTTCAGCAGCAGGCGTTTGAGACAAGCGTTTGTCAAGAACCGAGGGGGAAGATGAAAATTTCGGATGAGCAACGTGAATTCCTTGAGAGCCACCGCCTTTGCGTGTTCGGCTTCAACCGCCGCAGCGGCCCACCGGCACTCTCGCCTGTGTACTACTTCATGGACGGCGATGAGATCGTGATCTCGACGACGGGCTCGCGCGTCAAGGCGAAGGCCGTTCAGCGAAACCCTGAAGTCAGCGTCTGCGTGCTCGACGAAAAGATGCCGTTCGCGTATCTGACGGTTTTCGGGCACGCGCGCGTCGAGGACGCGGACGCAGCCGACGTGATGAGGCGCATCGGTGAGGCGATGACCGGCAGCCCGATTCCCGAGGCAGCGCTACCGGCGTTCGAGGAACGGGCCAAGGATGAAGGGCGTGTTGTGATTCGCGTTAAGCCGGCTCAGTTCGTTTCCACGCGCCCGCTCGGCCGCTCCAGCGAGTAGCACGCATCGCCGAGGCGCGCTAGAATTCGCGCCACATGACCGCTGCCGCGTTCGCCTTGGTTCTGACCTCGGCGGTGATGCACGCCACCTGGAACTTCCTGCTCAAGCGCAGCGGCCACAAACAGGCCTTCTACTGGCTGATGTGCGGCCTCAGCCTGCTCTTCGTTGCCGCGCCGGCCGTCGCCTTCGCGATCATCGACGGGTTCAGCTGGACGGCGCTCTGGCTGGGCTTCGGCACTGCTTGCATCCACGGCGTCTACGCCTACACACTCACTCGTGGCTATGACCTCGGCGATCTTTCGTCCGTGTACCCCATCGCACGCGGCATAGCCCCGGCGCTCGTTCCGATTCTCGCCGTCCTGATCTTCAGCGAGCACGTTTCGGCGATCGCCGTGGGCGGCATCGCGCTCGTCGTCATCGGCATCTACGCGAGCAACATTGACCGGCGCTTCCTGCGCGATATCTCGCACCCTCTGCGGGCGATGGCGACTCCGGCCACTGGGCTGGCGCTACTCACGGGATTGGTCATCGCCTCCTACACGTTGTGGGACAAGGCAGCGATCGATGAAGACGTGAACCCGGTGACCGTGAACGGATTCGCGATGCTTGGCAACTTCGTCTTCCTCGCGCCCTTCGCCATCCTCCGTGTCGGCCGCGAAACGCTGCTCGAGGAATGGCGAGAGCGAGGCCGCAGTATCGCCGTCGCATCGGTGTTGGCGCCGCTCGGCTACACGCTGGTGCTGGTGGCGCTGACGACGAGCCGTGTCAGCTATGTGGCGCCGGCGCGCGAAGTTGGCATCGTGCTCGGCGCGGCGCTGGGTGTCTTCGTGCTGCACGAGGGTTACGGCACGTCGCGCATCTGGGGCGCGGCGCTGATCGTCGTCGGCTGCCTTACGCTCGGCGTCGCGCCTTGATCCGTTTCACGATAGGCTTGACCAACATTTGACGGACGAGCGTAACGCCTCGCACCGACGAAAGGACGAGAGCTTGAAGCGCATTCAAGAGGGCATCTACCAGATCGTTAGCCCCTTCCCCGAATACGAGCGCAAGGAGGCTTATCGCCTGCGCGACGACATGGAGGAGCACCCGCGAGTGACGAAAGGGCTGCCCTACATCATGCCTTACGCGATCACCAGCCGCGGCGAGACGCTCCTCGTCGATTGCGGATGGGCGACCGACGACTCCTACGACGCACTATCCGAGCAACTCAACGAGATCGGCATCGGCATCGATGACATCACGAAGCTGGTACTGACGCACGCCCATCCGGACCACTGCGGGCTCGCCGGCCGCCTGCACGATGAGGCGAAGTGCAAAGTCTATATGCACGAGATCGAGATCGACTTCCTGCGCTCGCGCTACACGGAGCCGGAAGAGATCCTCGAGAAGATGAACGTCTGGCTGAAGGAGCACGGCGTCCAGGAGGACGACGTCGAGGACCTGGAGCGCGGGTCGATGCCCGTCCGCTTCTTCGTCGCCACGGTGAAGCCTGACAACCCGGTAAAGGGTGGGGAGACGATCGACGTTGGCGACTTCACGTTCGAGGTGATCTGGACGCCGGGCCACTCGCCGGGCCACATCTGCCTCTACGAGCCGAACCACCGCTTGATGATCAGCGGCGACCACATCCTGCCGATGATCTCGCCCAACGTCAGCCTCCACCCACAGCAGCGCGAGAACCCGCTGCAGGACTACATCGACAGCCTGGAGAAGATCGCCGATATGAAGGTCGACCGTGTGCTGCCGGCGCACGAGTGGGACATCGACTGGTTCAAGAAGCGTGTCACGGAGCTGCTGACTCACCACGAGTCGCGCCTCGATGAGATGGTTGCAGCGGTCGGCGTTGAGGGCGAGGCTACGGCTGCTGACGTTGCGCGGCGCATCCGCTGGAACACAGGCTCCTTCGACTCGTTCGCCGCCTGGATGAAGCGCGCGGCGATCGGCGAGACGCTGGCCCATCTGCGTTTCCTCGTCGGCAATGACCGGCTCCGCCGCTACCAGCGGGATGGCGTCACTTACTTCGCGAACTCGTAAGCGCCTGCCAGCGATCCGACTGATAGCCTCTCTGCTACACTTTGGCCACGAAGGAGGCGACATGACGAAGACGGCACTGGTACTCGGCGGCGGTGGCATGCTCGGTGTCTCCTGGAGCACGGGAGTGATCGCGGGGTTGAGCGACGCGGGCGTCGACGTGACCGATGCCGACCGCATCATCGGCACCTCCGCTGGCTCGATCGTCAGCGCGCAGATCGCGCAAGGCCGGCCCCTCGACGAGATGGTCGAGTGGCACCACGCGCCGCGCGACCCGGACGCCATCGAGCTGAACATGGAGATCGACGTACCGAACCTGATGGCGATCTTCGCCAAGTGGTCCGCCTTCACTGAGATGACACCGGAGAACTGCGCCGAGATTGGTGCGATGGCGCTGGCCTCGAAGACGGTCGATGAGGACCGCTGGGCCGGGTCGTTCGAAGACCAGATCGACGCCGGCTGGCCCGAGCGCGACGTGATCCTCACCGCTGTCGATGCCGAGAGTGGCGCGTTCCAAAAGTGGACCCGCGACTCTGGTGTTTCATTCCGCCGGGCGATCGTCTCCAGCTGTTCCGTGCCCGGACTCTTCCCGCCCGTGACGATCAACGGCCGGCGCTATCAGGACGGTGGCGTGCGCTCGGCCACGAACGCAGACCTCGCGGCCGGTTTCGACACCGTGTTGATCGTAGCGCCGATCGGGGCGCGGTCAGACGGCATCGACCCTCTCTCGAACCGGCTGGCGACGGCCGAGGCCAAGGCGCTGCGGGCGGCCGGCGCCAGCGTCGAGCTGGCGTTCCCGGACGACGGCTCGCAGGAAGCGATGGGCGGCAACCGCATGGACTCCTCCCGGCGCGGACTATGCGTCGACGCTGGACGGGAGCAGGGCCGCTCGCTCGCCGGGCAGATCGCGGCCTGGGCGCAAACCGCCGCGTAGGGCCACCGTGCTGCCGGACGTCGACCACCTCGTCTACGCCGCGCCCAGCCTGGAGGCGGGCATCGAGGCGATGGCGGAGCAGCTTGGGGTGACCGCCGCCTACGGTGGCAAGCACACCGGCATCGGCACGCACAACGCCCTTCTCTCCCTCGGACGCAGCGTCTACCTTGAGATCATCGCGCCCGATCCCGATCAGCCGCCGCCCAGCGAGCCGCTGCCGTTCGGCCTCGCTGACTTGCACGAGCCCGGCCTCGTCGCCTGGGCGCTGGCAGTGACCGGCATCGAATCGCGGGCCGAGTCGGCGCGCGACGCCGGCTACGATCCGGGTCCCGTGATAGCGATGACACGCGCTCTGCCCGAGGGTGGGGAGTTGAGGTGGCGCCTTTGCCTCCGCCGTCCGGTCCCCGGTGCCGGTCTCGTGCCGTTCCTCATCCAGTGGGACCCTGGGTCACACCCGTCCGCCTCGTCGCCCGGCGGCTGTACGTTGACCGATCTGACGGCTGAGCACCCGCGTCCGGACGAAGTCTCACGCATGATGTCCGCAATCGGCGTCGGCCTGCAGCTCGTGGAGGCGGCCCGTCCCGCGCTGATCGCCACGATCGAGGGCCCGCACGGCACCGTTGTCCTGACATAGGATTAACGGTGGCGTGCCTTCTGGCGGGCGCGGTTTGCCCTGGCGATCTGCTTCCACTTCTTCTGCCCTTCCACGCGCAGCCGGTCGTCCTTCTTGCCGGCGATGAACGTCTGCTCCCGCTGCAGCTTGCGGTAGCTCTCCAGTCGGGCGAGGTCGATCATCCCGCTCTCGATCGCCGCCTGCACAGCGCAACTCGGCTCGGAGCTGTGGCCGCAGTCGCGGAAGCCGCAGCCTTCGGCCAGGTCGTCGATGTCCGAGAACGCCTTTCCCAGGCCCTCGCCGGCGTCCCACAGCTGAAGTTCGCGTAGCCCGGGCGTGTCGATGATCACGGCCCCGCCGGGCAGGACGAGCATCTGGCGCACGGTCGTCGTATGACGGCCCTTGTCGTCACCGCGGATGCCCTTGACGGCCTGCGCCTCGCGCTCCATCAGGCGGTTGATAATGCTCGACTTGCCGACGCCGGATGAGCCGACGAAGACGGCCGTGAGGCCGCGCGCCAGGGTTGCCCGGAGCGCTTCGATGCCTTCGCCCGTAGCGGCGCTCGTGAGGAGCACCTCGACGCCGGGCGTCACGGCTTCGACGCTGCGCAGGATCTCCGGGCGATCGTCGCAGAGGTCGGCCTTGTTGAGGACGAGGACGGGCGTCGCGCCGCTGTCCCAGGTCACCGCAAGATAGCGCTCCAGCCGCCGCAGGTTGAGCTCGCGGTTGAGCGAAGCGACGACGAAGATGAGGTCGACGTTGGCGGCCATCACCTGCTCGTCGGTGCGCTCGCCAGCGACTTTGCGCGAGAGTGCAGATCGCCGCCGCAGCAGGTGCTCGACGACGGCGCGCGGCTCGCCCGGCAGGCGTCTTGCGAGCAGCCAGTCGCCGATCGCGGCAGATAGTCGCGGCCTTCTGCCTCGTGCCGCAGCCGTCCCGGTATGACCGCCTCGAAGGCGCCGTCGGCAGACCAGAGCACGTATGCGCCGCGCTGCTCCTCGGCGACTCGCATCGGCGTCAGGCTGTCGCTTCTCGGTTGTTCAGTCTGTTGGTCGAAGAACGGGCCCCAGCCCAGGTCTTCCAGTAAGTACAACGGATCGCTCCTTGTTTGATCAGATGTTGATGGAGTGCACGTGCGCACGCGGTCGTAGGGAGCGGACCAGTACTGAGGTCGGGCGGAGGAAGGTTAGGCCGAGTGGCCGGCGACCGAAAGGACGGGCCCGCTGCTCGCGGCAACGAATGTGTCTCTCATGTTGTAAGGGCCCTCCTTTCGAGTTCTGGTGCCCGCAGACTAACCGCAGGCGCAGGCGATGTCAATCACGCTCGTAAACGGGTGCCCCCGTATACTGGCCGCATGCGCGTTCTCGTCGTCTCCGACGTCCACGCCAACCTCGTCGCGCTTGAAGCCGTCCTTCGCGACGCAAGGGCCGGTGGCGCGATCAACGCCGTCTGGAGCCTTGGCGACTGTGTCGGCTACGGGCCGCAGCCGGGCGATTGCCTTTCCCGCCTGAACGATGAGGGCACGGCGTTTGTCGCGGGCAACCACGAGCGCGCGGCGACCGGCGCCATCAGCGTCGACGAATTCAACGCAGACGCTCGCATTGCAGCGCTCTGGACGGGCGGCCGTCTCGCAGTGGACGAGAAGGAGACGCTCGACGCCATGCCAGAGACACGCATCGAGGCGGAGCACTTCTCGCTCGTTCACGGCACTCTGCGCTGGCCGATCTGGGAGTATCTGACCTCGGCGGAGGTCGGCGCGGCGCATCTTGCGCTCCAGGAGACGCCGTTCGGCTTCTGCGGCCACACGCACGTGCCGGCGATCGCCTCGCTTGATGCAGACGCCCAGCTAGGCTGCGACTTCCGTCGCCTGGCGGAGGGTGAGCCCGTCTCGCTCGACCCGGAGACGAAGGTCGTGATTAACCCCGGCAGCGTCGGCCAGCCACGCGACGGCGACCCGCGCGCCTCGTACGCGATCTACGATTCGGAGACGCAGAGCGTGACGCTGCACCGCGTGGAATACGACATCGGGAGCACGCAGAAGCTGATGGAAGAAGCCGAGTTGCCCCGCTGGCTGATCGAGCGCCTGTCAGAGGGCAGCTAGCCCAGGTTTGCTTCGAACCAGAGCCTGTACTCTGCCCAGTCCGGCAGCTCGGTGCCGTCGGGCGCGGCGTAGATCAGCGCACCGATCGCCGTGAACGCTTCGATCGGGTTCGGTGCGTAGGCCTCGACTGCCTCGCCGGTCTCGCTGACGTAGCTCAGATCGGCTCCGTCGTAACGGAACAGCGCCGCGATCTCCTCCCAGGAGCCGTGCACCTGGCTCTGAAGCTCCTCGTCGGAAACGATCTGCACCCAGCCGGTGGCGGCTGTGAAGGCGCCCATCTCGTCCGTTAGCAGTGCTTGCCCGTAGCTCCCGGAGGGCGCGTTGCGCATCTGGTAGGCGTGCAGCAGCTCGTGGGCGATCGTCACGCGGTCGGCGCCGGTCTGCAGGACGATCTGGCTGGCGGCGGTGTGTGCGTTGCCGTCCCAGTCCTGAGTGGCGTAGAAGTTGGCGGCGCCCTGCCCATACGGCTGCCATCCGGCGAGAGTGCGCCCGCCTTCGTTCGAGAGTACGGATAGCGACCCGTGCGAGTTGTCGGTGGCCAGCGAGACGACGTTGGAGGGCAGCGAACCTAGCGCGTCGGTGAGAGCGCCGAGGTTCCGTATCTGCGCTGCTTCGTCGGGGCCCCAGTCCTGGCCGGCGACGACTACGCGGACACCCCACTGCGACTCGATCGCTGCCGCCAGCTCAAATGCAGCTGGCGAGAGCGCGGCGTCCGGCGCCGGTGTTGCGAGGTATGGCGTCGCTGACCAGGCGTCGGCGAGTGTAGGTGTGACTGACGCGGCCGGCACGAGAGTTGGCGTGGCAGGATCGGTGGCAGCGACGCCGGCAGTAGCTGTCGGTGCGGCGATCGACGTGGTCGCTGCGCTGGCGGTCGGTTCGGCGGTGGCCGGTGTGGCGTGGTATGCGGCGACGGTGGGTGCGGCGTATGTGTACGTCGCCTGTCCCGAGTCGCCTGTCGCGCTGAAAGCGATCGCTCCGGCGATGGCGCCGCTCAGCAGAGCGACGGTTGAGACCGCGGCCAGAAGGCCCCGTGGTCGCGTCCACCCTCCCCGGTGACTCGTCATACGGCCCCTCTGGCCGGTCCGGTCTCTGTCCAGTTCTGGTCCCTCCCACCCTGGGCTCGCCCCAGGTGCGTCGGGGACGCTGGTCCCCTTGTCTGCGATTCAGGTTAAGGAATGGTTTAGGCGGATTCAGTTAACGACCGGTGAAGATTGGTCACGGCTTGG
>JADFQV010000063.1 GCA_022561635.1 Chloroflexota bacterium | reverse complement strand
GGGGATGGCCGGAGTGGATGAACGTGTCGATGCCGAGGTCGACGTACTCCTGCAGGCAGCGCGCGATGCTCTCGCCGGAGCCAACGAGCGCGGTGCCGACGCCAAGGCGCGCCTTGCCGATGCCGGCCCAGAGGTGATCCGAAATCCAGTCGTCCTCCGCGGCGGCCACCAGCTTCCGCTGGCGATTCTCCCCCTCGGAGTCGCCCTTGGCGTGATGGCGGTCGAGCATGTCCTGGAAGTTGTCGGGTATATCGGCGATGAGGGCGTCCGCGGCGTCACGAGCTTCGGCGTCGGTCTCGCGGGCGACGACGTGGATGCGGAGACCGAAGCGCAGCGTGCGGCCGATGTCGGCGGCGCGGCTCTTCATGGCTTCGATGCGATCCCGCACCATATCGGGCGTCTCACCCCAGAGCAGGTAGATGTCCGAATCCTCGGCTCCCACCTTCTGGGCCGCCTCCGAGGCGCCGCCGAAGTAGAACGGCGGGTGCGGCTTCTGGTAGGGCCGCGGGTAGACGTTGCCACCTTCGATCTTGAAGTACTTCCCCTCGTAGTTCCACTTCTTCTCCGTCCACGCCTTGCGCACGACCTGCATGAACTCCTGCGTGCGGGCGTAGCGTGCGTCGTGGTCAATGAAGTCGCCGTCGGCGGCCAGTTCGGCCGGGAAGCCGCCGGTGACGATGTTGATCATCACGCGGCCGCTGAGCGCGTTGTCGAGAGTGTTCGACATCTTGGCGGCAAGCGTCGGCGACACGAACCCGGGCCGCATGGCGACGAGGAAGCGCAGCCGCTCCGTACGCGCGCCGACGAGGCCGGCGACGAGCCAGGCGTCCTGACAGGTGGTACCGACCGGGATCAGCGCGAAGTTGAACCCGGCGTCCTCGGCCGTCTTCGCCACGTCCACGAGATAGTCGAGCGTTGCTTCGCGAGTGGGCGGACCGATGATCTCGGCGTCGCCCATGCTGGGCAGGAACCAGCCGAAATCGATGGGCGCTTCGGTGCTCTTCGCGGGCATCTGTTAGCTCGCTCCGCCGAGAGCAATGGAACACGGCGTCAGATCCGGCACTTCCAGGATCGGGTTGACGTTGATGTAGGCGACGGCGCCCTTCTTGTCGATGCCGATCACGGCGCGCTCCGAGACGCCGACGGGCAGGAAGACGCCGTACTTCTCGGCGACTGCGCCGTGCGGGTAGAAGTCGGCCAGGAGCGGGAAGCCGACCTTAGTCTGCTCGGCGAACGCCTTCAGAGCGTATGCCCCGTCGACGCTGATGCCGACGACGACCGAGTCGTCACCGAACAGCGCCTTCTGCTCCTCGATGCGGGGCATCTGCTGGGTGCAAACGCCAGAGAAGGCTGCGGGAAAGAAGTTGAGCACGACGTTCTTGCCGCGCTGCTCGCTGAGTTTGAAGTCCTTCCGGTTCTCGTCCTTAAGCTCGAAGTCGGGCGCTTCGTCGCCCACCTTGAGCGTGCGTGTCTCCTTGTTGCCTTCTGCCATGATTCCTCCCTCTAGACCCCGGAGCGGGGTGACTTCCGATTCTACCTCAATTCGGAACGCCAGAGGCGAACATCAGGCCGCGGCCCACGACTTCTCCCGCCAGCACCAGCGCCATGGCGATGTACAGCAGCCCCGTCGCCGACATCATCGCCCGCACGCCGCTGGCATCGAACGCCATCCAGGCGAGCAGCGCGGCGAAGACCATGCCGCCGCCCACGCGGAGGTAGAAGAAGGGATTCGAGAGGATATCCGTGTCGACGCTTGTCACCACCGTGTCGTGCGGCAGCGCCAGCGCCGGCACGAGCAGCAGCATCTGAATCACCATCACGACGACGAGGAGCCCCGTCATCTCGCGCAGCGGCTGCTCCGGCAGGCGTGGCGTGACCAGGTACCAGTGGCCGAGGACCATCCCCTGCGAGACGGCGCCGAGGACCAGTGCCGCGATCACGAGGCTGCTGAAGACGAGCGCGAACCCCCACGTCGGCCCGACGACCACCTGCGTGAGGAAGACGATCGCCACGATGCCGGCGACCGAGGCCGCAGCACCGAGCGCCAGCGCCGGGATACGCTGGTCGCGCACAGTCGCGGCGGCGTGCAGGACGGTGAGCCCGAAGACGGCCGCCAGCGCCCAGCGCAGCTCATCGGCGTACGAGCCGTCGAGCGGATAACCGTCGACGTCGCCGCCAACCTCGATCTGGGCGGCGACAACCAGCGTGATGACGGCGACGACCGCCACACTCGTCGCGCCGAACTTGACGAACGACGGCGTGGACTGGCCGCGGACCTGTGAGAAGTAGAGAACCCAGAGCCCACCGATGGTCAGTTCGACGAGCAAGATGAGCAGGGCGAAGGGCAGCGATTCGGGACTCATGGGATCAGGCTAGATGTTAGGGCGGCGGGCAGGCAGCGGCAACAGCGTACAATGGCCGCGTGCAACTGGAGGAACGGGACCCGGCCGGCTGGGCGATGAAGGCGCTGCGCGAGGCTGGCGGCACGCTGGTCTCGGAGTTCGCCGGCCTGGACGAGGCGGCGCTGCGCCACCGGCCGGCTGAGGACGAACTCTCGCTCAAGGAGATCGCCGTGCACCTGCGCGATGCCGAGGAGCTCGCGCTGCGCCAGCTGACGGCGGCCAGCGAGGAGCCCGACAAGCGGCTGCCGGTCTGGGACATCGACGTTCTGCCGTTCGAGCGCAACTACCGCGACGTCGATCTGACGGGTGTTCTCAGCGAGGTTCGCAATCTGCGCCGCCAGACGACGGCCCTCCTCTGGATGCTCCGCGACTGGGACTGGCGGCGCGAAGTGACGCACCCTTACCGGGGCGAGATTACGATCACAATGATCGCGCGAGAACTGGCCCAGCACGACCTGGAGCACCTGTGGCAGGTGCGCCGGCTGAAGCATGAGCTGGTGGAAGCGGCCAACGACCGCGACGAAGGCCTCCGTTAGCCGCTGTAAGTCCAACCGGTGTAGGTGGAGGTCAGCGGTTCAGCTTCTCGCACCAACGCGCCATCGAGGACGCGGCCGACGGCGACGATGTGGTCGCCCATCGGCACGAACTCCTCGGCCTGGCACTCGAACCAGGCCATCGCCCCCTCAAGCACCGGGCAGCCGTTATCAGTGACGCCGTACGGCAGGCCGTCGAGCTTGTAGTGGACGGCAGTCGCCTCCGGGCCCCCGCGTCCCTTGATCTTCTCGCCGCTGTACGGCTGGGCGAAGCGGCGCGCCAGCTCCATGCTCTCCTCGTCCTGGGAGAGGAGGTTGACCGTGAAGAACTTGTGCGCACGAACGTTGGCCAGCGTGTGCGAGTCGCCCTCGAAGGCGACGGCGACCAGCCGCGGCTCGAACGAGACCTGCATCACCCAGTCGGCCATCATGCCGTTGACCTTTTCGCCGTCTTCCTCCCGTGATCCGATTATGTAAAGGCCGTAAGGGAGTTCGTGCATCACGCGCTCGATCTCGTTCTTGAACACTAGGCCGCTCGCCGTCTGCTCTCGGCCAGGATCACGATCCAGATGTCGTGGTCGACGAGGATGTCCGTGGTGCGTCCGTCCAGGACCCTGTGAATTCCTTCGAGGTCCCCTCTTCCACCGCGGACGATGAGGCGATAGTCCTTGGGTCCAAACTCAACCACGTCGAACTCGCGGTCCGGGTACTTTTGAAGGATGATCTGCTTCACTTCCTCGATTAGCCCCCTGGCCCTCGCCTTGACCACTCTATCAGTCTTCACTTCTTCGCTCCCGTATGCCGGCTCGGCCTCGCGGGCCGATCCAGTCCCTGTCTTTGCCGAAACCGCTCCGACCAGCCGGCCTGCTCGCTTTACCGCACCCCTGGCGTCCCCGGCCGACACGCTCTCTGTGCTGTAGTCTGCCGGCACCCGGCGATCGAACAGCTCACCGAGCGTCGAGCGAAGCTCCCGCGGCATCAGTTTGCGCCGCCTTATCAGTTTACCGGAGAACTGACTGATCACGAAGCGGTGGCCCCAATCGTGGTCGGCCGGTCGGATGCCAGCGTCGATGAGGGCTGCCACCGCCGCCTGGAACGCCGCGTAGTAGGCGCGGTTGGCCGCGGAGTTATAGCGCCGCGCCCTGTTGTCTGCGCGGGCCGACGCCAGGCTCTCGCTGGCCTTCGCCAGATAGCGTTCGGCCTCGGTCACTCCGGCAGCTCGATGACGCGCGGACCTGACTGCATGGCGGCGACAGTCTCGGCCAGCCGAACGGCATCGGTGACGGGCGGCGAGCACATGGTGCCAGCGCAGGCGTACGCCGCCGGCGCAGGCTGGGCGGGAAGGCCGAGCGCCGCCATCCGCTCCGCATCGCGCGCCGGATCGAGGACCTGCACAACACGCGCGGGAACATCGAGCCGGAGGGCCGCGCCGAGGAGCGCGTCGTCCGCGCCGACGATGTTCACCTCGGCCGGAGGGTTGAGGAGGATATCGACCTGCCGGCCGTAGGCTGCCGCCATGTGGCCCATCTCGGCGTACGTCCCGGCGAACGCCTCAAGCGTTGTGCGGGCGAGCGTCTGCCAGCGCTCGTCTCGCGTCAGGTGGTGGAGGCGAAGGAGAACCTCCGCGACACAGGTGTTGTCCTGAAGCGACTTCTGCCGTTCCTTGAGACGGCCCGTTTCGGCGCCGCCGCCCCAGACGTCGAAGAAGCCGCCATCGTCGGAGTCGAGGAAGCGATCAGCGATAAGCTCCGCCAGCGCGAGGGCGGCGTCGAAGTACGAAGGGTCGCCTGTCACCTCGTGAGCGTCCAGCAGGGCGCGGGCGGTGAACGCCTGGTCTGTGAGGAGGCCGGGCACCTGCGCTTCGCCGTCTTGAGGGCGGAAGCGGAGCATGACCCCGTCGCGCCGCAGCTCGTCGAGCAGGAAACGCAGCGCCGTGATCGCCTCGTCGCGCAGCTCGTGCTTATCCAGCGTCCACGAAGCTTCCAGAAAAGCCGAGATCATCATCGCGTTCCAGCTCGTGTAACAAGTCGCATCGATGTAGGGCTCATCCCGGCCTTCGCGCTCCGCCTTCGAAAGCTTGTAGAACTCCTCGTCAGCGTCCTGCGAGCCGTAGAAGTAGCCATGCGCCTTGTCGCGCAGCTTCCAGCGGACGTACTCGATGACGCCGTTCGCCGTCGTCGCGTGCTCGGGCGTACTGGTGGCCCGGTAGAGAGCGAGCAGATTGCTCAGAAGGCCGGCGTTGTCTTCGAGCATCTTCTCGTAGTGCGGCACGGACCAGTCCCGGTTCGTCGCGTAGCGGAAGAAGCCGCCCCATTCCTGGTCGTAGACCTCGGCGGCGGCCATCGACTCCAGCGTCCTGCGGGCCATGTGCAGCAGATCCGGGTCGCGTGTCTTACGGTGTGCGTAGAGCAAGAGATCGAGAGCGTCGGTGTGCGGGAACTTGGGCGCGTCGCCGAATCCGCCGTGGACGGGGTCGTACTGGCCGGAGATGGTGGCCACGATGCGGTCGTAAGCCTCCTGCGAGACCTCTCCCCGGGCGCTGGAATGCGCCTCACTGCGGACGCCGCGCTGCTCTTCCGTTTTAACCTTGACCTCGTCGCGGTTGTTGATGAAGTAGACGTAGACTTTCGGCAGTATTTCCAGCATTTTGTCCGGCGGGATGTAGGTGCCACCGGAGAGGATGTCGCCCTCCGGCGTTAGGAAGGCCGTCGTCGGCCAGCCGCCGAGGTTATAGCGAGCGTTGATGTCCGGCCGCTGGTCGTTGTCGACGCGCACGGGGATGTAGTGTTCGTTGATGTAGCTGATCACGCCCTCGGTCGAGTACGAGGTCTCGTCCATGACGTGGCACCAGTGGCACCAGACGGCAGAAAGCGAGAGCAGCAGCGGCTTGCCGGCGTCGAGCGCCTCGCGGAAGGCCTCGTCGCTCCATTCGCGCCAGTTGATCTCGCCGGCGCGGTTCGGCCGGGGCGAGAAGTGGAACTTCGTACTGCTCATGGGAGCCTCCTAACGGGACGGGCGAGACGCTACCAGCTTAGGGAAGACCGACGAACCTGGCAACGCGGCGTGCGCTACCGGACCTCGGCGACGAGTTCGGCGACGATATCGTAGCGGCCGAAGGAGGGCACTAGATACGCTCCGGCGGCCCGTTCTTTGACGAGCGCCAACAGGTCGCGGGCCATCGCCTGCCCTTCCCTGGGACCGTTCTCGTCGCCGGCACGGCGCATCCGCTCGCGGACGTCGTCCGGCAGGTTCATGCCGGGGACTTCGGCGTGCAGGAACTCGGCGTGGCGACTGTTGTGCAGGGGAAGAACGCCGATCATGATCGGGCGCTTGAACTTCGCCGTCTTGTCCAGGAAGCGCTCCAGCACGCTCGCATCGAAGACGTTCTGGGTGACGAAGAAGTGACAGCCGGCCTCGACCTTGCGACGCATCAACCGCACTTCCGTCTCCATCGGGTCGGCGTTGAGGTTGGCGGAGGCGCCGATGAAGAAGTCCGCCTTGCCGGCGATCGACTTCTCGGCGAAGTCGACGCCGTCGTTGGCCAGCTTGAGGAAGCGAATGAGGCCGACGGCGCTAACGTCCCAAACGCCGACGATGTCCGTGTAGCCGCCGAGCGACGGCGGGTCGCCGCGCAGGCAGAGGATGTTGCGGATGCCGAGCGCGTGCGCGCCGATCATGTCGGAGTGGATGGCGAGTGCGTTGCGGTCGCGGGTGGTGTAGTGCATGACGATGTCGACGGCCAGCTCCTGCTTGAGGAGGACTGACATCGCCAGCGGTGACATGCGCACTTTGGCGGTCGGGCTGTCGCCGACGTTGATGGCGTCGATGCCAGCTTCCTGAAGCAGGCGCGCGCCGGCCACCGCCTTCTGCGGCTTGATGCCGTGCGGCGGGTCGACTTCGACCGACATCACGAAGCGCCCGGCATCGATCTTCTCGCGGAACGAAGAGTGGACGGCGGTCGCGGCGGCGCCGGCCTGTGGCGTGTCTGACATATCGGGGTTAGCTTAGCGGAACGAGATTCGCGGGCGCTAGGCCTTGACCTTCACAGCCTCGGCCATGAGGCCTTCGATCATCTTGTAGTCGGCCTCCGGGATCTTGTGCAGGTTGCCCTGGAAGGCGAGGCGCCAGTGCTCGGCCGGCCACTTCTT
>JADFQV010000026.1 GCA_022561635.1 Chloroflexota bacterium | reverse complement strand
CCATGACACAGCCACGACCGATCACCCTGCCCTGGACAGGGCCACGGATCTCCGTCCTGGAGATCTCGGGCGCCATCGGCCAGCAGGTGCGCGGGATGGATCTCGTGCGCACCATCCGGGGCCTGACGAACGATCCGCGGGTCAAGGCAGTCGTCGTCCAGATCGACTCGCCGGGCGGCTCGGCACCTGTTTCCGACGCCATCTTCCGTCAGCTGAGGAAGCTTTCGAAGAAGAAGCCCACTGTGGCGTCGATCATGGGCTCGGGCCTCTCCGGCGGCTACCTGGTGGCCTGCGGCACCAGGCATATAGTCGCGCTGCCCACCTCGCTCGTCGGCTCGATCGGCGTCATCTTCGTGCGCCCTGTGATAGAGGAGCTGCTGACAAAGATCGGCGTCCGCGTCGAGATGACTCACGAGGGCAAGCTCAAGGGGATGTTCCAGCCGTGGCGTGAGCCGTCGCCGGAGGAACAGGCGAAGGTGAAGGAGCTGACGCGGGAGTACTACGACTGGTTCGTGAACGCAGTCGCCGAGGCCCGCGGCATGGATCCCGCCAGGGTGCGCGAGTACGCCACAGGCGAGGCGTTCACCGGGGCGAAGGCCAAGGAGCTCGGTCTGATCGACGAGCTGGGGGACTTCGAGGCCGCCGTCAAGAAGGCGCGCACGCTGGCAGATTTGCCGCAGAAGCCGCGGCTTCAGTTCATACGGCCCAGACGTCCGCTGCTGGAACGACTGATGTCGCGCGGAGTCTCCGCCCAGGCCATCGCCGCGGAGATCGAAGAGCGCCTGCTCCCGCGGATCGAGTTCCGTTAGCGCTACTTGGCGAACTTAGTTTCGATCTGGGACGTGGCGTCGAAGAAGTGCTGGAACGACTGGTTGAAGCGGTAGAAGAGGTCGCGCCGGTAGCCATCGTTTGAGCGGGCCAGGCCGTCCGGGTACTCCACGTCCAGCGTGTTGAGCGTGTGCCCGAGATCCGCCTTGCCGTTGTCGGCGATGTTCGTGATCATCTCCTGCCACTGATCGTAGGTCTGCTCGATCCAGAAGTCCGTGTCCTCGGCGGCTCTTTCGTCCGTCTCTTTGACGTCGCCGACCTCAAACGCCTCGAAAGTGATCACGAAGTACTTGCTCGCTTCTGGAACCTTGATTCCGACGCTGGCGTCACAGGTGCCGAAGCGCTTGTAACCGTCGTCGTTGTTGATGATCTTCTTGACGGCCTCGAACCACTTAACGGAGGGGAAGGTTGCTTTGGTCTTCACTTGCTGTGCCATGGGCGACTCCTTGTCCTAGTCCCGGCGGTCAGGCCGCGGCTGCGGCCGCCTCTTCCGGCTCGCTGATGTAATGCTTGATGCTGCGGTGCACTTTCTCGCGGCGTTCGCCAAGGCCGGCCGCTGCCAGCTGGTCGACGTAGTCGTTAGCCCAGCGCTTGCGGAAGTACTCCAGCTTGCTGGCGCCCTCGGCGATCTGCTCCTCTGAGGCGCCACCGCCGAGGAGGATCATGAGCGCCCCACGCAGGGGCTCGTCGGCGTTCCACTCGTATTCCAGCATCACCTCGTACTTGTTGAGGAGGTGGCTAATCTCACCCCGGCGCTCGCTGTGCTTCGTCAGGAAGTACTTGAGGTGCTGCGACCCGTACGCGCGCTGACGGGCGACGTCCTCGATGCAGTAGCTGAAGATCTTGCGCTCAGCTTCGTTGTGGGCGGTGTAGTGGCCGATCTGGAAGAGCATCATCAACTGGCTGGAGGACAGGATGTGCAGTGCCGCTGAAGCCTCTGTCCAGGCGCGCGCGTCGATCAATGTGCGGTGAAAATAGCCGGGCGCCTGGATGCCGAGGCCGCCGCCGTTGGACAGCGCCCGCTTGCGGAAGACTTCGAACCAGCGCGCGACGTCGAACTCGGCGACCGAGAGGTAAAGCTTGACCTCGTGGTAGCCGTAGGACATCTCCGGCAGCCAGCCGCCGACGATGTCGCCGGCGACGAGCGCCCGCTCGCTGATGTGCGTGCAGAGCTGGCACACTGCCTTCTCGACGGCGTCCGGCAGGTCCTCCATCGACTCCCACGGGATGTCGGTCGAAGGGCGCCAGCGGCGCTGAATCGCCTCTTCGTAGAGGTCGCCAGCGTTTTCGGACCAGAGTTCGGCCTTCTCGTAGATCGTGTAGCCCATGGCCGGAAGGCCGGGAATCGGGTGCGCCCCGCGCGGCATCTCCGTGTGATACGGCCAGATGTCGGGGATGTCGGCGTATGTGCCGACGTTGAGCATGTTAACGGTAAGGCCCTTCTTGCCCGGAATAACACGCATGCCCCACTCAGTCGGAACCTTCATCCAGGAGAGGTCCAGCTGGGGCGCGCCGTCCCCGCCGCCGCGAAGAGCTTCCTGCTGGTCGATGAAGCCTGAGGCCTGCTCCGCAGTGATGCCCGCGTTCATCTGCTGGATGAGCATGGCGGTCGGCGCGCCAAGCTTGAGCGCGCGTTTGAGCAGCTCCTCGGGCCAGTTCTTCTCGCGAGCGAGCGTGAGCACTTCCTCCGGGATCGTGATCTCGCCGCCGCTGCGGATCTTCTCCTGTTCCGCGATGAGCTTCTCGGCGGCCTCAGCGGTCACGCCCGGCATGCTCATCTGCTGCCGGATGGCGTCCGGCGGAAAGCCCAGGGCGAGGGCGCGCCGGATGAGATCCAGCGGGATGTCCTTCTCCTCAGCGACCTTTATCAGCTCGGGGGGAATTTCAGTAGTGGAAGCGTCTGACATGGGCTGCTCCTTCTGGCGATCTTAGAGCCCCAGCCGCCGCCGGAGCACTGCCATTTAGCCATATCGCTGGAAAGCAGTCAAGAGAATTCTAGTGAGCGCTAAGGGAAGAGGCCTGCGCTCACGCGGGCATTCAGAACATCTAGGCACGCCCGCGTGAGCGCCGGTATGGTCGCCTGCGTATGAACGGGCGCAACAGCAGAATGAGGACGACGCCGGTCACGAAGCCGCCAACGTGCGCCCAGACCGCCACGCCCTGCGAGACCTCGGACATGCCGATGCTGGCGACACCGATGAAAAGCTGCAGCCCGAACCAGAAGATGAGCAGCACGAACGCCGGGACCGGCGCCGGGATGAAGAAGAAGAACGGCAACAGCACGGCCACCGTCGCCCGCGGATAGAGCACGAGATAGGCCCCCAGCACGCCGGCGATGGCACCGCTGGCGCCGATCATCGGGATCACGGAGTCGGGGTCAGCCGCCACCTGAAGCGCGGCCGCGCCGGTTGCGGCAAGCAGGTAGAAGACCAAGTACGGCACGTGGCCCAACGCATCCTCGATGTTGTCGCCGAACACCCAGAGGAAGAGCATGTTGAAGCCCAGGTGTAGCCAGCCACCGTGAACGAACGCCGCCGTCACGATCGTCAGCGGCGCTTCGACGCCCGCGCGATCGCCCAGCCAGACGTCGATCTCGGCCGGGACAACGCCGTAGTCGAGGAAGAACTGGTTGAGGTCGGCCGTCGATAGCGTCAGTTCGTAGACGAAGACAGCGATGCAAATCAGGATCAGGGAGACGTTAACGTAGGGAGTGCCCCGCGTCCGAACGGAGTCGGCGAACGGGATCATGCGCTCGCGTCGAGTGGCGCCGGGTTCAGCGACAGCGCTCCGGCGCCGCTTACCCCTTGCGCCACTCTGTCTCGGGCTTCTTTGCGGCGCGGTTCTCGTAGCGGGCGAGGGCGAAGAGCAGATCGGACAGGCGGTTGAGGTAAGCGCCGATGGCGGGTCGCACCTCTTCCTTGCGGCCAAGCGTCACGACTGAGCGCTCCGCCCGCCGGCAGACCGTGCGGCAGAGGTGCAGCAGCGCGCCCGCCTGCGAGCCGCCCGGCAGGATGAACGTGCGCAGGGCCGGCAGCTTGCCGTCGTACTCATCCGTAAGCGCCTCTAACGCCGCGATCTTTTGCTCGGCATCGGTGAAGAGCGCGGCCACGTCGGCCCGCTTGGCACCTGCGCTGGCCAGCTCCGAGCCGACGTTGAAGAGCTCGTTCTGGATGCCCTGCAGAGCGGAGATAAGCCTGCGCCGCCGCATCGCCGAGACGGCGACACCGATCACCGAGTTCAGCTCGTCCACCGCGCCGTACGCTTCGACGCGCGGATCGTCTTTGGAAACGCGCCTGCCACCGAACAGCGCCGTCGTCCCGTCGTCACCGGTGCGGGTGTAGAGCATGCTCTTGCGGGGTTTCTTCGCGGGCATCGTCTTGCCCAGAGTCTAGCCGCCGTCCGAGGGCGCCACAACCGGCCGGCCCGTGTCCGGGTGCGGGATTACGGTTACCGGCACGCCGTAGACCTCGCTCAGAAGCTCGGGCCGCAGCACGTCCGCCGGCGCGCCCTCGGCGCTGACGCTACCCGCACTGAGCATGACCAGGCGATCGCAGTAGTGCGCGGCAAGCGTCAGGTCGTGCACGACGGCGAGCACCGCCTTCCCCTCTTGCCGCGCGAAGCGGCGCATCAGGCCAAGCACCGCGCCCTGGTGACCGATGTCCAGGTGCGCCGTCGGCTCGTCCAGGAGCAGGACAGGCGTTTCCTGCGCCAGCGCCCGCGCCACGATCACCCGCTGCCGCTCACCGCCGGACAGCTCGCCGACAGGCCGATCCGCGAAGGCCCAGGTGTCGGTCGCCAGCATCGCCCGTCGCGCCACGTCGAGGTCGTGCGGGCCCTCCTGCTGAAACATGCGCAAGTGAGGCGTGCGCCCCATCAGCACGCAGTCGAGGCTCTCAAACGCCGGCGGCAGCACTGGATCCTGCGGAACGACGGCGACCAGACGCGCGATTTCAGACTGAGAGATCGCCGCCACATCGCGACCGGAAAGCTGGACGCGTCCGGCGGAGGGGCGGACGACGCCGGTGAGCACCCTGATGAGCGTCGTCTTGCCGGAGCCGTTGGGGCCGACCAGACCCAGAACCTCGCCCGGCCGCAGCGCCAGGTCGAGGGCGCTCAGGGCGACGATCTCGCGGCCGGCAGAGTCGTACGCCACGGTGACACCTTCCACCTCGGCTGCGAGAGTGGCTCGCTCCGGCGCGAGGGCCACTAGAAGTACGCTCCCAGCCGCGCGCGCCGCAGCAGGTAGAGGAAGAAGGGCACGCCGAAGAAGGCCGTGACGATGCCGACCGGAATCTCGGACGGGCTGTCAGCCGTGCGAGCGATGAGATCGGCGCCGATGAGGAACGCCGCGCCGAGAACGATGCACAGCGGCAGCAGGTAGCGGTTGTCCGGACCCCAGACGAGCCGGATGGCGTGCGGCACGATGAGCCCGACGAAGCCGATCGTGCCGCCCACCGAAACCGCCGCCGCCGCGGCCAGTGAGGCGACGCCCAGGAGAAGGAGCTTCGTCCGCTCGACGTTTAGGCCGAGGAAGCGCGCCTGCTCTTCATCGAGCGAGAGGACGTTGAGGATGCGGCCGTGCGCGAGGATGACGAAGGCCGCGGGGACGGCGTAGGGCAGGACCCAGAGGACCTTCGTCCACGAAGCGGTGTTGAAGCCGCCGAGGATGACGGAAAGGATCGCCGTCGCGTTCGTCGTTTCGCGCAGCATCAGGTACGAGGTGATCGCCGTCGACAGCGCAGCGATCGCTACCCCGGCGAGGATCAGGGTCGTCGTCGGCACCGTGTTGCCGACGCGCGCCACGCTGTAGACGATGACTACTGAGGCCAGCGCCCCGGCGAAAGCGGCGAGGGGCAGCAGGCTGAGCCCGCCCCAAGCGTACGAAACGTCCGAGACGATGACGATCGTCGCGCCCAGCGCCGCGCCCGTCGCCACGCCGATGAGGTAAGGGTCGGCGAGCGGGTTACGGAAGACGCCCTGATACGCCGCGCCGGTCAGCGCCAACGTGGCGCCGACCGTGCCCGCGAGGATGACGCGCGGCAGCCGTATGTCCCAGACGATGGTGCGTGTCGCCAGCGAGACGTCGTCCGAGATACCGACACCCGGCAGGTGCGAGGCCAGCACCCGCAACGTGTCTCCCAAGGAGATCGCCGTGGGGCCGAGAGTGAGTCCCAGCACGAACACCACGGCCAGCGCCAGGCAAGACAGCAGCAGGCGCGGCCACAGCGCGGACCGCAGCCCGGCGATCAGTGCCTCGGGCGCTGCCGTCGTCAGCTCGAGCGGTTGGCGGCGGTGGATAAGTCGCACTCAGGCGAGCTCCGGATAAAGCAGATCGAAGAGCAGCTGAATATCGTCGACAAGACGCGGCGTAGCTCGGCTGAGCAAGGATCCCGGCACCTCGTAAACGCGCTCGTTCTGGACGGCCGGAATAACGCCCCAGCCCGGCCGCTCGGCCACGGTCTCGGAGGACTCGCCGAAGTCGGCGTCTGCCAGCATGATGACCTCAGGCCCGGCGGCGATGATCGCCTCATTGCTCATCTGAGGGAACGCCTCGCCGGTCGGCTCGGCGATATTCGGGGCCTTGAGGAGGCCGTACACCTCATCGGGAAAGCTGCCGGGGCCCGCAGTAAAGAGCATCGCATCGTACTCGTGAAAGACGCTCGGCCCAGTATCGACGTCGTCCAGCCTGGCGACGATGGCGGCGATATCGCTCTTCATATCCGAGACGACGTCGACAGCCTCGTCGCTGTGACCTGTGACCTCGCCAATAGTCTCGATCTGATCGTAGACTCCGACGATGGTCGCTGGCGTCGCCAGGAACATGACCGGAACGTCGAGGCCGAGTAGCGTCGACTGAAGGTCACCGGGATCGAAGAAAATGAGGACCAGGTCGGGCTCGAAGGAAACGATCCCCTCCACGCTGGGCGAGAAACCGCTGATCTTCGGGATGGATTCGGCCTCCGGCGGAAAGTCGGTGTTCTCATCCGCGGCGACGATCGCGTCGCCCGCGCCTACGGCGAAAAGCACCTCGACGAACGACGGGGCGAGAGCGACTATCGAGTCTGGTGCTTCCTCGAAGGTCAGCTCGACTCCAGCATCATCGGTGATGGTAAGGGGATAGGCCGACACGTCGGTTACCGTGGCGGTGGCGACTGCAGTTGGTGTAGCGTCAGGGCCGCCATCGTCATCGCCACAGGCAGCGGCGAAGACGAGCACGGCGATGAGGCCGGCGAGAACGAAGACTATGCGCATGATGTGGTTCCTCCCGTCAAATGGCGGAAGGCAAGGGTGCGGTCAAGAAAAAGACCCCTGCCCGAGTGAGCAAGGGTTCGTCGCCTGAGCGCGAGGCCCATGCCTTTCCTCGAAGGCTGGTACTCGGACTTAGGCAGGCGACCTGGCTTCCCTAGTCTCTCCGACGCGCCGGAGAACCGGGGATACAGTTGCGGGACAGCGCCGGCCTCTCACCGGCTTCGCTTTTGACTCCTGCGCCCCGTCAGCGAGTGGCCCGCTGGCAGGACGTCGTGGAGACCTCCGTCCATTCGTATTCGATTGTGGCCGCAGTATAGGCCCAGCACTCGGCGGGCGTCAACGAAGCGCCACCGCGCACGAGCCGCTACGATAGTGCCAGCACAGCGGGAGGAACGAACCATGGATCTTGGCCTGGACGGACGCACCGCCCTCGTCGGCGGCGCCAGCAAGGGCATCGGCAAGGCGATCGCCCGGGAGTTCGTGATGGAGGGCGCGCGCGTGATGATCTGCTCGCGCAGCGCCGAAAACCTGGCCGCCGCCGCGGAGGACATTCGCAGCGAGACCGGCAAAGAGGTAGAGTACACCGTCTGCGACATGGCGTCCCACGACGACATCAAACGGACGGTCGCGGCGGCTGCGGAGAAGCTCGGGCGGCTGGACATCGTGGTGAACAACGCCGGCGGACCACCCACCGGCACGTTCCAGGACCTGGATGAGCGCTACTGGCAACACGCCATCGACCAGAACCTGCTCTCGGCCGTGCGCACGATCCGCGAGGCGTTGCCGCACCTCAAACGCTCCGGCAGCGGCCGCATCATCAACGTCACCTCCGTCGCGGTAAAGCAACCGGTCGACGGGCTGATCCTCTCCAACGCCACGCGACTGGCTGTCGTCGGCATGGCGAAGACACTCTCGCGCGAACTGGCGGCCGAGGGCATCACGGTGAACAACGTCTGCCCGGGCAACATCGCCACCGAACGGTTGATTTCGCTGATCGAGGAGCGGGCGGCGCGACAGGGGCAATCGCTGGCTGATGCCGTCTCCCTCGAGGAGGGCCGCGTGCCGATGGGCTTTCTGGGCGAGGCCGCGGACGTGGCGAGCCTCGTCGCGTTCCTGGCGTCCGATAAGGCGCGGTACATTACCGGCACGACGATCCAGGTCGACGGCGGCAGCACGACGGCAGTGTTCTAGCGCAGCGGCGAGATAACGAATGAGGGCGCCGCTAAGCGGCGCCCTCATGGCGTTCGTGGGTGCGGTTTTCGCTACGAGGGCCGGCCCTCGTACGAGGGATCGTTCTTGTCGAACCAGACATTGGCGATCCAGTAGTTGTTGCCGAACCACGAGAAGCCGGTGCGGTTCTTGACGTACGGCCAGGCGATCGTGCCGCCGCCGGGAGAAGCGTAGTCGATGCGCGCGTTGGCCGCCGGCGCCTCTGGGTTCGTCTCGCCCAGAACGTAGCGCTGGATCTGGTAGCCGATGTCCAGACGGGCGTCGGCATCGAACTCTCGGCGCTGGGCCTCGAGCAGCAAATCGAGGTCCGGATCAGCTACGCGGAACGAGTTCTTGGGACCGTCGGTGATGAAGTACGGGTAGAACCAGTCGTCCAGGTCGATCCAGCCGTTGTCGAAGCCCCAGGTGAAGCCACCGACGTCGCACTCGTCCTTGAGCAGCCCCTCCGCGATGCGGGAGTAGGGGACCGACTGCCAGTCGATCTCCTCGGTGATGCCCAGGTTCTTCTTGAGTGTGGTCTCAATGTACGACGGCGCGTAGCGGCGGATGTAGGCCGGGATGTCCGCGAACCAGATCTGCGGGATATCCGGCCTGCCGGCAGCCTCGTAAAGCTGGCGCGCCTCCGTCAGGTCAGCGTCGCGACCTGCCTTGTCAGTGCGGTAGCCCGGCAGGGTCATCAGCTCTTCTTCCGGCAGCGCCCAGTAGCTGATCGCCTTCGTGATCGGCCCAGCGACGTTCCAGGCGCCTGAGCCGATGATCTCCACGATCTGCCGGCGGTCGGTCGCCAGATGCAAGGCGCGGCGCACGCGCCAATCGTCGAACGGCTTGCAGAACAGCTTGAAGCGCGTGTTAAGCCAGCCCGAAATGGGGGAGCGCAGGAACTCGAGCTCCGGCTCCTCTTCCTTGATACCGACGATCCAGGCGGGGTTGTCGATGAAGCCAGCCGTGTCGATCTCCTTGCGGCGGAAGAGCGATTCTACGGTGGGGTCGTTCAAGCCCTGGCCGGTGGCCAGGTAGCCGTCCAGATATGGCCTGTTCAGGTCCGGATCGCCCCAGCCAAACCAGTCGGGGTTACGTATCGCCTTGTATTCGATGCCAAACGTCAGGCTGTCCCACATGAAGGGGCCGGTGCCGATCATGCGATCGCCGGGGCCGGGGCCGCCGCTGCTCGGCAGGGCGTCGACTGAGTCCCAGGGCTCGCCGGTCGGGCCTATTTCCATGTCCACGATTTCCTTGGGGATGATCATGGCGTTGGTGTCGGCCAGAAAGTGGTAGAACGGCGCTATCGGGCCCTTGGTCTTAATGCTCATCGTGTAGTCGTCGATCCGCTCGATGGTGTCGATAGTCTCGTACTGGCTCGAGCGGTAGTAGTAAGGCCTCTGCGCACTATCCACGTTGCGCTGGCGGTCGTAGCTGAAGATGACGTCATCGACGGTCAGCTCGCGGCCTGCCAGATCGGGGAAGTTTTTGCGGATTTTCTCAGTGTCGTGGAAACGCACGCCCCGACGGATCTTGATGACGTACTCGGTCGGCGCGTTGGGGTCGCCGATCATCTCCGGCGCAGACTCAGCGAGGTCCGGGAGGATGTTCTCCCAGGTCGGCTCCTCGTGGCTCGCGTAGCGATAGAGCTTGCTGAAGACGGCTGATTGGTTGGAGTACATCGGGCCGAACTGGGTCTGGTGCGGGTCGTAGCGGTCGAGGACGACCGGGTCGAAGCCGATGTAGGTGTAGGTACCGCCACGAGAGTCGGCCGGCGCGGGCACGAAGTCGCGGCGGGCGTCGTAGTACGGTATCGGGGCGGCTTCGGTGCCGTTCTGAAGTGCGAGGAAGTCCGCCGCGCTACCGCTGGTACCGCCGCCGGTGCTGGTCGAACTATCACTGGTGCAGCCGACGACCGAGGCCGCCGCCAGGCCACCTCCGACCACCAGAGCGCCGGACATCAGCCGCCGTCGGCTCATTCGCTTTCGCCAGAACTTGTCCCAGTAGTTAGATTCCGACATGCCTTACCTGTCTCCTTTCAGCAGGTGGGGCCCCCCATCAAGCTACGAAACGCCGCCCTGGCAAGATTTACCTTTGTCGCAACCGCGGGTCAAGTACATCTCGCAGCCCATCGCCCGCAAGATTGAAGCCTAGCACAGCGAGCGAGATAGCGGCAGCAGCGAAGATACCCGGCCACGGGGCGTCGCCAAGCGACGAGTAGGATTCGGAAAGCATGAAGCCCCAGGAAACGCCCTGGGGCAGCTTCTCCGGGATGATGAAAGTAAGTGCCGCCTCTGCCAGGATAACGACGGCGATGCCGGTCGTGAAGACGACGATCAGCGAGGAAAAAATGTTCGGGAGGACGTAGCCCCACATGATGCGCACATCGGTGGCGCCGATGACTCGCGCCGCATCAATATATTGCTGCTCGCGAACAGAAAGCACGACCCCACGCGTAATGCGTTGAACGCTCGGTATCCCGACCAAGCCGAGAGCGAGCGCCGCCATAAGTAAGGTCGTTTGATCGCCCTCGTCGTTAATAAAGGGAATCGTTGGATTGATCGTTATGATCAGAATCAGGGCGATCAGCGCCGGGAACGCCTGCAGCGCATCCATAAATCGCTGCGCAATCAGGTCGAACCACCCCCCCCAGAAGCCCGAGACGACGCCGATGCCGGCACCGATGAGCGTAGCGAGGACGAGCGCCCAGACGCCGACGAAAAGGGAGCGACGAGCGCCGTTGACGATTCGCGACCAGGTGTCACGGCCGTTCTGGTCGGTGCCCATCCAGTGCTGGGCGGTTGGCGCCTCGTAGGACGAGACGAGGCCGGACTCGGTGACGAAGAGGGTCTCGGGGCTATAGCGCTGCATCCAGGGCGGCCCCAGCTCGAAGCCGAACGGACGGTCCGGCAGCGCCGGCGCGCCGAACTCTGCCTTCGGGGTGCCCAGCGTCATCGCGAAAAGGATGATGATAAGAACGAATCCGAATGCGCCGAGGGGCTTCTTCCTGACGAACGTCCGTATGCCGCGCAGCATCGAAAGTCCGAAACGGTATGGTCCCGCCTGTGCTATCGCTGGGACTGCCTGGGCTTCTTCCATGCCTGCCTTGTCCTACGTGTACCTGATCCGCGGATCGAGCCAGCCGTAGGCGATATCGATGAAGAGGTTGACGAAGACGAGCACCACCGCCACGACGATGACGACCCCCTGCACGGCGGGGAAGTTCGGGTTCTGCGAGATATTGAGAACGATGTAGCTGCCGAGTCCGGGTATCCCGTAGATGACCTCCAGGATGACGTTGCCGCTGACGATGTTTCCGAGAAGGATGCCGACGATCGTGAGCACTGGAATGAAGGCGTTCTTGAGAGCGTGGCGGATGATGACCGTTCTCTCCTTCAACCCCTTGGCCCAGGCGGTGCGGACATAGTCCTGCCGCAGGACCTCAAGCATCTGAGAGCGCAGAAAGCGCATGATGATGGCGCCCGTACCAAGCCCGGCTAAGATCGCCGGTGCGAACATTATCTTGAGGTTCTGAATCGGATCCTCATAAAAATGGACGTATTCGACATGCGGCCCGAGCCAGTCTGCTAAGAACGTTCCTTGCGCATATCTCGACGTCAGAATGATAACTAACACTGCTAAGACAAACACCGGGATGCCCAGCGCCAGGATCGAGAAGAAGCGCAGGAAGTAGTCGGCCAGGCCGTCCTGCTTGACGGCGGATATTATGCCGATCGGCAGCGCGATCGCCATCGCAAACATGATCTGCAGTAGGCCCAGCTCGAACGATGGGCCGGCGCGCGACCAGATTTCGCCCATGATCGGGTCCTTGTTGCCCGTGGTGGACGTCCCGAGATCCAGCCGCACCGTGTCCCAGAGGAACGTGACGTACTGCTTCGGGATGGAGTCGACGAGGCCGAGTTCCGCCCTGGCGATAACCTCGCACTGCTCCTGCAAGGCGGAACCTGTACCACCGGCGAGGCAGCCACCGGCGCGCCTGGTCACAACTGAGCTAGTGTCGATGCGCAGGGCGGCGAAGACCATCGTCGCCACGAGGAACAGGACGAAGAAGTTCAGCAGGATGCGGCGGATGAGGTATTGCTGCACAGAACTCCTCTATCCGAGCGCACGCCTGTCGGGGCCAGATACGGCGACAGATTGCATTCTAAGTAGGCACCTAGGTACAGGGCGATTTGGGTGGCTAGAAAGTAGCATCGGCTATATTGGTTGTCAAGGAGCGGCGGGCTGAAACGCCGCGCGCAGGGACCGGGGAGCAAGACGTTGATAACCGCGCGGCACGGCTGATACGGGGCCAGCAGCGCTTGACAGATTCGTGACGCTCTGTAAGGATAGTTACAGAAGTCACAAACTTCTTGTGACGCGCCGAATCCGCCATTGGCGGACCGGGGGAATGATTCCGGGGTGAATCTCGCTCCACCATCCACGGAACGAGTAGGGTCACCCTTTCGACCCGAACCCGTCAGCTAACCTCGGAGGCGAAAGAGGGGGCCAAGCCGCCTGGTGGCGGCATCGGCTCTTTTTTATTGCCACGAAGGGAAGGGAAACAAGATGCAGACAGCAGCACCACCGCGATCATGCCCCCGCTGCGAGGGGTCAATGCTCTTCGAAGAAGACTGGTATGGCGCGTACAGCACGTGCCTATCCTGTGGCTACGTCTTCGAAGTGGGCGCCATGGCCGGCGCCGAGCTCGAAGCAGAGATGAACGGAGACACCCGCCAACGCCGACGCCAGCCGTCGCACGGCAAGCTCCGACTATAGAAATCGACGCGAACGCGAATGAAGGGGGCGCTGGCCGAAACCAGCGCCCCCTTCATTATTGGGTACACGAGCTCAGGAGGAAAAGCAGACGACATACATCAGAGTCTCAACCATGATCCCCCTCGCTGGACGAGAGGAAGAGGCAAGCCAGATCAACCAGGAACTCGTGGACTTCTACGGCGCCCAGGAGGGTTGCGTCAGCATTCACTTCGTCAAGGCGGCCGACAGCTCAGGCGAGCAGGGCCGAATTTCGCTCTGAAGTTCGGAGCGCGCTGCCAATGATGCTGCCACGCAGGAGCGTTCGCTCCAGCTGCGGGCCCGCCTGCACCTGGTGGTCCGCCGCGGCCACCAGGACCGGTCCTTCACGAGTGCCGCCACTACCGACGAAGCAAAGGTCGAATCAGCCGCATAACCGCAGCGCAGGCATCCGATAGCTGACCTGATACACGAATTATTAACCTTTATTGCGCTGTCGTAGGCTTGCCACCACAAAGGCGCACCGCGTACGCTTGAACCGAGGCAGGTACCAATGCCGGACACCCAGGTACGGGCCTCGAGAGACAGGAGGGTTGGGAAGATGCTTTCTCCGACGAAGCGGAATGAGGGTTCCCTTTCGCCAATGCAGAGCCATTTCCTTCAGCGGCTGAACCGGCTGCTCAAGCTGCGCAGCGAGCAGAGCGGCCAGCTGAACGAAGACGGCCTGCGCCTCATGGACCGCACGATATACGCCACGTACTGCGACGCCGTTGACGTGGGTGTCACCGAAGAGGCGCAGAAGCTACTGCACCGCTCGGCTGCGGTACCCGCCGCAGGCCCGGCCGAAAAGTAGAAGCCGAAGCGCCGCTCGCCAGAGCAGCGTCTTCACCTGTGCGCCGCCCGCATCCGACTACCCACGAAATTCGCTCCTGACCGCCCTCTTCCCGTCCCGTTTTCAAGAAGAGCCTTCCCGCCAACCGTTCATGCCGATATCCGCGGCCCAGGCCTAGGCCTCGCGGCGGACCGGATTCGAGAGGATGCCGATGCCGTCTATCTCGACTTCGACAGCATCGCCGTCCTCAAGCTTCGGCGGCTCTCCCGGCGTCCCAGTGAAGAGCAAGTCGCCCGGCGCCAGGGAGATGACCTCCGAGGCGAAGGCGATCATCTTCGCCACGCTATGGATCAGCTGATCCGTGCTCGATGACTGCCGCTCCTGGCCGTTGACTCGCGTGCGGAGCATGACGTCGCCCGGCTCAACGTCCGTGGCGATTGCCGGGCCCAGAGGCGTGAACGTGTCGGAGCCCTTGGCGCGCCACCACTGCAGGTCGTCGCGCTGCCAGTGGCGGGCGCTGACGTCGTTGCCGCAGGTGTAGCCAAGCACGTAGTCCAGCGCCTCCTCCGGAGCGACCTGGTGACAGACGCGGCCGATCACGGCGACGAGCTCGCCTTCGGCGTCCACGCGGCGCGCGCCTTTCGGAAGAACGATCGTTTCCCCAGGACCGATGACAGAGGACGCGGGTTTGAGGAAGAACTGTGGGATGTCGGGCGCGTCGTCGTCTTTGAGGACGGCACGGCCGCTGGGCAGGTGCGATTTATAGTTCACCGCAGCCGCCAGGATCGTGCCCGGCACGAGCGGCGCGAGAAGCTGAACGTCGGCGAGGGGTAGTGATGCGCCGGTCGGTTGGCGCTGGCCAAACAGGTCGCCCTCGAACGGCTGGACGGCGTCGTCTTCGAGCAGGCCATAGCCCACGACACCGCCGGCCTTGTAGCGGCAGAGTCGCATCAGAACGGGAGAACGATGCGGCGGAAGCGCTCCTTATAGGTTCCGTCCGTATCGCTCCAGAACTGGAGGAGGCGCTCTTTCATCCCCTCCATGTCGTCGATCTGGCTCTTGTGGCAGGCCAGCGCCTCGAACTTCTTGTCGAGCGCGTCGGTGATGTCGACGTCGAAGTTGGTGTTGCTCGCGGTCCAGAGGTAGACCTCTTTGGCGCTGTATGGCTCAAGACCCTCGTCGAGCAGCTCGGGAAAGCTGGGCCGGTTCCTTGCCAGTGGGTACACCGCGTCGAGGACGACGGTGCCGGCCGCTCGGTGGTCCGGGTGGTTGATGAACATGTCGCGCACGATGTGGTTGGGGTCGTGGCTGAAGACGGCGTACGGCTTGAGGCGCCGGATCAGGCGCACGATATCGCGCGAGAAGTCCTTGGTGTAAGCGAGGTCGCCGTCGACGTTGTTGAGGAAGAAGACTTCCTTGACACCAAGGACGGCGGCGGCGGCCCGCTGCTCCTTCTGGCGTAGCGGGACGAGGACGTCCGCGGTCATGTCCGGGTCCTCGCTGCCCTTGGAACCGTCGGTGCAAATGACGTAGTAGAACTCCCAGCCCTGCTGCACCCAGGTGTAGACCGTGCCAGCAGCGCCAAATTCAGAGTCGTCGGGATGCGCGGAGATTACTAGCCCTATTTTGGGGCCCTCTTGTTCATCAGTCATAGGTATACGTACGTCCTCTAGTCCAGATCCCATCAGATTGGTTGGTGCCGCTCGCAGGGCATCGTGGCGGATTGTACCGGTGTCGTAATCCTGTTGACAACCGAACGTATGGTCTCTAAACTTTTGTTCTGGCGAACAAAGGTTCGTTTATTGCCAGCGAGCCGCCCTGGAAGGACACGAATATGAAGGACCTGTCAGTAAAACAGCAGCGCATCCTGGACTACATTCGCGAGTTCATCGACGACCACGACTACCCGCCCAGCATTCGGCAGATCCAGCAGGCCTGCGAGATCAGCTCCACCTCCGTTGTGGACTACAACCTCCGCATACTGGAACGCCAGGGCCACATCAAGCGCGACCGCGAGGTATCGCGCGCCATCGAGGTGCTGCAAGGCGGCCGGCGCGCGCAACGCGTCGTTCCCGTGCCGATCATCGGCTCGATCGCGGCAGGCGAGCCGATCCCTGTACCGTCGGCTGACACCTGGAGCGCCGACATGTCGGATTCGATCGAGGTCGCACCAGAGATCGTCGGTGACCGCGAGAACGTCTTCGCCCTAAGGGTGAAGGGGACGTCGATGATCGACGCGCTGGTCAACGACGGCGACATCGTGATCCTCGAGCAAGCCACAGCGGCTCGCGACGGGGACATGGTCGTGGCGTGGCTCAAGAACGAACAGGAGGCGACGCTGAAGAAGATCTTCCGCGAAGGAGACCGCGTGCGCCTGCAGCCTGCCAACGAGACGATGCAGCCGATTTATACGGACGCCGGCAACGTCGAGGTGCAGGGCCGCGTGATCGCTTCGATCCGCCGGCAGATCGCCTGACGCAGCCGACCCGGTATAATGCGACTTGCCCGCTATAGCGCCGGCGGCATCTCGCTCTCCTGCTGAGGGGCCGGCGGCTCACCCGAAAGGCGCCCGTTGCAGGACATCATCCTTCGCGTAGAGGACCTCCACGCCGAATACGACACACCCGACGGCATCGTCAACGCCGTGAACCACGTCTCCTTCGACCTGCATCGCGGCATGACCCTGGCCATCACGGGCGAGAGTGGGTGCGGCAAGTCGACGGTGGCGCTGGCGATCATGGGCCTCCTACCGCGTCCGGGCCGAATTACCGCCGGCAAGATATTCTTCGGCGACCGCGACCTGCTCAGCCTCAAGGGCGAGGAACTGCGCAAGATTCGCGGCCGTGAGATCGCGATCGTCTTCCAGGACCCGAGCACGGGCCTCAACCCCGTGCTCTCCATCGGCGATCAGGTAGAAGAGATCATCCGAACGCACCAGCCGGTTTCCAAGCGCGAGGCGAAGGCGATGGCCATCGAGGCGCTCGGCCAACTCGGACTGTCCGACCCCGAGGAGATCGTCCGGCGATATCCGTTCCAGCTGTCGGGCGGCATGGCGCAGCGGGTGATGATCGCGATTGCGACAGCTCTCAACCCGTCCGTACTGATCCTCGATGAGCCGACGTCCGCCCTCGACGTGACGGTCCAGGCAGCGATCCTCGAGGACATGCGGCGGATCCAGAAGCAGTACGGCACGTCGATCGTCCTCATCTCCCACGACCTCGGAGTAGTCGCGCAGATGGCCGACAGCGTGGCCGTGATGTACGCCGGGCACATCGCCGAGTACGCCGACGCCGCGACGCTATTTCGCTCGCCGCGTCACCCGTACACGGCATCGCTGCTGGCGAGCCGGCCGCGCCCGGACCGAGAGAGCAGCGGCCGGCTGGCAGCGATCGAGGGTGCGCCTCCTTCGCTGATCGCCCTTCCAGACGAATGCGCCTTCTTGCCGCGCTGCAACAAGGCGACCTCAGAGTGCCGCTCGGAGCCCGCGCCGCAGCTGCTTTCGGTCGGCCCGGGCTCGCACGTCGCCGCTTGCTACAACCCGATGTACCAGCAGGACGACGACGCAGAGGCCCGGAGGAGCGCCTGAGTGGCCTCACGGGAGAGCACGCCTCGTGACCTCTGGAGCCGGCTGCGCGTCCTCGGTAGGCGCGTCGAGGAGGAGATCTACGACTTCACGGAAGAAGACGCCCAGCGCGATGAAGAGCCGCGCGGCCGCAACACCATGATCACGCTCATGAACGGGTTCCTCACGATGTGGAAGGCGAGCCAGGCGAGCGCCGCCGAACGTACCCTCGGGTCGCTGGCCGGTCTCAGCGTCGTCTGGCTCGTCGTCGTCGACCGCGGGCTCGGCTTCAAGCGGACGTGGGCGCGCATACCGGCGGCGACGTTCATCGTCGTCTGGTTCGTGCCCGGCCTCATCGCCGGGACGTGGACGGTCGTCGCCAACCTCGGCGTCGAGAACATGCGGCGCATTCGCTCGTGGGGGCTGGTGCTCACCTTCGCATCATCAGGCCTGATCGCCTTCCGGGCCGTCTTCAGCGAACTCGCCCGCCGCGAACTGCGCCCGAATCGCCGCCGCCGCGACGACTAGCCACAGTTGGCTCCCTCGACTGCGTTCTAAACTTGGCGCGTGCTAGACTCGATCCCACTGACCCACTAGCGCTTGATGGGAGAAAGCATGGCTGACAGGAGCTACAAGATCGCCGTCCTGCCGGGCGACGGCACGGGCCCGGAGGTCGTCCGCGAGGGCCTCAAGGCGCTCGAAGCGGCGGCCGCCAAGACCGGTTTCCGCTACGATCTCGAACACTACGATCTCGGCGGCGAGCGCTATCTGAAGACGGGCGATATCTTGCCGGACTCCATCCTCGAAGAGCTGCGCGGCTTCGACGCCATCTTCCTCGGCGCGATCGGCCATCCGGACGTAAAACCGGGCATCCTCGAGAAGGGCCTCCTGCTGCGCCTGCGCTTCGAGCTCGATCAGTACATCAACCTGCGCCCGGTCAAGCTCTACCCCAACGTCGACTGCCCGCTCAAGGACAAGGGACCGGAGGACATCGACTTCGTCGTCGTGCGGGAGAACACCGAGGGACTGTACAGCGGGATGGGCGGCTTCCAGTACAAAGGAACGCCGCAGGAAGTCTCAACGCAGATCCACATGACGACCCGCTTCGGGGCCGAGCGCGCGATCCGCTTCGCCTTCGACCTGACCCGCAAGCGCAACAAGGACAAGCAGCTGCACCTGGTGGGGAAGACGAACGTGCTCACCTTCGTGCACGACACCTGGTGGCGCGCCTTCAACGAGGTGGGCGAGGCGGACTACCCGGACATCCGCCGCGAGTACGCCCACGTGGACGCGACGGTGATGTGGTTCGTGAAGAACCCGGAGTGGTTCGACGTGATCGTGGTCGAGAACATGTTCGGCGACGTGATCACGGACCTGGGCGCGATGATCCAGGGCGGGATGGGGATCGCCGCCGGCGGCAACCTGAACCCGGAAGGGGTCTCGATGTTCGAGCCGATCGGCGGCAGCGCGCCGAAGTACACGGGGCAGGATGTGATCTGCCCGCTGGCCGCCATCGCCGCCGCCCAGATGATGCTCGAGCACCTGGGCGAAGAAGACGGCGGCGCTCGCATCGAGAACGCGATCATCGAGGCGCTGGGCAGCGGCAAGATCAAGTCGCTCTCCGCCGGCAAGATGGGCATGGGCACAGCCGAGATGGGCGACCTGGTGGCGGGGCTGATCTAGACAAGGCACCCAAATAGTCCCGGGCGACCGCAAGCAGAAGGGAGACATCGAGATGCCACAGAGTATTCGACGCGTGATTACTGGATTCGATGACGCCGGCAAGTCGGTTGTCGTAGATGACGGTCTGTCAGCCTCGACGGTGACGATCGATCAGATCAAGTTCGCGCGAACAGGCATCTGGCAGCTAGACGAACCGCCCACGGACACCGGCGCCGGAAGCGAACCTCCAGGCGGGTCTATTCCGATGACCCCAGCGGCCGGCGGGATGACTTTCATGATCGTCGAGCTGGCACCCGACGCTAGCATCTCACGTGAGCTGGACATGGCCGCCCTCGGGCAAGAGATGACGTCGAAGGTTCCAGGAATGATGCAAGCCCTGGACCCCTCAAAGGGGGTCGGAATGCACAAGACGGAAACGATCGACTTCATAACGGTCGTATCGGGTGAGGTGTTTCTCAAGCTCGATGGCGGCGAGGAAGTGCATCTCAAGGCCGGCGATCTCGTTGTTCAGCGAGGCACCTGGCACGCCTGGCGAAACCGCAGCAGCGAGCCATGCATCCTGTCGGCAGTGATGGTCAGCGCTAAAGGTCCTGATTCGGCCTAGTCGAAGACTACGGTCTTGTTGCCGTAGACGAGGATGCGGTTGCGCAGGTGGAGGTCGACGGCGCGGGCGAGGACGATCTTTTCCAGGTCGCGTCCCTTGCGCACGAGGTCGTTCACGGAGTCGCGGTGGCTGACGCCGGCGACATCCTGCTGGATGATCGGCCCCTGATCGAGCTCCGGCGTCACGTAGTGGGCCGTCGCGCCGATGATCTTGACACCGCGCTCGTGCGCCTGGTGGTACGGCCGCGCGCCGGCGAAGGCGGGCAGGAACGAGTGGTGGATGTTGATCAGTCGGTTCGGGTATCGCGCCACGAACTCCGGGCTGAGGATCTGCATATAGCGGGCGAGCACGACCGTGTCGATGTCCCACTCCTGGAGTAGCTTCAGCGCCACGTTCTCCTGCTGCGCCTTGTTGTCGGTCACGGGCAGGGAGTGGAACGTGATGCCGTAGCTCTCGGCGATCTCGCGGTGGTCATCGTGGTTGCTGATGACGAGCGGGACCGTGCCGCGGAGCTCGCCCATGCGCCAGCGTCCCAACAGGTCGTAGAGGCAGTGCGGCAGCTTCGAAACGAAGAGAGCAACACTCGGCTGGTAGTCGCTGAAGTGCAGCGCCCACTCCATGCCGAAGCGCAGGGCGATCGGCTTGAACGTCGCCTCGATCTCCTCGCGGGCGACGTCGAAACCCTCCAGTTCCCACTCGACGCGCTGCAGGAAGACACCCTCTTCCTGGTCGGTGTGCTGGTCGGCGTGGATGATGTTGCCGTTGTTGCGATAGAGGAAGTCGGACACGGCCGCCACCAGGCCCTTCTGGTCGCGGCAGGAGATGAGCAGCGTCGCCGTGATCGGTTCGTCTGTCATGTCGTATTAGTGGACGGAATTATAGCAGCGGCTGTTAGCGCCGAGGCGGTCCCTACGGCCGTTTGTAGTCGCGTATGTATGCGGGAACGACCTGTTCGAGCGCCACCTCCGGATCCACTTCCGGCTCGCCGACGGCAAGCGACAGCGGCAGGCGCCCGGCCCAGACCGGCAAGTCCATGTCTTCCGGCTCGTCGACGACGCCTCCTGGCCGCAGCTTCGCCGAGGCCTCATCGATCTCCAGGCGCAAGACGAGAACGGCCTTGAGCTCGCGCTCGTTCGGGATGCGGGCATCCCCCCAACGGCCGGGCACGATGTGGTCCACGATCACTTCGAGTGCCTGCAGCTTCTCCTCTTCCGCATCGACCCGGCGCGCAGTGCCCAGCACGACGACGGATCGGTAGTTCATCGAGTGATGGAACACTGAGCGGGCGAGGATGATGCCGTCGAGCAGCGTGACCGTCAGACACATCGGAATACCTTCGGCGAGCGACTGCAGCAGGCGGCTCGCGGGTGAGCCGTGAATGTACAGCGTGCGGCCGTCGCGTCCGTAGTTGGTGGGGATGGCGTACGGCTGGCCGTCGGTCTCAAAGGCGATGTGGCAGATGAGCCCCTCATCGAGTATCGCCGCGATCGTCTCCCAGTCGTGAGAGCCGCGATCGGGCTTACGGCGCAGCGTCGTGCGCGGCGTCTTTAGCCCGTCTGAGTCGTGCGCGTCGGTGTTTCGAGTCATGGAGCCACGAGTATACAGCGCTGCGGACAGATTCTGTCACCTTTTTCCGCCACAAGCGTTCCGATACACTGAGTGCACTATGAGTTCCGCCAAAAAGACGATCGAGCTGTACGACACGACCCTGCGGGATGGCACCCAGATGGAGGGCATCTCGCTCTCCGTATCGGACAAGCTGAAGATCGCGCAACGGCTCGATGAGATCGGCGTTCACTACATCGAGGGTGGCTGGCCGGGCTCAAACCCCAAAGACGCCGAGTTCTTCGCTAGGGCGGGCGAGCTGAACCTGCGCAACGCCAGGCTGGCGGCGTTCGGCTCGACGCGCAAGGCCGGCGGGGAGGCCGAGAGCGACCCCAACCTGCGCGCGCTGATCGAAGCGGGAACACCCGTCGTCACGCTCGTCGGCAAGGCCAGCGACAAGCACGTCACGGAGATCCTGGAGACGACGACCGAGGAGAACCTGGCGATGCTGGCGGACTCGTTTCGCTTCCTCAAGAGCAAGGGCCTCACCGCCTTCTTCGACGCCGAGCACTTTTTCGACGGATTCGCCTCCGACAAAGCCTACGCGCTGCAGTGCCTGAAGACGGCCGCCGAAGCCGGCGCAGATTGCGTCGCGCTCTGCGACACGAATGGGGGCACGGTGCCGTCGCAGGTCGGCGAGATCGTGCGGCTGGTCGTGTCCGAGGTGCCGTGCCAGGTGGGGATACACGCACACAACGGCGCCGACGTGGCGGTCGCCAACACGCTGATGGCCGTGGAGGCGGGCGCAACGCAGGTACAGGGCGCGGCGAACGGCTACGGCGATATGAGCGGCAACGCCAACATGTTCAGCATCATCGCCAACCTCAAGCTTAAGATGGGCATCGACGTCGTCAGCGACGCACAGCTGCAGATGCTGACGGAGGTCTCGCACTACATCAGCGAGCTGGCCAACATGCCACGGAGCGCCCGACAACCCTACGTCGGTTCGGCCGCCTTCGCGCACAAGGCCGGTCTGCACGCCGCTGCGGTCGTCAAGCAAGCGTGGTCTTACCAGCACATCGACCCGGCGGAGGTCGGCAACGACACACGCATCCTCGTATCGGAGCTGTCCGGGCGGCGCAACATCATCGCCAAGCTGGAGGAGCAGGGCCTGCACCTGGACCTGAGCCAGGCCGACGTGCGCGAGATCCTCGAGCGCGTGAAGATGATGGAGTCGCGAGGCTTCGTCTACGAGGGCGCGGAGGCATCGTTCGAACTTCTCGTACGACGCAGCCGCCCCGACTACCGCGCCCACTTCGAGCTCGTCGACTTCATGATCGTCGAGCGGCGCCACCACGACCCCGGTGACGACGGCCGCGAGATGATCTCCGAGGCGATGGTCAAGCTGCGCGTCGGCGAGCGCGTGCTGATCACGGCGGACGAGGGGAACGGCCCCGTCAACGCGCTGGACGGCGCCGTGCGCAAGGCGCTGGCTGAGTCGTATCCGGACATCCACTCGATCCACCTGGTCGACTACAAGGTGCGCATCATCGACTCTGCCGCCGGCACCGGCGCCTCCGTACGAGTGCTGATCGAGTCCACGAACGGCAAAGACACCTGGACGACCGTCGGTTCCTCGACGGACATCATCGAAGCGTCGTGGCTGGCGCTCGCGGACAGCCTTGAGTACTGGCTCATTCGCCACGCCGCGGCGTAACCCACGGCCACAGCCGACGTTCTCATCGGCGTGACCCGTGTGACTCAGCGCCTCCCGCGACTAACCTTCGGCCATCTTTCAGCCGGGTCGCGCCGCGCATGAACTGGCTCGACGGCCTGATTATCGTCGTCCTCATCGGCTTCGCCGTCGCCGCTTTTCGGGCTGGCTTGATCCGGGAGATCGTCACGCTGACGGCCGTCATCGCCGGCATCGTGATCGCCGGGACGCTGTACGAGAACCTGGCGAGCGATGTCCTCGTCTTCATCGGCGATGAGAACGCGGCGGAGGCCGTGGCGTTCCTCGTGCTGTTCGGGGCCGTATACATCTTCGGCCAGATCGCGGCTTACATGCTGAAAACGGGCGCATCGCTACTGATGCTAGGCGTGTGGGACCGACTAGGGGGCATTGGGTTCGGCCTGATCAAGGGCCTGCTGATCGTCCAGGTATTGCTGCTCGTTTTCGCGGCCTACCCCAGCCTGGGCCTCGAGGGAGCGGTTGAAGGCTCGCAGCTGGCACCGTACTTCGTCGACGACTTCTCGTTCCTTCTGAGCCTTCTACCGCAAGCGTTCGAAGACCGCATCGACGCCTTCCTCGGCGCGACGGGGAACTAGCGCTTAACCGCTCGATTATTGCCGCCTCTCAAATCTGTCTGATAGTATTGAAATCCGGTGGAGATGCAGCATGGGGCCACGTTTACCAGTATTGGTGCTCAATCAGAACTTCGAGCCGCTGAACGTCTGCAACGTCCGGCGCGCTCTGGTTCTACTTGGCCGCGATAAAGCAGAGACCATCGAAAACGGCCGCGGCTACCTGCACAGCGCCACCGATATCTTCGAGATACCCTCTGTCATCCGCCTCGCCTATCTGATCCACCGTCCCCGGCCGCAGGGGCGCCTGACGCGGCGCGACATCTTCCTGCGCGACAAGTTCACCTGCCAGTACTGCGGCAACCAGTCGAAGGACCTGACGCTGGACCACGTCCTGCCGCGCCATCGCGGCGGGACGCACGAGTGGGATAACGTCGTCGCGGCCTGCAAACGCTGCAACCACCGCAAGGCCGGCCAGACGCCCGAAGAGGCGCGCATGTACCTGCGCCGCGACCCCTACCAGCCCACCTACAGCTACTTCCGCACCTTCTACCACTACCTCGAGCGCAACGAGGGCTGGCGCAAGTTCATTCCGGCGATCGACGGCGAGCTGGACCAGGGCTTCGCCTAAAGCGACCAATCGTCAATCCCACGAGGAGGGATTCGGATGGCGGACTCCGATAATCCGGTGGGCCCTCTCGCGGACGCGAACGTGGGCGAGGTGATCATCTACGTCCGTGATCTCCCAGCGATGAAGCGATTCTACAGCGAAACGCTGGGGCTCCGCGTGGATGCTGACCGGGGTCGCCTTGTTTCACTGAAGGGCGGCGCCGGAGCTGAGATCGCGCTCCACGGCGGGCGCAGCGCCGATGCCGCGAACGACCCGCACTGGTTGCTACAGATCATTACGGAGTTGAGGACATCGACAAAGCTGTCGCCGAACTGAAGAAGCGCGGCGTCGGCGTGAGCGCCATCGAAGACCGCCGCTACGGGAGATACGCACGGTTCGTTGACCCCGAGGGCAATCGGCTAGGCCTCGAGCAAGCCTGAGCGCCCGAGACGGACGTCACTCCTGGCAGCCGCGACAGAAGTTTGTTTCGCGCCCGCCCGACTTGATCGAAGTGATCCTGTGGCCGCAGCGCGGGCAGTCCTCGTCACCCTTCTTGTGCACGCGAAGATGATCCCGGTACATGCTCACCGGCAGCCCCTTCTCCTCAGTCAGCTCGGTGACGATGGGAGTGGCCCAGGCCATGGTGTCGCGGATGGCGTGGAACAGCTTGCGCAGGTCCTCCTCCGGAACGTCCGTGCGCTTGCGGAACGGGTGCAGGCCGGCCTCCCACAGAACCTCGTCCGAGTAAGCGTTGCCGAGGCCGGCGACCATGCGCTCTTTCGTGATGATGTTCTTGATCATGCCGCGGCCTTTCATCATCACGGCCAGGAAGCCGTCTTCGTCCAGGTCGGGGCTCATAACGTCCGGGCCCATCTCCGTCCAGCGCGGGACGTGCTCGGCGAACTCTTCCTCGCGGACGAGAAAGGCGCGCCCCATCATGCGGTCGTCGAAGTAGCGTAAGTCCATGCCGTTGTCGAGGTGCAGGATCCAGGCCGTCTTGGAGCGGCGCCGGTGCTTCGGCTCGACGTACTGGAAGCGGCCCGCCAGCATGGCGTGGACGACGAGAAAGTCGCCGCTCTCGAACGGAAAGATGAGGAGCTTGGCGTGGCGGTAGACGGGCTTGAAGGTCTGGCCCTTCATCCGCTCCTGGAACTCCTCGCGCCCGGCGCGCACGATCCAGGCGATCGGCGCCTCGGCCTCGACGACGGTCAGGCCGGGCAGGCGCTTGTTGAGGTACGTGGCGTAGGCTTCAAGGTCCGGAATCTCTGGCATCCGTCAAAGCCTCAGGACGAGCGGCTCTCGGCTCGAAAGCGGGGATAGGAACCGAGGACGCGGAAGACGGAGCAGTTCTTTTCGATCGTCGCCAGGGCCTCGGCCAGCGGGGCGTCCAGGCGGTGGCCGTGCACGTCGACGAGGAAGATGTACGTTCCCAGCTTCTCCTTGCTGGGCCGCGATTCGATCTTCGAGAGATTGATCGAGCGCGAGGCGAACTCCTGCAGTGCGCCGACGAGCTGCGCGGGCCGGTCTTCGTGCGCAAAGGTGAACGCGAGCGAAGTCCTGTCCTCGCCAGTCGGGGCGTGGTCTTCGCCGGCGATGGTGACGAAGCGGGTGTGGTTGGGGCTACGGTCCTGGATGTCGCTGGCCAGCACCTCAGCGCCGTAGTGCTCGGCGGCGCGGCGGCTGGCGATCGCGGCCACGCCGTCGCGGGACATCACAGCCTCAACGGCAGCCGCGGTTGAAAGCGCCGCCTCGATCGCGGCATCCGGGTACTCACGCGAGATGAAGGCTCGGCACTGGGCGATGGCGACGGGGAACGACTTGATCGCAGTGACGTCCTCCTTGCGCGTGCCTGGCTTCACGAGAAGCAGATGCTCAATCGGCAGCACGGTTTCGCTGCGAATGTACAGCGGCTTGTCGGCGTGGATCAGCAGATCGAGCGTTTCGTTGACGGCGCCCTCGATGCTGTTTTCGATCGGGACGACGCCCTCTTCCGCTTCGCCGTCAGCGACGGCCGCGGCTACGGCCGTAATGCTCGGTAGCGGCACGAGGTCGAAGCCGCCACCGGCGCGCTCAGCGTAAACGAGCGCCGCCGCTTCGCTGTTCGTACCGGGAGGCCCGAAGTAGGCCAGAGTCCTCGTCATGCGACGATTGTACCGTCAGGCAGAGCCGGTGAGGACGCCCCGCAGCGTGTCTTCGTTCTCGCGGCGCGTGACGGCGACGATCTCGTCTTCGATCGCGATCGTCGTTTCGGGCGTCGGCATCCGCGGCGCCCCGTCCGGGCTGATCACGAGGACGATGATCGACTCATGTGGCAGCAGCAGATCCTTGATCGCGGTGCCGACCACCTTCGCCTCGGCCGGCACCTTGACGGCGACGAGCTCCAGACCGCCGCCCAGCGTCAGGAACGGGATCATCTGGTGCGTCGGCAGCTCCTGCTCGATCTGCGCCAGAATCGCGCCGGTGGCGCTGACGGTCGTATCGATACCGAGCCGCTGGAAGATCTCCTGGTTCTTCGGGTTATTGATACGAGCAACGGTGCGCGGGACGTTGAACTTGACCTTCGCCACCTGGCACGAGACGAGATTGTCCTCGTCGTCGCCGGTGACCGCGATGACCATGTCGGCGCGGCCGAAGCCGGCGAGCTCCATCGTCGCCGCCTCGCAGCCGTCGCCGCGCAGGACGATGTCGCCCAGCTCCTCGGCGATGCGCTCGCACTTGGCGGCGTCCTGCTCGATGATCAGCACCTCATGCTGCGGCTC